>DASSZQ010000173.1:0-7464 GCA_035702755.1 Solirubrobacteraceae bacterium | reverse complement strand
CGGCCATTCCAGCTCGCTGGTGGAGACGCTGGATGAGCCGGATGTGGAGCGGCCGGGCCGGACGCTCATCGAGGCGCTGCGGTGGACGGGGCTGATCGAGCTTGAGTTCAAGCGCGACGCCCGGGACGGCAGCTTCCGCCTGCTGGACATCAACGGCCGCGCGTGGACGTGGCACGGGCTGGGGGCGCGCGCCGGTGTCGAGTTTCCGTTCCTCGCCTGGCGGCTGTCCCAGGGCCTGCCGGTCACTCCCGTCCGCGCCGCTCCCGACGTGCGCTGGGTGCGGCTGGTCACCGACATCCCCAGCGCTCTTGGCGGGCTGCGGGCCGGCGAGCTGTCACCGAGGGACTGGATCGGCTCGCTGCGGGGGCCGCGCCAGGCGGCGGTGTGGGCGGCCGATGACCCGCTGCCGGCCGTCGTCGACTCTGCGCTGGTGGCGTGGCGGACGGTGGGCCGCCGCCGGCGCTCAGGCCCGGACTTCGATGCCGGCGCCGGCGGTGAACGTGGCGACCGCGCCGGCGGTGCGCGTGATCTCCTCCGGCGCCAGGCGGGGGTGGATGGGCAGCGACAGGATCTCCGCGGCGAGCGTCTCGGCGGTCGGCAGAGACCTCGGCTGAGAGCCCGCGTAGGCGGGGGTGAGGTGAATGGGGACGGGGTAATGCACCGCGGTCTCGATCCCTCGGCGCGTCAGGTGGCGCCGTAGACCGTCGCGGTCAGCACAGCGCACGACGAACTGGTGAAACACGTCGTCCCCGCCTGGGGCCGGGGCCGGGGGCAGCGTGAGGGGGGTGGCTGCGGAGGCGCCGGTGAGGTCGGTGAGAGCCTGGCCGAGGGCGTGTCTGAGGCTGGCCGCGGCCCGGCGGCGGGCGGCGGTTGCCTCCTCCAGCCGGCGCAGCTTGACGCGCAGGATCGCCGCCTGGAGCGCGTCAAGGCGGGCGGTTGTCCCCACCAGCTCATGGTGGTGGCGGGAGCGCTCCCCGTGAGAGCGCAGGAGCCGTACGCGCTCGGCCACGCCGGCGTGGGGGGTGACGACGGCGCCGGCATCTCCCCACGCGCCCAGGTTCTTCGCCGGGTAGAACGAGAAGCAGCCGGCGTCTCCGATCCCGCCGGCCCGCCGAGGGCCGAGGCGGGCCCCGTGCGCCTGACACGCATCCTCGACGACGTGCACGCCCCGGTCGCGCGCCAGCGCCATGAGCGGCTCCATCTCCACCGTCCGGCCGTATAGATGCACCGGGATGACGCAGCGCGTCCTGGGGGTGAGCGCCGCCTCCACCGTCTCGGCGGTGACGAGCGCCGTCCGCGGGTCGACGTCGGCGAACCGAGGCGAGGCGCCGCTCAGCGTCACCGCCTCCGCGGTGGCGATGAACGAGTTGGCCGGGACGACGACATCGTCCCCGGCGCCGACCCCCACCGCCCGCAGCGCGAGGGCGAGCGCGTCGGTTCCGGAGGAGACCCCCACCGCATGGGCAACGCCGCAGTGGGCCGCCCATTCGGCCTCGAACGCCTCCACCTCGTCGCCCAGCGTAAACCGGGCGGACTCGGCCACCCGCCGGACCGCCGCCAGCAGCTCATCGATCAACTCCGGCTCGGTGGCGTCAAGCCGGGTCAGCGGGATCTGTGGAGGCGATGGCTCTGCGCGCACTGCCTCAGAACCGGTCATGTCTGGATTCTGTGGCCCCGGACGACTCATGGGACGCCGGACTGGCTGATCGTGTAGGACGGTCACCCACCGGCTGAGGGGTAGCTGCTCGGACAGAGACGGTGGTTGCCGGCGTGGAGAGGGTCCCCCGGGGGTAGGTACGACGCCGTGGATATCACCCAACTCATCCTTGACGACCACCAGGAGCAGCGGCGGCTGTTCGCCATCCTGGAGGAGATCCCTCGCCAGGACACCGACAAGCTCACCGCCGTCTGGAAGCGGCTGCGGGCGCTGCTTGACCTTCACGCCGAGGCCGAGGAGCGCCATTTCTACCCCACGCTCGTGCAGCTCGGCAGGGGCGGGGGCGGCAGCTCGCCGGATGACGAGACCGAGGACGCGATCGACGATCACAACGAGATCCGAGACGCCGCGGCCAAGGTCGAGCAGCAGGAGGTTGGCAGCGACGCCTGGTATGAGGCGGTCGCCGAATGCAACAAGGCCAACAGCGATCACATGGGCGAGGAGGAGCGAGAGGGGCTGACCGACTTTCGCCAGCACATCTCGCTGGAGATCCGCCATGACCTGGGCGTCCGTTTCGCCGCCTTCGAGGCCGAGCATGTGACCGGAGTTGAGCCGGTCGACAAGGATCCGCAGACCTACATCGACGATCAGAAGGGCTGACTCGCCCGGCGCCGGCGGTCCGGCGGCGACCGTCCGGCGGCGACCGTCCGGCGGCGCTGCCCGCGCCGGACGCCCCCGGGAAGTTCGGCTGATGTTGCGCGGCAGTACCGAGTCCGCCCCGGGCTGGGGGCGGATGTCGGTGTGGCGCGTCGTGGTTAGCGTCGTGCGGGATTGGCGTCGCACGAAGGGTGAGCCACATGCACCTGATACGTATTCACCGGCTCCAGGGGGGAGCGGGTGTCGCGGAGGGCCGGCCGGAATCACTGGCCGGCAAACGGCCGGGGCTCACGCGCGGACAGCGGACCTGGTGGCGGCGCTGGGATCACCGCTGGCTGGCGGGGGCCGCCGCTGCCGTGCTTGTCGGAACGGCGGCCTGGGTGGCCGTGGCCGAACTGAGCGCCCCGGCGGTGTCGGTGAGCAGCGGGCCGGGCCAGTTTTCGGTTGCGCGCGCGATGTCGGACGTGCGCTTCCTGGCGCAGGTACCGAGGCCGATGGGGTCACCGGGCGCCAGTCGCGCCAGGGGCTACATCATCGGTCAGCTGCGATCGATGGGTCTGTCACCGACAATCCAGACAACGAGCGTCGTTGGGGGGTTTGACCCGGAGAGTCACGTGGCCGCCCGGGTGACGAACATCATCGCTCGCTTGCCGGGCACGGCGAATACGGGCGCCATTGCGTTCAACGCCCACTACGACTCCGTCGCGCAGTCGCCGGGGGCCAGTGACTGTGGCTCGTGCGTGGCGGCGGTCCTTGAGACGGCGCGCGCCTTGCGGACCGGCCCGCGGCTGCGAAACGACGTGTTGTTTGTGTTCACCGACGGGGAGGAGAGCCAGGACATCGGCGCCCGCGCGTTTGCGACCCAGAATCCGGCGATGCGCGGCGTCTCGACCGTCGTGAACTTCGACACCAGCGGAAGCCATGGCGCCGTCTACCTGGCCCGCACCAGCCCCAACAGCGGCGATCTCGTGCGCCAACTCGTGGCGACCGCGCCGCACCCGCGCATCTTCTCCTTCATCCCCGCCCTGATGACGTTGTTTGTCTCCAATCTGCGACCGGGAACCGATGCCGAGGAGTACTTCGACCAAGGCGCCGGTGGCGTGGCGCTCTACTACAGCGGCGGGTCCACCGACTATCACACGGGGCGCGACAGCACCGCCACCATCAGCCCGGCAAGTGTGCAGCAGGACGGCTCCTACGCGGTCGCCCTGGCGCGCGACCTCGGCAACCGTGTCTCCACACGCCGCGGCGGTGGCGACTGGGTCGCCTTCAACATCGCGCCGGGTGCGGCCATCTTCTATCCGGCCGCGGTCGACGTCGCACTCGGCTTCCTGGCCGTAGCCTTGTTCGGATTCACCGCCGCGTGGGGTCGCCGCCGCGGCGCCATCACGGTTGCTGGCCTGACCGGGGGGTTCTTCATCTTCCCGCTGGCCGTACTGGTGACCGGCATCGTGGTGATGCTGCTGTGGGCAGCAACCAAGGCCCTGGTGCCTGACCTGAACGTGCCGTTCGTAGGCAGCTACCAGAACACCCCGTACTTCCTGGCGCTCGCGTTCGCCGCGGTTGCGTGCTTCGCCTCCGTTTATCGGCTCTTGCTCACGCGGCTGAGCCCAGAGAACCTCGCTCTGGGCGCGCTGGGATTCGGCGCGGTCATGTCGCTGGCATTGTCCCTGGCGCTGCCCGGGTCGGCCTATCTCTTCGTGCTCCCGGTGCTCATTGCGCTCGGCTTCCGCGCATGGCGGCTGTCCGGCCGTCCCGCGGGCGTCTGGCATACGGCTGGAGCGGTCGCGCTGCCGCTTGCGGTGGCGATCGTGCTCATCGTGCCGGTGCTGGCCCTCATTGTGCTCGCGCTTGGGACCCGCATGGAGCTGATGACGGGCATGCCGGTGGTGGGTCTGCTCATCGGCGTGTTCGTGGCCGGGGCTGCCGGGCTCTTCATTCCGTACCTCCGTCCCGCGCCTGGCTCGGTCCCTGGGCGAGTGCGCGGGCTGGGATGGGTCATCCCGGGCGTCGCCGCGCTCTGCTCGGTTGGGCTTCTGCTGCTGGCCACCGCCAGCCTGGGCTTTAACTCAACCCATCCGCGTCCGGACACCATCAACTACGCGCTCAACGCCGACACCGGACAGGCGAGCTGGCTGACGCGCGACTCACGTCTGGACGGGTACACCCGCCAGTTCTTCGCCGCCGGCAGGCATCCGGCCAACTTCGAATTCTTCGCCATGAGCACCGTCGGCGGGTGGGGGGCCAGGGCTCCCGTCGCACCTCTCCCGGCGCCCACCGTACGGCTGCTGAGCCGGACCCGGCACGGCGCCACCAGCGTCGTGCGTCTGTGGCTGGCGTCGGCGAGGCACGCCCCGGCGCTGGAGGTCCGTGTCAGCACCGGCCCAATTGACCACGCCTCCATCGACGGTCAACCGGTACCGCTCAACGCGTCAGACCGCCAGGGTGAGCTCAAGTTCATCTACTGGGCGCTCCCGCCACAGGGCATCCCGCTTGCCCTGACGGTTCCGACGAACTCAACCCTCCACGTGGCGCTGCATGACATCAGCTACGGGCTGCCGAGCATCCCGGGACACCGGTACCAGCCCAGGCCCGCCGACACCATGTCCGGCCTCGCCTTCGCCGGCGACGCCACCATGGTCAGCCACAGCACGACACTGCGCGCGCAATGAGCGAACGCTGGCCCTGAGCCGAGGCGCTGTTCCTCAGCTCATCAACTGGGACGCCGGTCTGCGCGGTGCCCGGCTGGCAGGTTCGACATCCGGCTCCTGCAGAGACCCGCCTACCACAACATCTTGTTGTCGAAGGGGACCGTCCGGCGCATCCTCGAAGCCGACGACGTCGCTGTGCAGCGGGTCTGACGGCGAACCGCCACCTTCATCGATACATCAGCCGCCTGATCGCCGGCCTCCAGAGCCTCGCGAGCTGAGCGGCCATACTGTGGAGGGTCGGACGAAGGATCCACTGCGTCCGTTTTTCAGTCTGTCTTTTGACCGAACGCTGGTACCGTTGCGGCGGGCTGCACGCACGGGGGCGTCCGGGATACCAACCTCAGGACTGGGCGATGACTGTTGATCGGTTGTGGACCGCCGGCGTGCGCGTGGCGGTCGGGCTGCTGGGCGGATTGTGGGCGGCGGCGCTGCTGACGGCGCCGGTCGCTGCGGCGCAATCGGGCGCTGACACGAAGACGTTCTCCTACACGGGCGCCGAGCAGTCGTGGGTCGTCCCGGACGGCGTGACGGCCATCAACGTGACGGCGTACGGCGCGTTGGGGGGCGGCAACCCGGGCGTGGGACACGGACAGATTGCGACCGGCACGATCACCGTGACCCCCGGCGAGACTCTGTACATCGAGGTGGGCGGCCAGGGCGGCGCCTCCAACTCGGCGACCTACCCGTGTGCCGACGCCAACTTCGCAAATGACCAGACGACGTGCTCCGGCGCCCATGGCGGCTTCAACGGCGGCGGCGAGAGCATGGGCGGCCCGACGAATGACCCGTACCTCCAGTATCCGGCGTTGAGCGGCGACGGCGGCGGTGGTGGCTCCGACGTCCAGACGGTGTCCGGTCCGGCCCCCGCCGTCGGCGGTCCCCCTGCGGTCTCGGCTCCGGCCGTGGCGTCGCGCCTCATCGTCGCCGGCGGAGGTGGCGGAGACGGCTCGTACGGACGTGATTCCAGTAACCACCTTGCCTCGCTCGGCTTCGGCGGCGACCTCGGCGGTACGTTCGGCGCCGGGCCCGGTGACGGCTCGGACGGAGGCTCGTGGAGCGGCGGCGCATACAACCCGCCGACGCCCGGGCCGGTCGGCGGTGGCGGCGGGAGCTTCGGCGGTGGTGGCGGGGCGGCCGGTGCTGCCGCCCAGAGCGGCCAGATGTACTGGCTCTCCGGCGCGCCCGGCGGCAATGGCGTCGCCGGAAAGGGCGGCTGGGGCAATCCGGGCTACCCTGACAACAATTCATTCGGCGCGCCGACGTACGACGGGGGCGCCGGAGGCGGAGGCGGAGGCGGTGCCACCGGCGGCGGCGGTGGTGGCGGCGGCGGCGTCTATGACGGCAGTTCGCCGGACTTCGGCGGAGGCGGAGGAGGTGCCGCGGGCACGTCGATGGTTCCGAGCGGCGGCACGGTCAGCTTCGAGCCGTCGTCCTACTCCGGGCCCAACGGATTGGTGACCTTCACCTACGCGGCCGGCGTCGGATCGACGGGCACCCCAACCGGCGGCCCGGGCTCGACGACGGGCAAGGGTGGCACGGGCAAGAAGACCAAGACCGAGGACGGCACGCCCTCGATCGCGACTGTGCTCGGCTCAAAGACCAAAGTGACGGTCAAGCTCAAGTGCAAGGGCGCGACCGGGACTCGGTGCCCGACGAGCCTCGCGCTCAGCGTGATCGAGTCGGTCAGGTCCGGCAAGATCACGGCCGTCTCCGCCGCCGCTCGTGCGATCAGACGCACGGTGGTCATCGGCAGCCGAAACGTCACCGTGCGCGCCGGGCGCTCGGCGAAGGTGATGGTCAGCATCAACGCGAGTGGTCGTCGGCTCCTGCGCCGGTACCACCAGCTGTCGACGCTCCTGAGCGTCAGGCAGGGCAAGCGCCTCGTGTTGACCAGGCGCGTCAAGATCGGGAAGTAGGCGGGCTCCAGTCGCCGACCGCGAACTCCTCAGCCTGATCAAGTTGCCGCAGGCAACTTGACCGCGTGCACGCGGGGCGTGCAGCCGCAATCGCGGCGGCGGGTCGCAAGTCACCGTTGCGAAACCGAACGGGTGTGTCGTGAACACCCACACGCAGCCGAGGCGCCCCCCTGCGGCGCCTCGGACCTTTCCATCGGGTCTTTTCCGGTCGCGCAGCTTGTCTGGCGGGAAGAACGTCTTCGGCGCCTGTGGCCAGGACAAACTGCGCTACCGACTACAACATCATCAACCGCAGCCAGTGTTGAAGCCGCAGCTTCCGCACGTGTAGCAGCTGCCGGTCCGCTGCATCATGCCGCCGCACTGCTGACAGGCGGGGCCGAGATCCAGCCCGGCGCGGACCGCGGGCATGACGGGCGGCTCGTCGGTCAGCGCCGAGGCGGCGGGCGCCGCCGGAGCCGGGGGCGCCGCCGGGCCGGCCGTGTCACCGAGGTGCGAGCTGGCGGCATCCTGAGCGGCCTTCCGC
>DASSZQ010000011.1:0-55237 GCA_035702755.1 Solirubrobacteraceae bacterium | reverse complement strand
GATCTTCCTGGAGGACCTGCGCGACGACACCGGCGAGATCCCCGCGGTCTCACTGGTCCCCGCGGCAGACGAGGTCGTCGAGCAGCGCAGTCGCCTCGAGGCGGTGGCGTGCCTCCCGGAGCGCCAGCAGCGCCTCGTCTGGCTGCACGCGCTGGGCTGGACCTACAACGAGATGGCGGCTGAGACCGAGGCGAGCTGGCGGACCGTCGACCGGCAGTTGGTCAAGGCGCGGCGCCGGCTCCGCCAGGAAGATTGGGAGATCTGAGGCGTTCGACGAGAGTCATGTGCGGCGGCAATGAACGAGGGAGCAGCCGGGAGGGCGCGGGAGGCGGGCGAGGGACCCGCCCGTGGGGGTCAAATAGGCGGGCGAGGGGCCCGCTCGCGGGGTCAAATCTGTTCGAAATCCGGAACCGGGCGGGCGGTCTGGAACAAGAACGCCGCTATAGGTCACTCACAGGCGAAATCGCCCGGCGCGATCCGGATTTCGTACGAACCGGGCGCTCCGCCCACGTCCGCCCGCCCCCGGCCACCGCCGCAGCAGCCGAACCCGCCGTGCTACGGCCGCGCCCGGCCCCGCTTGCGCCGCTTGCGCTCAGCCGGGCTCAGCTTGCGCGGCTTGGGCTGCGGCTTTGACCCGGCGCGGCGCCCGTTGCCGCCGACGATCGCGTCGGCCGAGCTCGCGCGGCGCGGGGCGTGGCGCCGGGAGTCATGCCAGATGAAGTAGGAGATCCCGCCGATGAGCGCGATCGCCGCGATGGCGATGCCGAACACCGCGCCCCCGCTGAGGCTCCCGCCGGCTCCGGTGGTGGAGGTGTTGGTGAGGACCGTCGTCGGCGCGGCGCTGGTGGTGGTGGGCACCGGGGCCAGGGGATTGACCCCGCCGGAGATGCCGTTGTTGCCCGGTGGCGTCGGCACGGCGCTCCCGGAGGAGGCAGCGGTCGCGGTCGGGCCGGAGGTGGTCGCCGAGCCGCTGGAACTGGCCGAGCCGCTGGAGCTCGCCGAGGCGCTGTGGCTGCTCGCGTGGCCGGCGGCCAGCGCCGGCGGCGCGGCCAGCATGAGAACGCCCGGCGACGCCACCAGCATCGCCGCCATGAGGCCCGCCAGCCCCCGCCGGGTTTCCAGCGCCAGCGCCCTGCGCATGCTCATCAGCGAGCTCCGGCCACGCTCACCGCTCGGATGCGAGAGGCTGCTCCATCGCCGGGGTGGTCGGCGGGTTGCGATACGGGTCCTCGTTCTCCTGGTGCTCCTCGTGGTAGACGCTCTCGGCGTTGACCGCCCAGATGTCGTGGTGGGTGCCCTGCAGGATGTTGTCGACCGCCCGCATCGCGGTGAGCATCGAGTGATCGGAGTTGTTGTAGCGGTGCAGACCGTTGCGGCCGACCTGGGTGATGTTGGAGATCGTCTCCAGCCACGCCCGGATGGTGGCCACGCGCTCGGCGTAGAGCTCGTCGTAGATCGGATAGGCCTTGTGGACGCGCTCGACGAAGCCGAACTTCACCTGCGAGGCGCGGGCCAGGTGCAGCTTCTCGATCTCCCGTGACGCCATCGCCACCAGGTCATCGTCCGGCGTGTTCCACAGGTCGTCGCCCTCAAAGCAGAAGTACTCCATGCCGATCGAGGCGTCGGTGTCGTTGGGCACCATCCACGGGCTCCAGGACTTGAAGTTCTGGATGCGGAGCACCCGCACTCCGGGCTGGTGGATGTAGATCCAGTTGTCCGGGAACAGGTCCTCGCCCTCGATCACCAGCAGCACGGTCAAGAACTCGCGGTAGCGCAGGCCGCGGGCGGCGTCGCGGACCTCCACCGGCGCCTCCGGCTCGGTGATCCCCACGGTGGTGCGCAGCGGCAGCGAGGAGATGACGTGCGAGGGGTACAGCGTCTCGCCGCCGGCCACCACTTCCGTCACCCGGCCTTCGGAAACCCGCAGCCGGGTCACGGGCGCGTTCAGGCGCACCTCGCCCCCGCGCTCGCGGATGTCGGCGGTCATCTGCTCCCACATCTGGCCGGGGCCGAAGCGGGGGTAGTTGAACTCGGAGATCAGCGACTTGATCTTGTTGCCCTCGTTGCCGAAGAACGCGGCCTTGGCGGCCGAGAAGAACGACAGGCCCTTGATCCGCTGCGCCGCCCACTCGGCGCGGATCTCGTCGGCCGAGACGCCCCACAGCTTCTCTGTGTAGGTCTTGAAGAAGTGCTGGTACAGCCGCTTGCCGAACCGGTTTGAGACCCACGCCTCAAATGTGTCCTCGCGGCCCTTGGGCTTGACCGCCGCAACAAAGTAGGAAACCAAGCATCGCGTGAGCTCAACGGGGCCGAGCTTCTTGATGACGTCCATCCCCTGCAGCGGGTACTCCAGGAACTTGTCGTTCCAGTAGATCCGCGACTGGCGCGGGCGCTTGAGGAACTCCTCCTTCATGATCTCGTGCCAGAGGTCGTCGACCTCCTTGACCTTGGTGAAGAAGCGGTGGCCGCCAAGGTCGAAGCGATAGCCGTCGCGCACCTGGGTGCGGGCGATGCCCCCCACCTGGTCGGTGGACTCCAGCACGATGACCGGCTTGCCCTGCTTGGCCAGCAGGTACCCGGCGGTCAGGCCGGCGGGGCCGGCGCCGAGGACGACGACGGGATGCTCCGGCGTGATATCGGCCCCAAGCTGGCGGGCCTCAGACGATTGGATCTCAGTCATTTGCGGTCAGATCAGTCCTAGGAAGTCTTCTGATAGAGCACTGCAGCGTCGGCCACGCAACAGGAGCCTCGATAGTTGTGCGGCGCCCAGGCGACCGGTTTCAGGGTTCCGTTGGTGACATCGTTGGTCAAGACCTGGCCCCACTGGGCCGAGCGCCGCCGGACGAGCTGTGTCCACGACCCCGACCAGTTCTTGGCGCCCTCGGTCAGCGGGCGCACGTAGAGCAGCTGTTGGCCGCGCTTGAGCGTAGCAACCAGCCGCCCCAGCGTGGCCTGGGCAGGGGTCGTGCGCAGCCGGGACATGGCGCCGGACCAGTCCATGTAGCTGGGGTCCGAAACCGGGCCGGTGGTGCTGGCGAAGCGCAGCCCGGCGGGCAGGTAGTACCAGGCGAGCGGCGTCTGCTCCGGCTGGCCGACGACGACCAGGTCGCCGGGGTGCAGCAGCGGCGCCATCTCGGCGGCGACGTCCTGCATGTCGCTCTTGTAGCCCGGGGCAAACGACGCCGCATTGGCCAGAAACGCGATGCAGAAGAGGATGGCGGCCACCCCCACAACCCGCGCCCGGGCGGTGGCAAAGGCGCCGAGGAGCAGCAGCGCCGGAACGATGGCGGCGAAATAGCGCCACGCCCAGAACGGCCCCACCACGCCGAGGATCCGGGTCACCACGAACGCGGTCCCGGAGATTGCGATCAGCGACCAGAAGACGAGCGCCTGCGGCGATCGCCGGCGAGCGGCGCCGGCCACGGCGGCGACGGCGATGACGACCGGGATGAGCAGGGTCACGTCGACCCGCTCGGTGCCGAGCAGCTGGCTGGGGATGGTCGCGCCGAGCAGGGGCGTGTAATGCCAGGGGGAGGTGTCGTGAGCGATCTGGCTGATCGTCGTCGGCAGCCATGGCACAAACACCACCAGCGCCCCGCCGAAGGTCAGCAGCGCGTCGCGAACGATCCCCGGGCGCGCCTCCGGGGCGGCCGCCCACCAGACCACCACCAGGGCCATCGCGGCCCCGGCCCAGAACATCAGCGCCGTGCCCTGGGTGTAGAGCATCAGGGCGAGCATCGCCCAGAACACCCACAGCCAGCGGCGGCGGCGGAACACAAAGCCGTGGATGAAGGCACCGGTGCCGAGCAGGCCGAGGAGCACCATCAGGGCATACGGCTGGGTCTCCTGCGTGTACCGCGTCAGATACGAGCCGAACGCGAACAGGACGGCGGCGAAGAACCCGGCCCGGCGCCCGCCGATGCTCCATCCCAGCCACATCGCCACCGGGATGGTCAGCAGCCCCAGCACCAGCGACAGCGCGTGCGTGGCGGCCTGCCCCATGCCGAAGATGTCGATCCACACGCTGAGCAGCGCGTAGTAGAGCGGCGCCGAGCCCGCCTGGCGCAGGACGCCGGGCAGCGCGCCGAGGGAATGGTGGGCGACGCCGGTGGCGATCGCCTCCTCAAACCACAACTGCCCGTCCAGCGTGCGCGTGCGCGCGAAGGCCGAGATGGCCAGCAGCAGCACAAGCACGCCGCCGGTGCTCAACCAGCGCGGCAGCCGCTCAAACCACTGCGGCGATCGGACCTCCGGGATCGGCGGCAGATCGAGCAGGGCGGCGAGTGCCTGCGAGCGTGAGGGCCGGGGGGCGGCGGGGCGTGGCGGGGTGGCGGTGGTCATGCGAACGCTTCAAGGCAGCGCGCTGAGCGCTAGCGGATCTTCTGATACAGCACGGCGCTGTTGGCCACGCAGCAGGCCCCCAGGTATTCATGGGGGGCCCAGGCGAGCGCCTTCAGCGTGCCGTCGGACACGTAGTTGGTGAGGATCTGGCCCCACTGCGCCGAGCGTCGTCGCACCATGACCGTCCACGGCGCCTGCCAGTTCTGGGCGCCCTCGGTGAGGGGCCGGATGTAGAGCAGGTGCTGACCGGGGCGCAGGCGGTCGACCAGGGTGGTCAGCGTGGCCCGGGGAGAGGTGTGGCGGATCCGCGGCAGCGCCTTGACCCAGTCCATGTAACTGGGGTCAGAGACGATTCCCGCGGTGTTGGCGAAGCGCAGGTCGCCGGGCAGGTAGTACCAGGCGAGCGGCGTCTCCTCCGGCTGGCCGACGACGACCTCGTCGCCCGGCCGCAGCATCGGCGCCATCTCCGCGGCCAGCCCGCGCATGTCGCTCTTGTAATGGGGGGCGTACGTGGTGGGGTTGGCCAAAAAGACGATCGCGAGCGCGATGGCCACCAGCCCCAGCAGCCGCGCCCGGGCGCACCCCCAGGCGATGAGCAGCAGCAGGGCGCCGATGATGGGTGCGAAGTAGCGCACCACGAACGCCGGGTTGACCTGCGACTCCAGCCAGGCCACCGCGAGCGTGGCCACGATGAGCGACAGCAGCGTCCATGCCGTCGTCCACTCCAGTGACCCGCGGCGGCGCTTGGCCAGCAGCGGGATGATGCCGACCGCGGCCGGGACGATGAGCACCATCGTGATCCGGTCGCCGCCCAGCACCCCCCGGGACAGGAGGATCGGCGCGCCGAACCGGGGTGGGTTGCTCCACGGCGCGGCGGTGTTGGCGGCCTGGAAGAGGAGCGTCGGCGCCCAGGGTAGAAACAGCACCCCGGCGCCGAAGTAGGTGAGCACGGCGTCGCGCAGCAGCCCGCGCCGGTCCTCGGAGGCGAGGAGGGCCGGGATGAGCGAGATCGCCGAGCCGACGAAGAAGAACACGCCCCACGAGTGCGTGTAGAGCATGAGCGCCAGGGCGGCGCCGAACAGCAGCAGGTAGCGCCGGCGCCGGTAGACGAAGCCGAGCAAAAAGCCGGCGGTGGCGGCGAGCCCCAGCAGCGCCACCAGCTCGTACATGCGCGTCTCCTGCGCGTACTCGGTCAGCCACGCGTTGAATCCGAACAGGAGCGCCGCCATGATCGCGGTGCGCCGCCCGAACAGCCGCCACGCCGCCCACGTGCCGAGCGGGATCGTCAGCTCGCCGACGACGAGCGACAGCGAGTGGGTGGCGCTCTCGCTGTCGCCAAACCACGACATCCAGACGTGGAGCAGCATGTAGTACAGCGGCGGGTTGCCGTCATAGCGCAGGATCCCCGGAATCTGCGTGAGCGGGTGCAGCGAGATCCCGGTCGTGATCGCCTCGTCCATCCAGAACTGCCCGCCGAGGTAGCGGGAGCGCATGAACGCCGAGAGCGCCATCAGGGCGATCAGCCCGGCGGTCGCCCACAGCCAGCCGGGGACGCGCTGGAGGCGCTCAGGCAGCAGCGGCGTGACATCGCCCTGCGGTCGACCGGCGTCGCCCAGACCGGGCCGGGGAGCGGTGACCGTGGCCATCAGCCGGCGCCCGGAGCGATCACGCCGCCGCCCCGGAGCAGTGGGTGAACATGTGGACCGGTCCCCAGGTGCCGACGTAGTGATAGTGGACCTTCGGCCAATCCGAGAGGAAGGGGAGCAGCGCCGCCGAGCGCGTGTCGCGCGTCTGCAGGATCACGTTCGGCGGCGGGCCCGGCTCGGTGCCGGCGGCCGGCGGCGCCTGCACGCCGGTCGTGGGGACGCCCAGGATCCACGCCGCCATCGGCACCTGGAACCCCTCGGTCATCACGCTGCCGCAGGCGAACACCTTCTTGGCCCCGCCGTAGCGGGCGACGAGCGCGTTCATGCCCTCGCGCAGGTGCGCCTGGTAGATGAGGGATCCGTGGGTGCGCGGGATCGAGATGAGGTTGGGGCCGACCCAGTTGGGGCCGAACGCGAAGACGAGCCCGCACACCGCAGCGCAGCCCCACTGCAGTGCGCCGCGCGCCGTCGCGCCGCCCGCCCGCCGCTCGCTGCCGAGCAGTCGGGAGCCCAGCGCGGCGAGCTCGTACGCCGCCCAGCCGAAGGCGATGGCGCCGCAGGTGTCGACGAGGGCCGAGCCGAGCACGAGGTAGCGGTTGTTGCCGGAGAACCCGGCCTGGGTCATGGCCGCGATGACGACGAACCAGGCGAGCCCGCCGAGCGCCAACAGCGCCACGGCCAGGCGCGCGCGGTTGCGGGGAGTTCGCACTCCGGCCAGGCCCGCCCGCCGGTAGGCCGTGGCGAGGATGCCGGCCACGGCCACCACCAGCAGCAGCGCGGGCACCTTGATGCGCAGCAGCATCGTCGGCCACGCCGCCTGCGAGAGCTCGGCCTCAAACGGGTTGGAGGCGAAGGCGAGGCTGTTGGAGCGCGGATGCTCGGCCCGGGACACGCTGCAGGTGAACGAGCCGCAGCCGAGCTTGACCGGAACGAACCAGGCGGCGAGGACGACGATGGCGCTGCCGATCACCCACACCCGCGACGGCGGGTCCTTCCACAGCAGCCACAGCCCCAGGAGCCCCCAGAACAACCACGTCTCCGGACGGTCGAGGGCGACGAGGAAGCCGACGGCGAACGCCTGACGGGGGCGGCCGTCGAGCAGCCGGTCGATGCTGATGAGCAGCAGCGCCGTGGCCAGCGCCTCGGAATAGCCGAGGGTGTTGGCGGAGAGGAAGCCCCCGGAGGCCGACAGGCCGAGCGCGACGGCGCCGATGATCCCGGACACCAGCGCCGGCGCGATGACGGCCACGCGTCCCGCGCTCTCGCCGGGCTCGCCGAACAGTCCGATGACGCGCGTGGTCAGCCGGAAGGCGATGCGGAACACCATGATCACGGCGCCCAGCGCTCCGGCGCGGGCGACGATCAGCCACAGGTTCGGCGCGACCTTGCCGAACAGCGCGAACGGGATCGTGAAGATCATCGGCAGCGGCTTCCACGACGTGCCGCCGGTGGTGATGACCAGGTGCCCGTGGACGATCTCCCGCGCCCACAGAAGCCATGACCACGGGTCATAGCTCGGGGTGGACGGAATGAGCAATGAGAGCGCTCCGGCGCCCAGGCAGACGACGATCAGCCCGATGTAGAAGTTGCGGGTCGCGTTGGGCGATCCCGGGCGGCGCTCGGCGGTGCTCGGCGGGGCCGGGGCCGAGTCGGAGCGGCTGGTCGCGACGTCGGCGGTTGAGGCGGCGAGCAGGCCGGCGAGCGGGCGGCGGAGCATCAGCCCTTGACTCCCTTGGCGACGCAGTTCTCGACCTTGCTGAGCAGCGCGTCCGGGGCCTGGTTGGGATACAGCAGCGCCGATCCGATCACCTCGGCTCCCTGGGCCTCACCCTGGATCTGAGCGCCCTGCGCGTCGCCCGGCGTCGGCTCAAAGCTGACGGTGGGGCCGGACGGACGGGTCCCGACCTGGAAGCTCGGCAGGGTGCGCCCGGCGATGACCAGCTGCTCGGTGCGCACCGGGATGCGCTCCTGCTCCAGGCAGGTGATGTGCTTTAGGCGGGGGTCGTCGACACCCTGATGACTCTTGGCGTTCGCTGCCGGTGTGCCGGCCACCGGCTTGGAGACCGTTCCACACGCTGACAGCGAAAGCGCGGTCAACCCCACGGCCACCGCGAGCTTCGCAGAGGGCATGGGGAGAGAGGGTAGTGGATGATTCACCTGTCGTGATCGCGTTCGCCGCCCTCACTGGACCGCTGCCGAAGGTCGGCGTCATCGCCGTCGCGCTGCTGGCCGCGGTCGTGCTTCTGACCCCCGCGCGCCGCGTGCGCGCGCCCGCGATGCTGGGGGCGCTGGTGCTCGCGCCGGTGCTTCTCCTGTCTGAGATCTGGCGCTCGCCCCAGCTGGGCGCCGTGCACCGCCATCCGCTGGAGGCGGTGGTGGCAGCGATCGTTCTGGTGGGGGTGGTGGTGCTCGCCGCCGCCGGACTGGTGCGGCGGCCCGCACTGGTCGCTCCGCTGGCCGTGGTGGCGCTCCCGTTCCGGGTGCCGATCCAGTCCGGAGGGACGACGGCGAACCTGCTCGTCCCCCTGTACTTCGTCGTCGCCGCCGGGGCGCTGGCGTTCATCTGGCGCGATCTGCGCGCGCAATCGGCGCCGCGACCGGATGCGGTCGACCCGCCGGCGGCGGGGGCGCCGCCCCCCGGCGAGTCCACCGAACCGGCGGCGCCCACTACGCCGGCCGCGGCGTGGCGGGTTCGCCTGGGTCAGGCCAACCTCGCTGCCTGGGCGCAGCGGATGCTGGCGCTGTACGTGGTGCTCTACGGCATCCAGGCCGCGTACTCACCGGACTTTGAGAAGGCGCTGCAGAACATGGTCTTCTTCTATGTCCCGTTCGCGCTGCTGTACCGGTTGTTGCGCGAACTGGACTGGTCATGGCGTCTGCTGCGTCGCTGCCTGCAGGTGACGGTGGGGCTCGCTCTGCTGTTCTCGGTTGTCGGCTTCTACGAGTACGCGACGCGGACCATCCTTCTTAACCCCAAGCTCATCGCCGAGAACAATCTGCACACGTACTTCACCGTCAACTCGTTCTTCTTTGACCCCAACCTGTTCGGTCGCTACCTGGCGCTGGTCATGACCCTGCTGGCGGTGGTGCTCATCTACGACTGGTCGCGGCGCGAGCAGTCGGTGGTGACCGGGGGGCTCGTGATCCTGTGGGCCTGCCTCGTGCTCACGCTGTCGCGCTCCAGCATGGGGGCGCTGCTCGTCGGCATGGCGATCCTGGCGGCGCTGCGCTGGAAGCCGTCGCGGGCGCTGGTGGTGGCGGTGGTGGTGGTTGCCGCCGGGGCGATCGCCGTCGCCGCCTCGCCGCGGACGTTCGGTCTCAACCAGGGAATCAACGGCGCCGCGAGCGGCCGGGGCGGCCTGGTCAGCGGAGGCCTCTCACTGTTTGCCCAGCGCCCGGTGTGGGGGCACGGATCCGGCTCGTTCTCCACCGAGTACCGCGCCCAGCACCGGCACACGGCGTCGGCTCTCTCGGATTCGCACACGATCCCGCTGACCATCGCGGCCGAGCAGGGGCTGATCGGCGAGATCGTCTACATCCTGTTCCTCGTCGCCGCGATCGGTGCTCTCGTCCGCGGCGCCCGCGGGGACCCCGTGCGCTCGGCGATCGCCGCCGCGTTCGTCGCGCTCACGTTCCACACGCTGTTGTACGCCGACTTCCTGGAGGATCCGACGACCTGGGTGCTGCTCGCCGTCGGACTGGCGGTCGCGGCGGCGCCGGTGAGCGTTCCCGCCCACGTCGCGGATGCGGCTGTCAGCCGGCGTCGGTCGGCGGCGATGGCGCGCTCATGACCCGGCGGGTGGCGGCGGCCGGCGGTGGGCCGGGCGCGACCTGTCCGGCGGCGGTGGCCATGCGCAGCAGCAGTTCGTGCAGCCGGGCGCGTTCCTCTGCCGACAGCGGTGCCAGCAGCTCCTCCTGAGCCTGCGCTGAAAGTTGACGCCCGCGCGCGAGGGTGTCCCTCCCCGCCGCGGTCAGGTGGAGGGCGTGGGCGCGCCGGTCGCTGGGATGGCGCCGGCGCTGCACCATGCCCCGGGCCTCCAGTTCGTCAAGCGTGGCGACCATCGAGCTGGGGTCCATGCCGATGGCGCGGCCGAGCTGCTGCTGCGTGATCTCGCCCTCGGCATCGAGGACGTTGAGCGCCCCCCACATGCGCGTGGTCAGGCCCAGCTCGGCGAGCCGCTCGCCGAACCGCCGAGCGGCGAACGTTCCCATCCGGCTGACCAGGTAGCCGGTGTTGCGCACGAGGGCGTCGTGGAGGCCGCCGGTGCCGGAGGCGTCGCTCATCGCCGAAAGTGTCCCAAAAAAAACTCCGTTGGACATATTGTTTGTGCTACAAATCATACGCTCCACGAACTGACCGGAGGAAAGGGCCGCCATGACGGGGACGATCACGCGCTGGGTGCTGTCGCATCGCCGTCTGGTGGTGGCGTTCTGGGTGGTCGTCACGCTCGTGGGCATGGCCACCGTGAACCGGGCGACGGCCTCGTTCAGCAACGAGTTCACGGTGCCCGGCCGCCAGGGGTTTGAGACCAACCAGCAGATCCTGCGCCTGTTCGGCACCGGGGGACGCAGCGCCGCGCTGTTGGAGGTGGTCACGCTGCCCGCGGGCACATCGGTCAGCGCCCCCGCGGTCAGGGCGGGCCTGGCGCAGGTTGAGGCCCGCGTCCGGGCCGCGGTGCCGGGCACCCGCACCGCCTCTTACGCCTCCACCGGCAGCCGCGCCTTCGTCTCCGCGGACGGGCGGACGACGTTTGTCCTCGGCTACCCGCCGCCGGTCACGCATTCCTTCGGCGTCAACAGCGCCGCCGCCAAGCAGGCGGCCGCCGCGCTCGCCGGTCTGCGTGTGGCCGGCGCGCCCGTTCATGTGACCGGGATCGACGCCCTCCAGGGGCAGACGGGAGGCACCAGCGGGCCCGGGGTGTTCCTGGAGTCGGTCCTGGGTGGCCTCGGCGCGCTGGCGGTGCTGGCGTTCGTGTTCGCCTCGCTGCTGGCGTTCGTCCCCCTGCTGATGGCGATCGTCTCCATCATGGCCACGTTCCTCGTTCTCTGGGGCGTGAGCTCGGTGACGAGCGTGTCGTTCATCGTCGAGTTCCTGGTGGGGCTCATCGGCCTCGGCGTGGCCATCGATTACTCGCTGCTGGTCGTCGTGCGCTGGCGCGAGGAGCGCGACCGGGGCATCGCCGGCGACGAGGCCGTGGTGCGCGCGATGCAGACCGCGGGGCGGGCCGTCGTCTTCAGCGGCACGACCGTGGCCATCGGACTGCTGGCCATGGTCGTCCTGCCGCTCCCGTTCCTGCGCTCGATCGGCCTGGCCGGGATGCTCATCCCGCTCATCAGCGTGATCGTCGCCCTCACCCTGCTACCGATCGTGCTCGCCTCCGCCGGCTCGCGGCTCGACTGGCCCCACCTGCGCCGCGAGGACCGCGCCAGCCCCCCGTGGACGCGCTGGGCGCATGGGGTGGTGGCCCGGCGCTGGCCGGCGGCGGTGGTCGCCGCCGTCGTCCTGGCGCTGCTCGTCTGGGCGGCCACCGGCCTCAATCCCGGGCAGGCCAACATCTCCACCCTGAGCAAGGGCGGCGGTGCGCTCACCGGTTTGACCGCCCTGCAGCGCTCCGGGGTGGGCGCCGGAGCGCTGCAGCCGATCGAGGTCCTGGCACCGGCCGCCCAGGCCGACCACGTGGCCGCCGTGCTCGGGCGCGTGCCCGGGGTCCACGGCGCCGTCGCGCCGGCCGGTCCGCGCTGGCGGCGGGCGGGCATCGCCGAGGTTGACGTGTTCGGATCGGCCGACGAGTCGACGCCCGCCGGATCGGCGACGCTTGACCGGGTCCGGCAGGCGGCCGCCTCGCTCGGACCGGGCGTCGTCACCGGCGGTGTCGGCGCCGAGAACGAGGACTTCGTCAACGCCATCTACGGCAGCTTTCCGGAGATGATCGCGCTCATCGCCGTGCTCACATTCGTGCTGTTGGCGCGCGCGTTCCGGTCGCTGCTGCTGCCGCTCAAGGCCGTCGTCCTCAACGTGATCAGCGTTGCCGCGGCCTGGGGGGTGATCACGCTCGTGTGGCAGAACGGCCACGGCTCAAGCGCCATCTGGGGCATCCCCGCCACCCACTCGGTCAGCTCCTGGATCCCGCTGATGGTGTTCGCGTTCCTGTTCGGCCTATCGATGGACTACGAGGTGTTCATCCTCAGCCGCATGCGCGAGGAGTTCGACGCCACCGGCTCCACCGACACCGCCGTCGTGCGGGGCATCGGTCGCACCGGCCGGCTGGTCACGAGCGCGGCCCTCATCCTGTTCCTGGCGTTCGCGTCGATGGCCTCGGCGCCGGACACCGACGTCAAGGTGTTCGCCACCGGACTGGCCGCCGGGATCATCCTCGACGCCACCGTGATCCGGGCGCTGCTCGTCCCCGCGATCGTGTCGCTGTTCGGCCGCTGGAACTGGTGGCTGCCGGCTCCGGCCGCGCGCTGGCTCCGGGTGGAGCCGTCGGTGCCGGCCGTGGAACGCGCCTGACGGGGTTCTGTGCGGCGCTGACCTCCCGCTGTCGAAGTACCTGAACGTCAGTGAACGGCCCTGGTCGTGAAGGGGACGGGATCGGATGGCGGAGGGTGGACGACGGCGATGAGGGGGGTGCCCGGGGCGGAGCGGAGGCAAAGCACCCCCGGTTTGTTCGAAACTCGGATCGCGCCGTCCGATCTCGTCCGTGAGTGGCCTATGGCGGCAATTGCGTTCGGGATCGTCAGCCCAGATCCGGATTTCGAACAGATTTGACGCTCTCAGGGGGCTAACCGCCGCATCCTGCCCCCGCCAGCGAGCCCCTTCTTCACTGCTGCCGTTTCTGCCCACCTCCCGGCTCGGCGCTGACCGCTACAGCCGGCAGGGGCGCTGACCACCCGCCCGGGAGCGCATAGTAGGGGGAGATCCGGCAAGGAACCTGCCGGGATCCCCCAGAGTGATACGCGCGCGGTGCGGCCCGGAACGTCCGTGTCACACCTACAGCGGCGTCGTGTAGGCGCCGCTGATCCCGCCGTCGACCAAGAACGTCGTGGCGTTGACGTACGACGACTCGTCGGAGGCGAGAAACAGGACGGCGTTGGCGATCTCCTCGGCGGCGGCGAAGCGGCCCATCGGCACGTGGACCATCCGCCGCTGCGCGGCGACCGGATCGGATGCGTAGAGGTCGCGCAACAGCGGGGTGTCGACCGGGCCCGGGCACAGGGCGTTGACGCGCACACCGCGCTTGGCGAACTCCACGCCGAGCTCGCGGGAGAGCGCCAGCACGCCGCCCTTGGAGGCGGTGTAGGAGATCTGCGAGGTCGCCGAGCCCATGACCGCGACGAACGAGGCGGTGTTGATGACCGAGCCGCCGCCGCTCTGCAGCAGGTGAGGGATCCCGTGCTTGCAGCACAGGAACACGCTGCGCAGGTTGGTCGCCTGCACGCGCTCCCAGGCCTCAAGCCCCGTCTCAAGCACCGAGGCGTCGTCGGTGGGGGAGATGCCGGCATTGTTGAACAGGACGTCGACCCGCCCCAGCTCTCGCCGCACCTGGGCATAGAGCTCCGCCACCGCGGCCTCATCGGTGACGTCGGCGGTGAGCGACAGTTCGCCCACGGAGTGCTCGGCAAGATCGACGCCGACGACGCGCGCCCCCTCCCGCGCAAACACCTCAGCGGTCGCGCCGCCGATCCCGCCGGCGGCGCCGGTGATCACGCACACCTTGCCGGACAGCCGCATCAGGCGGTGGCGTAGAAGATCGACTTGACCTCGGTGTAGGCGTCGAGCGCATGCGGCCCCAGTTCGCGCCCGTAGCCGGACTGCTTGAAGCCGCCAAACGGCGTCGCCACGCGCACTGACGTGTTGGAGTTGATCGAGAGCACCCCCGCCTCCAGCGCCCGGGCGACGCGCAGCGCGCGGCCGCCGTCCCCGCTCCAGATCGAACCGGACAGGCCGTACATCGTGTCGTTGGCCAAGCGAACCGCCTCCTCCTCGTCGCCGAACGGGATCACCGTCGCCACCGGTCCGAAGATCTCCTCGCGCGCGGCCCGCGCCCCCGGATCGACCGGGCACAGGACGGTGGGCGCAAACCAGTAGCCGGGGCCGTCCGGGGCGCTGCCGCGAAACGCCACCGGCGCGCCGTCCTTTAGGTAGGAGGCCACCGCGGCCCGCTGGCCGGCCGAGATGAGCGGCCCCATCTGCGTCGCCTCGTCCAGCGGGTCGCCGACGCGCATCGCCTTCACCGTCCGCTCCAGCTCGGCCATGAACTCGTCGACGGCCTCGCGCTGAACAAGGATCCGCGACCGCGCGCAGCAATCCTGGCCGGCGTTGCCGAATACGGCGCCCGGCGCCGCCGCGGCCGCCGCCGCCAGATCGGCATCGGCGAACACGATGTTCGGCGACTTGCCGCCGAGCTCAAGCGTCACCCGCTTGATCGTCTGGGCCGCGCCGGCGGCGATCGACCGGCCCACCTCCGTTGACCCGGTGAACGCGATCTTGGCCACGCCCGGGTGCTGAACCAGCCGCGCGCCGCAGGTCGAACCCGGCCCCACGACGACGTTGAGCACTCCCTCCGGGAGACCGGCCTCGACGGCCAGCTGGGCGAAGCGCAGGGCGCTCAGCGGCGTCAGCTCCGCCGGCTTGAGCACGACGGTGTTGCCGGCCGCCAGCGCCGGTCCAAGCTTCCAGGAGGCGATCGTCAGCGGAAAGTTCCAGGGCACGATGAGTCCCACCACGCCGAGCGGCTCGCGCACCGTCCACGCCTGCCCGCCGGCCACCGGGATGGTGTCGCCGAGCAGCCGCTCCGGGGCCCCGGCGTAGTAGCCAAACACCTGGGCGACCATCTCCATCTCGCCGCGGGCATCGGCGATCGGCTTGCCGGCGTTGCGCGCCTCGATCCGGGCCAGCTCCTCGCGGTGGGCAGCGACAGCATCGCCGACGCGGCGCAGGGTGGCCGCCCGCTCAGACGGGCTCACCGCCCGCCACGCGGGGTACGCGGCCGCCGCGCGCTCCACGGCCCGGTCGACGTCCCCGGCGTCGGCGCGCGGGATCTCCTCGAGCACCGCCTCGGTGGCGGGCTCGAGCACGCGCAGGGTGCCGTCAGGCAACGCCGGGCTCCGGCTCGGCCACGGTCAGCCCGTCGTCCTCAAACTCGATCGTGCGCACCGGTCCCGTGAACGTCTTGCGGGCCGAGACGAGGTACCAGATGGTGACCGCCAGCATGACACCGACCGTCACCAGCGGGGCGTAATTGACCGCCGACCAGCTGAACGCGCTGTTCCAGGGCACGGCGGCGGGCGTGAACGGCAGGCAGAAGATGATCACGCACAGGATCACCCACACCACGGCGATCAGGTTCACCCATTTGTACTTGGCACCGAGTGTCCACGGCCCGGGCTCAAACTTGTCACCCATTCGCCAGCGCAGGAACACGGGAATGGTGTAGGCGATGTACAGGCCGATGACGGAGATGGAGGTGACGGCCAGGAACGCCACGGGCAGCCCCGCGTGGTTGCCCCAGTACGCCGGGATGGTGATGATCATGGCGAAGGCGGCGACGAACAGCACCGCCCACGTGGGGGTCTTGTTCTTGCCCAGCCGGCGCCACAGGTCATGGCCGGGGACGGCGCCGTCGCGGGAGAAGGCGAACGTCATCCGCGAGGCGCTGGTCACGCACGCCATCCCGCAGAAAAGCTGGCCGACGGTGGCGATGATGAGCACGGCCTTGGCCGCCGCCGAGCTCAACGCCGTCTCAATGATCGACTGCGAGGTGCCGCCGGCGGCATCGATCGCCTTGACATGCGTGGCGGCGAAGGTCAGCGCCAGCAGCACCAGCCAGCCGAACACCGCCGAGTAGAACACCGAGCGCCACACGCCCTTGGGCGCGGCCTCCGCGGCGTCGTGGGTCTCCTCGGACACGTGTGCCGACGCGTCATAGCCGGTGATCGTGTACATGGTCAACAGGAATCCCAGCGGGAGCACGTAGAAACAGTACATGCTGTCGCTGAACCCTGACAGGTTGATGCGGTGTCCGAACACGAAGCTGAAGCTCTGGTGATGGCTGGGGACGACCACCAGCAAGACGATGATCACCGCCACACCGATCACGTGCCACCACACCGAGACGTTGGTGAACAGGGCGACGAGGTGCGAGGAGAAGATGTTGATCAGGGCGTGTACCGCCAGGATGATCACGAACAGGACGAACGTGTGGTGCAGTGCCGACTGGACGCTCGTGGTGCCGAAGTTCATGACGAAGTTCAGGCCGTAGAAGGAGAGCGTGGAGTTCAGGAAGGTGGCCGCCGCGTAATCCACCGATGCGGTCACCGCCACCAGGCCGATGAGGTTGAACCAGCCGGTGAACCAGCCCCAGCCCGCGCCGCCCAGGCGCGAGGCCCAGTAGTAGATGCCACCGGCCGTCGGCATCGCCGAGGCCAGCTCCGACATCGAGAAGGCGACGGTGAGGATGAGCAGGCTGATGACCGGCCAGCCGATCGAGATGGCGATCGGACCGCCGTTGAGCCACGCCTGCCCGTAGGTGGTGAAGCACCCGGCGAGGATCGAGATGATCGAGAACGAGATGGCGAAGTTGGAGAAGCCGCTCCACCCGCGCCGGAGCTCCTGCTTGTAGCCGAGCTCGGCGAGGCGTCTCTCGTCAGCGGAAAGGGTCTCACTCCCAGTGGTCATCCGGCCCTCCTCGAAAAGGTGTGGGAATCCGTCCTTTCAGGGGCGCGAAACATACGCCCGCCCCCGCGGTGCGTCAAGCAAGATGTGGGCATCACGGCTCCGGGAGCAGGGCGGCGAGGATGTATTCGGTGCCGCGCAGGTGCTCGGTCATGACCCGCGCGGCGGTCGCCTCGTCGTGGAGGCGGATCGCCGCTAGCAGCCGGCGGTGCTGGTAGTTGGCGGAGTCGAGCACCTCGGGCGGATGCGCGATGTGGGAGATGAGGTTGCTCATCGCGCCCTGGGTCTCGGTCATCAGCTTGACCAGGTGCCCGTTGCCCGTCAGCTCGGCCAGGCCGACGTGGAAGCGGACGTCGATCTGCCGGTAGGCGGGGAAGTCGTCCAGCGTGTCGTCGATCGCCGTCAGCAGCTCCTCCAGCGCGTCGACCGCCGGCTCGGCGGCCCGCTCGGCGGCGAGCACGGCGATCCCCACCTCGACGGTCATCCGGCTGTCGCACACGTCGCGCCAGCCGGCGAGCACCTCCGCCGACGGCGGCTGGGCCGGCGGCAGCGGGTCGGCGACGAACGTCCCGCCGCCGCGGCCGCGGGTGGCGTGCAGGTGTCCGCTCTGTCCGAGGGCGACGAGCGCTTGGCGCAGCGTCGAGCGGGCGATGCCGAGCCGGGCGCACAGCTCCCGCTCCGCCGGCAGCCGCGTGCCGGGTGCCAGCAGCCCCAGCTTGATCGCGGTGCCGAGCCGTTCGACCGTCTCCTCAAACGCCGTCTGCGATTGGACAGGCGCGAACACCGCATCCAGAGAGCTGGTCATCTCCGCTCCCGGCGCGGGACCCATCAGCTCACCTCACAGTCGCTCAAAGCCGCGAATCCGCTCCCAATCGGTCACTGCCGCTTCGAATGCTGACAGCTCGACGTCGGCGGCGTGCACGTAGTGCTCGACGACCTCATCGCCGAAGGCGGAGCGGGCCACCACGCTTGAGGCGAAGAGGTCCCGGGCCTCCCGCAGCGTCCTCGGGAGCCGCGGCTTGTCCTGCGCGCGGTAGGCGTTGCCCTCGTAGGCCGGTTCAAGCTCCAGGCGGTTCTCCACTCCGTGCAGGCCGGCGGCGACGATCGCACTGAGCGCCATGTACGGGTTGAGGTCCGAGCCGCCTGCCCGGTTCTCAAAGCGCAGCGCCGAACCGTGGCCGACGACCCGCAGCGCGCACGTGCGGTTGTCCGGCGCCCAGGCGACCGCGGTGGGCGCAAACGACCCCTCGGCATAGCGCTTGTAGGAGTTGATGTTCGGCGCCAGCAGCAGCGTCAGCTCGCGCAGGCAGGCGAGCTGGCCGGCCAGGAAGGACTCAAACACGCCGCGGTCGCGGGCGAACACCATTCCCTCGCTGTCGGAGAGGGAGAAGTGGATGTGGCACGAGCTCCCCTCGCGCTCGTCGAACTTCGCCATGAAGCTGATCGCCATCCCCTCCTGGGCGGCGATCTCCTTGGCCGCGTTCTTGTAGATGACGTGGTTGTCGGCGGTGCGCAGCGCCTCGGCATACAGGAAGTTGATCTCATGCTGGCCGAGGTTGCACTCGCCCTTGGAGTTCTCGACCGCCATCCCGGCCTGCTCCATGCAGTTGCGGATGCGCCGGACCAGCGGCTCCACACGGGCCGTCCCCAGCAGCGAGTAGTCGACGTTGTAGAGGTTGGCCGGCTCGAGGTCGCGGTAGCCCTTGTGCCACGCCGACTCATAGGACTCGCGGAAGATCATCAGCTCCAGCTCGGTGCTGGCGTTCGCGCTCCAGCCGTGGCCGGCCAGGCGGTCCAGCTGGCCGGCGAGGATCTGGCGTGGCGAAGCGGCCACCGGCGAGCCGTCCTCCCAGTGCAGGTCACACAGGCACATCGCGGTCGCCTCCTGCCACGGCACGGGGCGCAGGGTGGTCAGATCCGGACGCATGGAGAAGTCGCCGTACCCCCGCTCCCAAGAGGCCATCTCGTACCCGTCGACGGGCGTCATCTCGACGTCGACGGCCAGCAGGTAGTTGCATCCCTCCGCGCCGTGCTCGGCGACGATGTCGACGAAGTGGCGCGCGGTCAGCCGCTTGCCCTGCAGCCGGCCCTGCATGTCGCACATCGCCAGCAGGACGGTGTCGATCTCACCGGCATCGACCCGTCCGCGCAGCTCCTCGAGGTTCACTGTCTCCTCCCGCGGGCCGGTATCACCGCGGTGAAGGTATTACAACCAGGCCATAAACGCCAGCCGTGGGCCCTGTTACCCCCGGATCGGATCCGGGCACATCCAGACCATGGCCGCCTTTTCAACGCCCCTGAGAAGGGATAGGATCGGCGGGTCGTGACCTGGGGATTTCTGTGGCTGATGCTGGCGCTCAAGCTGCCGATCGCCGCGCTCATCTACATCGTCTGGTGGGCGATCAAGCAGGAGCCTGACGACGCCTCCTCCGACGACGACGGCGGCATCAAGCGACACCGGCTGCACCCCCGCGAGCCGTTCCCGCGCCGGCCGCGCCGCGGCCCCCACGGCGATCCTCCGCCGCAGCCACCGGCCCGCGTGCGCACCGTCAAGGCGCGGGCGCGCAAGGTCGGTCACTGACACCCGTTGTCTCCCGCACCAGCGGCGGAAAGCTCGCCGACGCCTGTCGCTGTCAGACTTCGCGCCATGAACGGCGCTGACACGCACGGGACCGGTGGTGTCTCGGTCCTCTCCGACGGCACGATCACGCGCCTGGTCCAGGAGGGACGCATCCGCATCGACCCGTGGGACGCCGACCTCGTCCAGCCCGCGAGCGTCGACCTGCGCCTGGGCGACTCGTTCCGCGTCTTTCACAACCATCGCGCCTCGGCGATCGACCTGCGCCACCCGCCGGAGAACCTGACCGAGGAGGTGGTCGTCCCGGAGGGCGAGTCCTTCGTCATCCACCCCGGCGAGTTCTGCCTCGGCCGGACGCTGGAGTGGGTCGAGCTCCCGGACGACATCGTGGCCCGGATCGAGGGCAAGTCGAGCCTCGGCCGGCTGGGGCTGATCGTCCACGCCACCGCCGGCTTCTGTGACCCGGGATGGAAGGGGACACTGACGCTGGAGCTCAACAACCTCACGCGCATCCCCATCAAGCTGTATCCCGGGCTCGAGATCGCCCAGCTGTCGTTCATGACCCTCGACCGGCCCGCCGAGCGTCCCTACGGAAGCCCGCAGCTCGGCAGCCACTACCAGGGCCAGCGCGCGGCGACCGCCAGCCGCTACCGATCCACTCCCGCAGCGGGGGATTTTTAGGTAGGCTGGCGCTGATGGCGGCGATCCTGCTCCTGGCGGACGCGACCTCGAAGGTCCCGTTCTTCATCCTGGGGGGTGCGCTGGCGCTGTGGGCCGTGGTTCTCTCCTGGTTTGGGCTCAGCCGCCCGGACTTCCCGGCCAACGCCGGCGGGGAGCGGGGCGTCATCGGACTGACGGTGGTGATGGCCGCGCTGGCCATCGGCGCCGCCATCCTCACCGCCTGACGCGCGACGACGTCACAGACGACCTGCACAGCGGGCGTGCACGGCTTGGTCGTTTCCTAACACCAAAGCCTGTTTTGCCGACAAAAATTGGTGAGAACACCCTTACGGGTACTTCACCCACCGCTGACCTTATGGCTCTAGAAGTTCGCTCATGACCCCGCACCAGCCGCTCATCCAGTTCCAGTGGACGGCGGCCGGCTGAGCCGCTGGATCTCGGACATGCTCGCCCACGCCGCCCGGAGCTGACGCGTCGGTGCGCATCGCCCTGGTCAGTGAGGTCTTCCTCCCCGCCGTCGATGGGGTCGTGACGCGGCTGCGCCGGACGCTTGAGGAGTTGCCGCGCTGCGGCGACGAGGTCCTGATGATCGCGCCGGCCGGCGGGCCGGAGAACTACGCGGGTGTGCCCGTGCTCGGCGTCCGCGGCCTGCGCGTGCCGCTGTATCCGGATGGCGAGGGGTACCCGCCCAAGCGTGTCGCGTTGCCCGGTCCGGCGCTGGGGCGGGCGCTGCGCGCCTACCGCCCGGACGTCGTGCACGCGATCCAGCCGGTGCTGCTGGGGGTCGGTGCCGTCGCCTACGCCCGGCGCAACCGGGTCCCGCTCGTGGCCTCCTACCACGCCCATCTGCCCTCCTACGCCCGGCTGTACCGGCTGGGCTGGCTGGAGTCCGGCGGCTGGCGCTACCTGCGCAGCCTCCACAACTGCGCCCAGGTCAACCTCGCCACCTCCAACGCCACCCTCTCCGAGCTTCAGTCCCGCCGGGTGCAGCGTCTGGGACTGTGGCCGTACGGGGTCGACCTGGAGCGATTCGATCCCGGCTGGGCGAGCCGCGAGTGGCGCCATCGCCTGAGCGGCGGTCATCCAGAGCGGCTCGTCCTTCTCTACGTCGGGCGCCTGGCCAAGGAGAAGACGGTTGAGCGCCTGGAGGAGGCTGTCCGCGAGCGCCCGGACGTGGCGCTGGCAATCGTCGGCGACGGCCCGCTGCGGGCGCAGCTGGAGCGGCGGCTCGCCGGCACGGCGACGACCTTTCTCGGCTTTCTCGGCGGCGACGACCTCGCCGCCGCCTATGCGTCCGCCGACATCTTCGTGCTCCCCTCCGAGACCGAGACGCTGGGGATGGTGACGCTGGAGGCGCACGCGGCCGGCCTGCCGGTGATCGCCGCCGACAGCCCCGCCGCACGCGAGCTCGTGTCCCACGGCGTCGACGGCCTGCGCTACGACCCGGCGGTGCCCGGAGCCCTGGCTGCCGCCGTGAGCCTGCTCCACGCCGACCCCGGGCTGCGGTCGGCCATGGCCGCCGCGGCGCGCGACGCCGTCAGCGGCGCCACCTGGGCGAACGCCACGCACGCCCTGCGGCAGCATTACCTGACCGCCTGTGAGCGGCTGCCCCGCATCCCCGGCCGCGCCGGAGCGGCGGCCGGGTCGCCGGGCGCTGCCGAGCTGGCGGCCCTCGCTGAGCCAGACGCCGCTCCCCCGGAGCCAGGATTGGGCTGAGGATGTCCCCGGCCGCTGCCGACACCGACGAGCGCTCTCCGGTGCGGGCCCGTCCCAGACGGGATCAGCCGTGGCGCCGGCACCTCGGTGGTGCTGTCACCGTGGCCGTGCTCGTCGCCCTCGTCGTCCTCGCGCTGACGAAGATCAACCTGGCCGAGGTCGGCCACGCCCTGGCCCATGTCAATGGCTGGTGGATCGCGCTGGCGGCCGTGCTGATGGCCGGCGCCTTCTTCTCCCGGGCCGAGTCGTGGTTCGCCGCGGTGCGGGCGGCGCTGCCCGGTGAACACATTGGGCGCGGCGCGGTCACCCGCGTGCTGCTCGTCGGCATGGCCGGCTCGGCGGTGGCTCCCGGCCGGCTGGGGGAGGCGGCGCGCGCCTGGCTGATCGCCCGGCGCACGGGGCGGGTGCGCGAGACCGTGGCGACGGTCATCGGCACGCTGCTCTCCCAGACGCTGCTCAACGTCACCGCGCTTGTGATCCTCTCGGTGATCGCGCTGTCCGGCAGCGCCATCCGCGGCGCCCGCACCGAGTCCGTCGTGCTCACGGCCCTGCTTCCCGTGCTCCTCGTTCTCGCGCTGGCCGGCGCCCCGGCGCTCGTCGCCCGCGGCGCCCGCTCCCGCTCGCGCCGGGTGCGCACGATGGCCGAGTGGCTGCACGGGCAACTCGTCGACGTGCGCCAGGGCCTGGCCGTCTTTCGCCGGCCGCGGACCGCGGTGCACTCCACGACCTTCCAGCTCGGCGCCTGGGCGCTGCAGGGCGGGTCGTGCTACGCCGTGCTCGCCGCCTTTGGCCTGGCGGGCCGGACGGGCTTTGCCGCTGCCGCCGCGGTGCTGGTGGCGGTCAACATCACGGCGATCATTCCGGTGACCCCCTCCAACGTCGGTGTCTTCCAGGCGGCGTGCATCGCGGTGCTCGCGCCCTTCGGCGTGAGCGCCGGCACCGGCCTGGCCTACGGACTGGTGCTCCAGGCCGTCGAGGTCGGCTGCGCCATCATCCTGGGAGTCCCCTCGCTCATCGGCGAGGGGGTCTCGCTGCGAGAGCTGCGCGAGCATGCCGGCGGCCGGCGCACGCGGGCCGCGCCGCCGGACGGCGCGCCGGTGGGCTGACGCGTCCGCGTCCCGGTTTCCGCGCCGCCGCCACTCACGGCTGGTTGAGAATGCGGTGTCCGAGCCGTCGGCGCCTGGGTATTAGTCTCTTTCGAAAGAGTCGCCAGCGCCCCCTCGCTGCCGCGACCACCGGTAATCGCGTCACAGGAGTGCTATGAGCACCGAGACCCAGCAATCGACGGACGGCGGCGGCGTAGCCACCTCCGGCGACACCCTCACCGTCACCGACAACCGGACCGGAAAGCAGTACGAGATACCCATCGAGGACAACACGATCCGCGCCACCGAGCTGCGCAAGATCAAGACCTCGGACGACGACTTCGGCCTCATGACCTACGACCCGGCCTACATGGCGACGGCGTCGTGTCGGTCGGCAATCACCTTCATCGACGGCGATAAGGGCATCCTCGAGTACCGCGGGTACCCCATCGAGCAGCTCGCCGAGAAGTCGAGCTACCTCGAGGTCGCCTACCTGCTCATCCACGGCGAGCTGCCGACCAAGCAGCAGCTGGAGGAGTGGGATCACCTGATCACCATCCACACGTTCGTGCATGAGAACGTCAAGGAGTTCATGCAGGGCTTCCGCTACGACGCCCATCCGATGGGGATGCTGCTGGCGTCGGTGGGAGCGCTGTCGACCTTCTACCCGGAGGCCGCGGCGATCAAGGAGGAGGACACCCGCTACATCCAGGTCATCCGCCTGCTGGCCAAGATGCCGACGCTGGCCGCGTTCGCCTACCGCCACAACCGCGGCATGCCCTACGTCTATCCGGACAACGATCTCAGCTACGCAGGCAACTTCCTGTCGATGATCTACAAGATCGCCGAGCTGCGCTACGAGCCGGACCCGCGGCTGGAGCACGCGCTTGACGTGCTGTTCATCCTGCACGCCGACCATGAGCAGAACTGCTCGGCGAGCGCCGTGCGCAGCGTCGGCTCATCCCAGGTCGACCCGTACTCGGCCATGGCCGCGGGCGTCGCCGCGCTCTACGGTCCGCTGCACGGCGGCGCCAACGAGGCCGTCCTGCGGATGCTGCGCCGGATCGGAAGCAAGGACAACATTCCGGACTTCATCAAGGGCGTCAAGGAGGGCAACGAGCGCCTGATGGGCTTCGGCCACCGCGTCTACAAGAACTTCGACCCGCGGGCGAAGATCATCAAGAAGGCGACCGAGGAGGTGTTTGAGGTCACGGGCAAGAACCCGCTGCTCGACATCGCCACCGAGCTGGAGAAGATCGCGCTGGAGGACGACTACTTCATCTCGCGCAAGCTGTACCCCAACGTCGACTTCTACTCCGGCCTCATCTACGAGGCGCTGGGGATGCCGGTCGAGATGTTCCCGGTGCTGTTCGCGATCGGCCGGACCAGTGGCTGGATCGCGCAGTGGCTGGAGATGATCGACGACCCGGAGCAGAAGATCTCCCGGCCGCGCCAGATCTACACCGGCGGCCGCGGCCTGGACTACGTGCCGATCGACCAGCGCGCGTAGGCCCGCGCTTTTAGTCGCTGTGCCCGTCCGGGCGGCCCGCCTCGCGGAGCCGTCCCGGACGGACGCTTTAGTGATCGGCAACACACAACCTGCGGCGGCGGTGTCCTAGGTTGAAGGTGTGGACATCCATGCCCTCCCAGACGGCCGCATCGTCACGATCCGGCCGATCCAGATCGACGATTCCGAGCGCCTGCAGCTCTCGCACTCCCGTCTGTCGGAGGAATCGCGCTACCGGCGCTTCATGTCCACAAAGCCGGTGCTGACCGCCGCGGACGCCCGGTACCTGGTCAACATCGACGGGCGCGACCACTACGCGCTGGTGGCGACCGTGGCCGAGCCGGAGGGCGAGGCGATCATCGGCGTCGCCCGGTACATCCGGCTCCACGATCGCCCGGACGTCGCCGAGTTCGCGATCGTCGTGGGGGATGCGTGGCAGCGCCAGGGCCTCGCCGCTGAGCTCATGGGGCGCCTGGCCGATGCGGCCGTCACCCGCGGGGTGCGGCGCTTCTGCGCGACGATCCTCGCCGACAACGTCGGCATCCGGCGCGTGATCGACCAGCTGGCCGCCGGGCCGGTGGAGCGCCGGCGCGACGGCAACGTCCTGGAGGTTGAGTTTCCGCTGCCCACGCGGCCGCAGCTCGCCGGCGGCGTGCCTGCGATGATCGCCGCGTGCGCTGGAAGCTGACCGAGCGCGCCGGACCGAAAGTCAGCCGCTCATCGTTTGACGACGTCGCCGGGGCGCTCGACGCGCTGGAGGCCCGCGCGCGGGAGCTTTCCCTGAGCGCGCCGCGGGAGCCGGTTGACGCCAAGATCCGCCGCTTTGAGCCAGAGCAGCGCGTCATCGCCCGGCTGGAGGTCTCCGGCCCGGAGCGGTTTGTGCCGAGCGTGCGGGCGGGCGTCGACGTGCACGGCGACGGTTCGGTCCAGGCGTTCCGCGGGCGCGTGCGCCGCGAGCCCGTGCCCACCCGGGGCGGCGAGACCGCGTACACCGCCCTGCGCCGCGTGCTGCTTTAGAGCACCAGCGTCTGCCCGTTGCGGCGCAGCCAGCGGGAGTGCTCGCGGTAATCCGGGCACCATCGCGCCAGCAATGCCCAGAAGCGGGGCGAGTGGTCCATGATCTCCAGGTGGCAGACCTCATGCCAGACGACGTAGTCGAGCACCGGCTCCGGAGCGAGCAGCAACCGCCAGTTGAAGCTCATGGCGCCGCCGCGGGAGCAGCTTGCCCAGCGGGTGCGCTGCCCGCGGATGGTGAGCCGCGTGTAGGAGCTGCCGGCCAGCGCGCACGCGCGGTCGAGCCGCGGCGCGATCTCCTCCCGCGCCGCCCGGCGATACCAGCGCTCCAGCGCGGGGTTGCGAGCGGCCCCGGCGGGGGCGAGCAGCTCGTCGCCGCGCCGGTGGACGCGCGTGCGCCCCGGCTCGGTGCGCACGGGGAGCAGGCCACCGAGGTACGGGACGTGATCGCCGCGGGCCGCGACCGCCTCCTCGGCCCGCTGGTGTTCGCGCATGCGGCGCCGGATCCACGGCTCCAGCTCACGGATGGCGGCGGCTGCCTCCCGCTCTGAAGCCCGGCGGGGCAGGACGACCTCCACGCCGGCGGCGTCGACGGTCACCCGCACCCGGCGGGCCCGGTCCGAGCGGCGGATCCGGTAGCTGATATCCGCCGCTCCGCTCGCTCGTCTCAGATCGGCACTCGCGTTTTCAGACACGACATCGCAGAGTACGGTGCAGTCCTGACATGGCCTTCTTCCCGGATCTCGCCCGGCCCCTGCGCGGCCCCGCCGCCGGGGTGCGTCTCGCCGCCGAGCGGGACATCCCGGAGGTCCTCATCGCCCATCAGGACGACGCGCAGCTGCACGTGCGCCTCGGCATGGAGCGTCCGCCGAGCGGCGCCGAGCTCGGCCGCCGGATCGACGAGAGCCCGGCCGACCGCGCGGCCGGCGCCGCCGTCTGGCTGACGATCATCGCTCCGGGGTCCGACGAGTGCTGTGGACAGATCGACGTGCACGAGGTCGACTGGGACCACCGCCGGGCCGATCTGGGCGTCTGGGTCGCCCCCGCCCAGCGGCGCCAGGGGCGGGCGGCGGGGGCCCTGCGCCTGGCCGGCCGGTGGCTGCTGGGGCCGTGCGGGCTGGAGCGGGTGGAGCTTCTGACCGAGCCGAGTAACGCTCCCATGCGCCACGCCGCCCGGCGGGCCGGCTTTCAGGAGGAGGGCATCCTGCGCGGCTATCTACGCGAGCGGGGACGCCGGGTCGACGTCGTCGTCATGTCGCTCATCGCCGATGACCTGGCCGCGACGGGGTGATGGTGACCGGCGACCGGCAGCACGGCAGGGAGTGGCGGGTGCCGCTGCCACCCGGGGTGCGCCCGCCGTTTGAGGTCTATGTCAACGGCGTGCTCCAGGAGCTCGGCCGCGACTACCGCGTGTCCTCAGGCGAGCTTGTCTTCGGCCGGGAGCTGGTGCGCCAGAAGCTGAGCGGGTGGGCGTGGCTGCTCGGCTTCTGGGGGATCGGAACCTACAAGCGCAACGACGAGATCGACGTGCGCTACGAGCTTGACGGGCAGCCGATGGTCGCCCACGCGCTCCAGATCAGGCCGCCGTCCTGACGAGCTCGCCCGGCCGGCCCTCCCTCGCCGGTGGCGTCAGGCCGCCGTCCTGACGACCTCGCGCGTGGCCAGCCCGCCGTCGTCGGCGGCCCCGGCGCGCGCCACCCACGGGCGCAGGACGCGCAGGGCCGACAGGATCGCCCGCGTGGCGTGCGAGCGGTTGAGCGTGTAGAAGTGGATCCCGGGGGCGCCGCGCGCCAGCAGCTCGGCGCATTGCAGAGTCGCGTAGGAGACGCCGAGGGCGGTCACCGCCTCCGGATCATGCGAGCGCCACTCCAGCGCCTCCATCAGCGCCTGGGGGACGGTGGCCCCGCACATCCCGGTGATCGTCTTGATCTGCCGCAGATCGGTGATCGGCATCACCCCGGGCAGGATCGGCACCGTGATGCCCGCGGCGCGGGCCTCGTCGACGAACCGGAAGTACAGCTCGTTGTCGAAGAACAGCTGCGTGATGAGAAACGAGACGCCGCTGTCGACCTTCTCGGAGAGGAAGCGCAGATCATGGGCCAGGTCCGGCGCCTCCGGGTGGACCTCCGGGAAGCAGGCGCCGCCGATACAGGCGTCATAGCCATCGCTGATGAGCTGGGCCAGCTGCGTCGAGTAGCTGAGGCCGCCAGGGTGCGGCTTCCAGTCGGTCTCGCCGCGAGGAGGATCGCCGCGCAGCGCCAGGATGTTCTCGATCCCGGCGTCGCGCATGTCGTCGAGCACCGCGCCGAGCTCCTCCCGCGTCGAGCCGACGCAGCTCAGGTGCGCCATCGCCTCGATGCCGAGCTCCTGCTTGATCCACTTGGTCAGCTCCAGCGTCCGGTCCCGGCAGCTGCCGCCGGCACCGTAGGTGACCGAGACGAACGCCGGATCGAGCTGGCGCAGCGACTCCAGCGCCAGTCCCAGCACCCGCTCGCCGGCATCGCTCTTGGGCGGAAAGAACTCAAACGAGAAGATGGGCTCCTCGGCCTGCTCGATGATGCGATCGATCCTCATGGCGCAGCAGCGTACCAACCTTGACAGGATCGTGTCAAGGTTGTGGTGCGTCGTTCGGCTGGTGCGGCGGCCAGCGTGGGCCGCTGCGCCGCGGACCGGCCATCCCGGCGGGGCTATCCACATACCTTCCCCCGCGGGCCGCCGGCGGGGGTGCGGGCGGGAAACGGCAGTGATGAAGGGGGGCGGCGGCGTTGGTGGCGGGGGCGGTGACTCCGGAGCGGCTGAATCGTTCGAAATTCGGATCGGCTCTCACGATCTCGTACAGATCAGACGCCCAGCGCCACTTGTTGACGAATCCCACCGCCGCCAAGGCGTTCTCGCATGAATTGGTTGCTCCGGACCCGCCCCCGTCATCGCCGCTGTTCTCCGGCCAACAGGGACCGCGGGAGGTGCCCGCCCCCGGGACGGTCACGCCCCGCGCCACACCTCCGTCTCCCCGTGCGGCTGACGGCGCACCTGGCCGCCCCGCTCCAGGTGTCGCAGGTAGCAGAGCGTCTCGGACAGGTACCAGGAGGCGTTGCGCACCGACAGCGGTTCGCCGTAGACCTCCGGCGCGACCTCGGCCGCGGTCCGGGGGGCCGCGCGGACCGCCGCGGCCACGGCGTCCAGCCGCTCGCGCACCAGCGCCCGGTTGGCCTCGATGTGCCCGTGGACGTCGACGAACGGCTTGCCGTGGCCCGACAGGGCGAGGCGGGCGTCGAGCTCATCGACGCGGTCCAGGGACGCCAGGAACTCCCCCACGGGATCCGGCGTGTAGCCGTAGTCGTAGTAGAGCGAGATGCGTCCGAGGACGTGGTCTCCGGAGATGAGGATCCGGCGCTGCGGCTGGTACAGGCAGATGTGCGACGGCGCGTGGCCGGGCGTCTCGATCACCCGCCACGCCCCCAGGTCGGTCGCCACCTCATCGCCGGTGACCAGGGGCCGGTCCGGGTCGATCACCCGGGCGATGCCGGAGGGCATCCCCCGCGCGAGCTGGGCGTACTCCTCCAGTGCCCGCGCCGGCACCCCGCTCTGCCGGCCGACCTCCAGCCGGCGGGCCAGCGCGCGGTCCGGGTCGCGCGCCGAGGCGGCGGCGCTGTGGGCGTCGTCGAGATGCATCCACAGCTCGGCCCCCGTCAGGTCCTTGATCGTCGCCGCCTGCCCCCAGTGGTCGGAGTGGGCATGGGTGCAGACGATGAGCTTCACGTGCTCAAGCCGGAGGTTGACCTGCTCCATCGCGCGCTCCAGATGAGCCAGGGAGCCGGGCTCATGCATGCCCGTATCGACGAGCACGATGCCTGACCCGGATGCGATCGCCCACGCGTTGCAGTGGGGGACTCCGGGCCACGGCAGGGGCAGCCGCAGCCGCCACAGGCCGGGCAGCACGCGCTCGCCGCGTCCCAGCTCACGTTGGCGGGTGGGGGGTGCCATCGGCCCGCACGATATTGGCGGCGCGTAGACTGCGCGACGTCGATGGCCACGACCTCGGACATCGCCAAGCGCTACTTCGCCGCGCTCTCGGCACACGACCTTGACGCCGCGGTGGCCTGCTGGCGTCCGGGAGGCATCGACCGGCTCGTCGGCTCCCAGCAGTTCGTCGCCCCGGACGGGATCCGCGAATACTTCTCCGCGATGTTCGCCGCCTTCCCGGACTGGGAGTTTGAGGTCCTCGACCTCACCACGGCGCGCAACCGCACCGCCGTGCGCTGGCGGGCGCGCGCGACATTTGCCGGCCCGGGGCACTTCCAGGGCTTTGCCCCCAACAACGCCCGGGTCGATCTGGAGGGCTGCGACGTGGTGACCGTCGAGGACGACCTGATCGTCGAGAACGTCGCCTACACCGACAGCGGCGACGCCGCCCGGCAGCTGGGGTTGCTGCCGCCGGCCGGGTCGCCGGCCGAGGCCCGGCTGGCCAAGCTGGCCAACGCCCGCACCCGGGCCATGAACGCGGTCAACGGGGTGCACACCGAGCGGATCGCCGACGGCGTCTGGGTCGTCCGCGGGGGCTTTCCCCTCAAGATCATGAACGTCTATCTGATCGAGGACGACGGTGGTGTCACCGTGTTTGACGCCGGCATCAAGGCGATGGGCCCGGCGCTGCGTGCCGCCTGCGTGCGCCTCGGCGGAGTCAGACGGATCGTCCTGGGTCATGCCGACGCCGATCACCGTGGCGCCGCGCCGGCTCTCGGCGCTCCGGTCTACTGCCATGCCGCCGAACGCGCCGCCGCCGAGTCAGACTCGGCCTACCGCGACTACTGGCAGATGGACAAGCTTGATCCGCACGGACGCCTGCTGCTGGGGCGCCTCATCCCGGCGTGGGACGGGGGCGCGCTGACCGTGGCCGGCACCGTCGCCGAGGGCGACGAGATCGCGGGCTTCCGCGTCGTCGAGCTGCCGGGGCACGCCCCCGGGCTCATCGGCCTGTTCCGCGAGTCCGACCGCCTCGCCCTGGTGTCGGACTGCTTTTACACGCTGGACCCGCAGACGGGCCGCAAGGGGGCGCCCCGGATCCCGCATCCCGCGTTCGACGCCGACCTGGAGCAGACCCGTGCGTCGATTCGCAAGCTCGCCGCGCTTGAGCCCACCGCCGCCTGGGCCGGCCACGCCGACCCGGTCACCGGCGACGTGCGCGCCGTCCTTGAGCGCGTCGCCGACGCCCCGGTCTGACGGCCCGCATGGGTCGCCGCCACCGCCAGCGGACCAAGATCTCCGCGCCGGTCACCGACTATCGCGATGCCGAGGGCAACGTCCTGGCGCTGCGCGGCTCACTGCCGCCGGCGGCCCGGCGCGAATACGGCGAGGTCCTGGGCGGGGGGCTGCACCGCGAGGACGCCCGCCAGCGCGCCGCCGAGCTGCTGTTTGAGCGCCTGGCCGTCTCCTGGACGATCGCCGGCGTGGCGACCGAGCGCCAGAAGGACCTGGTGGCGCGCTATCGCCTCGCCTCCGGCCCGGAGCGCGAGTTCGTGCTCCGGTCGCTGCGCGAGCATGCCGCCGAGAACTTCCCGGAGCTGGAGGTGCCGTGACGGTCTCTCCGGATCCCGATGCCTTTGCCGCCCTGCTGTGTGACTGGTGCCTGGAGCCGGGCCCCGGTCAGCAGGTGCTCGTCACCTCCACCACCCTGGGCGCCGAGCCCATCCGCGCGCTTCACCGGGCGCTGCTGGGCCGCGGCGCCTGGCCGGTGCTCCGTCTGACGCTGCCTGAGCTCGGCGCCGACTTCTACCGGTACGCCTCCGACCGCCATCTGGACGGCTTCGCGCCCGTCGAGCTGGCCGAGATGGAGTCGGTCGACGCCGTCCTGTCGATCGACGCCCCGGCGAACACCGCGGCGCTGGCCGGGGTCGATCCGGCGCGCATCGCCCGGGCGGCGACGGGCCGCACGCGCGTCCGCGAGGCGCGGATGGCGCGTCGCTGGTGCGGCACCCTGTGGCCGACGCCGGCGCTGGCGCAGCTTGCCGGGATGGGCAGCGAGGACTACGCGGAGTTCGTCACCCGGGCGCTGTTTCTGGATCGTGTCGACCCGGTGGCCGCGTGGCGGGAGCTGAGCACGCGTCAGGCCCGGCTGGTGGAGCGGCTGGCGACCGCGTCGGAGATCCGCATCGAGGCCGAGGGCACGGACCTGACCCTCGGTGTCGCCGGCCGCACCTGGATCAACTCCGACGGGCGCCGCAACATGCCGAGCGGCGAGGTCTTCACCGGCCCCCACGAGCGCTCGGCCAACGGCACGGTCCGCTTCACCGTGCCCACCGGCCCGCGCGGCGTGACCGTCACCGGCGTGCAGCTGCGATTCCGGGACGGCGAGGTCGTCGGCGCGCGCGCCGAGCAGGGCGATGAGTACCTGCAGGCGGCGCTGGCCACCGATGGCGGGGCGCGCTTTCTGGGCGAGCTGGGGATCGGCACCAATGTCGGCATCGACCGGCCGACCGGCCACATCCTGCTGGACGAGAAGATGGCCGGCACCGTCCACCTCGCGCTCGGCCGCTCCTACCCGGAGAGCGGCGGCACCAACGTCTCGGCCCTGCACTGGGACCTCATCTGCGACCTGCGCGGCGGGGGGCGGCTGACGGCGGACGGCGAGCCGGTCATCGAGGCCGGTACGCTCACCGTGTGAGCGCTCACATCGTCAACCTCGTGTTAACCGGCTCCGGCCTGCGGTGAAGTAGTTTCCGGGTATGCGCCGCACCAAGATCGTCGCCACCATAGGTCCGGCATCGCGCGAGCCGGAGACGCTCAAGCGCCTGGTGGAGGCGGGGCTTGACGTGGCGCGCCTCAACTTCTCCCACGGCGATCGCGCCCTGCACGCCGAGAACGCCGCCCGGGTGCGCGCAGCGGCCGAGGCCGCCGGGCGTCCGGTGGCGATCCTCCAGGACCTGCCCGGCCCCAAGCTGCGGATCGGCTCGCTCAAGGACGACATCGCCGAGCTCAAGCCCGGCGAGCGCCTCGTGCTGCTGTGCGGCACCACCGAGCCCGGCGACGGCGAGCGCATGTCGGTCTCCTGGGCCGGCCTGGCCGAGGCCGTCGACCCGGAGGACGTCATCTACCTCTCCGACGGCGCCATCCGACTGCGCGTGAAGGAGGTCCGCCTCGCCGAGTGCGAGATCGACACCGTCGTGGAGGTGGGCGGCTCGGTCGCCTCCCGGCAGGGGCTGAACATCCCCGGGTCCACGCGTGGGCTGGCCGCGGTCCCAGAGGAGGACCTGGACATGCTGCGTTTCGGCGAGTCGATCGGCGTCGACGTCGTCGCCCTGTCGTTCGTGCGGACGGCCGAGGACGTCGAGACCGTGCGTCGCCACACCCGGCTGCCGCTGGTGGCCAAGATCGAGAAGCCCCAGGCGGTCGACGCCGCCGAGGAGATCATCCGCGCCGCCGACGTCGTCATGGTGGCCCGCGGCGATCTCGGCATCGAGCTGCCGATCGAGGACGTGCCGATCGTCCAGAAACAGCTGCTGCGGATCGCCGGCCGCCTGGCGCGGCCGTCGATCACCGCCACGCAGATGCTGGACTCCATGGTCGCCTCCTCGCGCCCCACCCGCGCCGAGGCCACCGACGTGGCCAACGCCATCCTGGACGGCACCGACGCCGTCATGCTCTCTCAGGAGACGGCGATCGGCGCCTACCCCGTCGAGGCGGTGGCGATGATGGCCTCGATCGCCGAGCGCACCGAGAGCGTCCTGCCGTACCGCGACTGGAACGAGGAGCGGGTGCGTCGCGACGCGCGCGACCCCGCCTACACGATCGCCTACAGCGCGTGTGCCGCCGCCCGCGATCTCGGCCTCGCCGCGCTCGTCGTGCCCACCCTGTCCGGCCGCTCCGTGCGCCTCATCTCCGCCCACCGGCCGACCGTCCCCATCTACGCCCTCTCGCCGGGACGGGAGACGGTCCGCCGCTGCAACTTCATGTGGGGTGTGCAGGCGGCGTGGATGCGCCGCCATGAGGTCACCGAGGAGCTGATCGCCGACGCCACCCGCCGCGCCGTCGAGCTCGGCTGGGTCCAGCCGGGCCAGCGGATCGGCATCACCGCCGGCCTGCCCAGCGGCCGCCCGGGGACGACGAGCCTCTTCCAGGTCCAAGAGGTTTAGTCTAAATTTCTGTGGCTTGCGCGGGCCGGGCGCAGGCACCCCCGCCACCGCTCGCCATGAGGGAGACCGCCATGCTGTCGAAGGTCCTGACGATCACCTGCGTCGCCGCCGGATCGGCGTGTGCCGCCGCCCCGGCGCTGGCCGCCACCCCGGCGCTGGCCGCCGCCCCGGCCGCCCACGCCGCGCGGCACCTGCCGGCCCGGATCGTCCTCCACACGTCCATCGCCGGCTTTCGGCTGGGGGTGACGCCCCGTGCCGTGGAGCGCCGTCTGGGCCGCCCGTCGCAGACGATCCGCGTCAGCGGCCGGATCGCCCAGCTGACCTACAACCGCGCCGGGCTCGGCTTTGCGTTCGACACGCTGCAGCGCTCGGACCCGGCCGACGACATCACCGCCTACATCGCTCGCTACCACACGAGCAAGGGCATCCGCGTCGGCGCGTCCGAGAAGGCGGTCAAGCGCGCCTACCACGGGCTCCACTGCCAGCTCGGCCTCTGCGACCTCTACCAGGGGACGCCGGGAACGGTCGGATCGAGCGACACCGCGTTCACGTTCTTCCGCGGCAAGCTCGACACGATCCAGGTCCAGAAGGTCTTCGAATAGCCCGGGGCGGTGGGGGATTTCCGGGTCCGCAGCCCGGAGATCTCCCACCCACTCGAACTCAGGCGGCCCGCTGGGCGTAGAACTCGGCCTCCTGCTCGCCGAGCTCGGTCGCCGGGGGATCGCCGTAGAACCACTCGCGGGCGATCCGGTGGAAGTTGTTGCGCGCGTGCAGCTGGGCGATGACGGCGAGCGTCAGCACTTCCATCCGCCGGCCGAAGATGTGATCCGGCGGGGCGGACTCGTGGCGTAGCTGACCGAAGTACTCCGAGCGCGGGTCGCTCATGTCGATGAGCACCTGGGTGGCGTAATCCGGCGTGAGCTCGATCTCCCGGTCGCACGTGTACCACGAGGTGGCGGCCCGGAAGTGGGCGAGCACCCGGTCCGGGTTGAACTTGTCCGGGTCAGGAAAGAAGCCGACGTCGGTGCCCAGGCGCATGATCGTGTCGGTGTCGCCGTCGATGATGGCGCGCGCCACCTGGATCTCCAGATCGACGGTGCCCGGCGGCATCCGCTTGAACAGGCCGAAGTCAAAGAACGCCATGCGCCCGTCGTCGAGCAGCTGCGAGTTGCCCGGATGGGGGTCGCCGGAGAACTGCCCGTGGCGGTACAGGCAGCCGAAGTAGAAGCGGTAGATGATCTCGCCGACCCGGTCGCGCTCCTGTTGGGAATGGGACTTGAGCTCCTCAAACCCGGTCCCGTGCACGAACTCGGACACCATGACCCGCTCGCGGGCCAGCGAGCCGACGACCCCCGGCACGACGATGAACGGATGGCCGCGGAAGATCCGGGCCAGGGTGCGCTGGTTCTGCGCCTCCAGCTCGTAGTCAAGCTCCTCGTAGATCCGCGACCGGATCTCCTCGCCGATCGCCTTGGGGTCCAGCCCGGGCGCGATCCGCTTGGCCAGGCGCAGGATGAGGCCCAGGTTCTGCATGTCGGCCCGGACGGCCGCCGCCACCCCGGGGTACTGGACCTTGACCGCCACCTCACGGCCGTCGCTGAGCACCGCGCGATACACCTGGCCGATGGACGCCGCGGCGATCGGCTCCTCGTCGAACTCGGCAAAGACATCGGAGAGCTTCTCGCCGAGCTCATCCTCGATCACCCGGCGCATGTCCTTGAAGGTGACCGTGGGCGCGGCGTCGCGCAACACGGCGAGCTTGCGCTGGAACTCCTCCCGGTACTCCTCGGGGACCATGCCGACGTCAAGGAACGAGAGGACCTGGCCGACCTTCATCGCCGCGCCCTTCATCGTCCCCAGCGCCTCGACGATCTGCTCGGCGGCCTCCACCTGGCGGCGCTCCAGCGCCACCTGTCGCCCCTCGGATGAGCGGGCGACGTTGGCGGCGCGGGTGCTGGCCTCGCGCAGCGCCTGGCTGGCCGCCAGGCTCCCAATGCGTGCCGTCCGGCCGACCCGGGAGGTGGGGATCTTGTCCCCTTTGGCCATCAGCGCTCGCTCTCGCCGCTGGCTGGCGCGTGCGTGCCGGCCACTACTCGCCCCGGCGGACCTGAGACCCGGGCACGATGTCGTCGGAGCCATCCGGCCAGCGCACCCACGCCTTGTACCCGCCGTCGTAGTCATCGCCGAGCAGGATCAGCGTGGCCGGCTCGCCCATTGCCGTGCACGGCTCATCGCCCTCGGCGTCGGCGCCCCGCCAGATGCGGACGAACCGGTTGTGCTCCAACTCGTCGGCGACCGTGGTGGGGTCGGTGTGGCCGGGATGGATCCGGGTCTCCGGCGGGAGCGAGAGCAGCCGGTCCATGATCGAGGTCTTCAGGTCGGCGTAGGTGGTGTGGCCCGGCGCGCGGACACCGCCGACCGATCCCTTGAACAGGGTGTCGCCGGTGAACACATCGGTCCCGTCGATGAGCAGCGACAGCATCCCCGCGGTGTGCCCGGGGGTGTGGATGGGCTCGATGACGAGCGCGCCGCTCTCGATCCGGTCGCCGGGCTCCATCGTCCCGGTGGCCCCTGGAACCTGCTCGCGCTCCAGCGGGTGGATGAGGACGGGGACGTCCGGGAACTGGCGGCGGACGTCGTCCAGTTCGGCGATGTGGTCGTGATGGTGGTGGGTGAGGAGCACGTGGGTGAGGGTGAGCTGCCCGCGCCGCAGGAAATCCAACAGCGGGGCCACCGGCCCTCCGGCGTCGATCATCACCGCGCTGCCGCCGGGCTCGTCGGCGACCACATATGTGTTCGACAGCCAGTCCTCGCTCATCGAACGCTCGACGATCATGGGAGAGAGCGTAGCTACCCCGGCGAATGGTGGGTTGCAGCACGGATCCGGCTCGTTTGCGCCGGCGGCCAGCAGGTAGCCTTCTCCCAGATGAGCCTGATCCACACGTGCTACCGAATCCTTGACATCGACCGGTCGGTCGCCTTCTACGAGGCGCTGGGCTTTGAGGAGAAGCGCCGGGCGCCGATCCGCGACGAGGCGACCAACGTCTTCATGGGCCTGCCGGACGACGGGGACGAGCCCCGGCTGGAGCTGACCTTCAACCACGGCCGCACCGAGCCCTACGACGTCGGCACCGGATACGGGCACATCGCGATCACCACGCCTGACCTCGACCGGACGCTCGCACAGCTGGCCGAGCAGGGAATCGAGCCGGAGCGACCGCCGTACACGGTCCGCGCGGGCGGCAACCGGCTCTGCTTTGTGCGTGATCCCGACGGCTACCGGATTGAGCTCATAGAGCGCGCCTGAAAGGACCTGCACCCATGGTCGACACCGCAACGATGGCAAAGCTTCTGGAACGGTTCGCGCAGGGCGTGGCCGCCCACGACCGCGAGAACCCGGACCACAACAGCTGGGGGATCGGGATGGCGCACTTCGACATCGAGCGTCTCGGCCTTGAGGAGGGCGAGGAGATCCTGCCCGGGATCGTCCTCCAGGCCGACGGCGGTGTCACCGGCAACTTCCGCGTCCTCTGCGACGGCCAGCACGACGGTGCCGGCGAGATGGAGGAAGAGGAGGTCGTCGACGCCGTGGCCTCCGAGGAGATCGCCGAGCCCGTGTACGCCGACGGGCCGGCCCAGCCGATCCGCCCGCCGCTGTAGCCCGGCGCTGCCGGCCGGCCCGCCGCTGTAGCCCCGGCGCCGCCGCTGTGCTCGGTCGTCGCCGGCGATGCGATGGGAAACGGCATGGCGATGAAGAGGGGGTGACCCGGCCGCGTGCCGGCGCCCCCTCGCGGTTTCTCCGCGCCCTTCCGGAGCCCCCCGGCCCGTTGCACCAGCTTTCTGCCACCGATGCGTTCGAAATCCGGCACCCACGGTTTGGGTCTCGCCGGATACGGCCGCAGAGCGACCGCTTCGTTCGAAATCCAAATGCGGTATTCGAATTTCGTACGAACCGGGGGTTCACCACGGTCCCGGGCACGCCCCACCGCCCCGCCGGAGAGGTCCCACCACCGCCCCCCGGACAGAGCCCCTTCATCGCTGTCGTTACTCGGGCCGCCGCACGCCCGCCCTCAGGTCAGGACCGGGCGGGCCCGCCTCCGCCGTCCGCGCCCCCGGACCGCGCAACCGCATCCTGGACGCGGTCGGCCAGCCACTGGATGGTGGGGCAGCGCAGTCCGTGACGGGCGCCGGCCCGCAGGACGGCCCCGGCGATGGCGTCCAGCTCCGGCTCGCGGCCGGCGGCCAGGTCGCGCTGCATCGAGGAGCCGAGCTCGGCGTGGGCGCGCTCCAGTTCGGCGAGGGTGTCGGTGGCCTCCAGGACGGCGCCGTCGGCGTTGGCCACCCGCACGGTCTCGTTGATCGCCCCCTCCAGGGCCGAGCGCCACCGTGGGTCGGAGCGCACAAAGCCGATCCGCCGCCCCGACGCGCTCGTGGTCAGCGCCAGCGGGCACAGCCGGGCCAGCTTGGACCACATCACCGTCGCCTCGCTGTCGCCGACCTGAGCCGGAATGCCCGCGCCCTGCAGCAGCGCCGCCACACCCTCAAGCTCCGCGCGCAGCCCCGGAGCGCCGGCGGCCATGTCGATGCGGCAGGACGGGCTGGCCTGCACGATCTCCCCCGGCGCCGGACGGTCGGAGTCGATCCGGATCACGGCCGCCGCCACGCGCTCGGCGCCGAAGCGCTCGCGCAGCAGTGAGAGGTGGTCAAGGCCGTTGAGCAGCGGGACCACGAGCCGCGGCGCTGATCGGATCCGTGCCAGTGCGTCGGTCAGCCCCACCGCCTTGGTGGCGATGAACAGCACGTCGACCGGCTCACTCAGCGCCGGGGTGACCGGCGGCCGAGCCGTGAAGTCGCCGAGGACGACGCTGCGGACGCGGAGGCCGTGCTCGGAGATGATGGCCGCCGTCTCCTCGTGCGCGACGACGGTCACGCGGTCGCCGGCCCGCGCCAGCGCGGCGGCGAGGAAGCCGCCGACGCCACCGGGACCGAGGACGGCGACGGTGGGGGCGTCCGGGATCGCGTTGCTCATGGATGACATGCTTGCTGACTGGCACCGCGGATGTCGTCCGCGCCCGCCGGACCGTACCCTGGCCGGCATGACCTACTCAATCGTCGCCCGCGACCCGGAGACCGGGGAGCTCGGCGTGGCCGTTCAGTCGCACTGGTTCTCCGTGGGGTCGGTGGTGCCGTGGGCGCGACCGGGCGTCGGCGCCGTGGCGACGCAGGCGACCGCGGAGCCGGCGTACGGGCCGCGGGCGCTGGCGCTGATGGAGCAGGGGGTCTCGGCGCCGGATGCGCTGCAGCGGCTCCTGGCCGCCGACCCGCAGCGCGCGCACCGGCAGGTGGCGCTCGTCGACTCAGACGGGCGGGTGGCCGCCCACACCGGCGAGCAGTGCATGACCTTCGCCGGCGACATCCAGTCGGCCGGGGTCTCCTGTCAGGGCAACATCATGGTCTCCAACGCGGTCTGGCCGGCGATGCTCGACGCGTTTGCCGTGGCCGAGGGTCCGCTGACGCGGCGGCTGCTCGCCGCGCTCGAGGCTGCCGAGCGCGCCGGCGGCGATCTGCGCGGCCGCCAGTCGGCGGCGATCCTCGTTGTGCCGGCCGGCGGCGAGGCGTGGGCGACCGTCACCTCGCTGCGCGTCGAAGACCATGCGGAGCCGCTGGCCGAGCTCGCTCGGCTGGTCCGCCTTCAGGAGGCCTACGGTCTGGCCTCCGCCGGCGATGACCGGATCGCCGAGGGGCGGCACGGTGAGGCCGCGGAGCTGTTCGCCCGCGCCTGCGAGCTGGCGCCGGAGTCCGCCGAGCTGCGCTTCTGGGCCGGCCTCGGTGCCGCCCAGACGGGCGACATCGAGGCGGCGCTGTCCTGGATACAACCGGCGCTCGACGCCCACGGGGGCTGGAGCGAGCTGCTGCGCCGCCTGCCCCCGGAGCTCGCCCCGGGGGCGCCGGCGCTCCGGGCACGGCTCGCGGCGCCGGACTGAAGGCGACCTACTCCACCAGCACCCCGGGGTTCAGCGCGCCGCCGGGATCCAGTGCCCTCTTGGCCGCCCGGAGGCCCACGGCGAACGGCTCCGGGCGCTGGCGGTCATACCAGGGACGATGATCCCGGCCCACCGCGTGATGGTGGGTGATCGTCCCGCCGGCGGCGAGGATCGCCTCCGCCGCCGCGGCCTTGATCTCCGCCCATTGGTCAAGCTCGCTGCCCCGGCGCGCCGGGGCGAGCACGGTGTAGTACGGGGCCGGCCCGTCCGGATAGGTGTGGGTGAGCCGGCAGGTCACCGACCCCGCTCCGCAGACCGCGCGCACGGCCGCCGCCGTCGCCTCCATGACCGCGGCGTGCAGGCCGGGGAATCGGTCCCACGTGACCGCCGTCTCAAACGTCTCGGAGATGACCCCCATGGCCACGAACACGTCGCGCAGGTACGGGGCGCGCAGAAACGCCTCGCGCCAGCCCGCGGCGGCGGCGTCGCGCTCCCGGCCGCCCGGGTCCGGCGCCTCCCACGCTCCGCCGTGATCGCCGCAGCACTCAAGTGCCTGGGCCAGGAGCCCGTCGACCGGGAACGACGGCGACTCAAAGCCGAGCACCAGCAGCGCCCGTGTCCCGTCGCCGGCGCCCGTCAGCCGCGCCTCGTCGGCATCGATCAGCCGGCAGTTGGCCGGATGCAGCCCGGACTGCGCCAGCGCCCGGACCGCCTGCGCGCCGGCGGCGAAGTCGGCGAAGTGGACCGTGGTCCCGGCGCGGAATCCGGTGTCATCGAGCCGGGGCCGGACACGCATCCACGCCTCGGTGATCACGCCCAGCGTGCCCTCCGAGCCGATGAGCATCCGGTCCGGGGAGACGCCCGCTCCGGATCCCGGCAGCCGGCGCGACTCCCACGGGCCCGCCGGCGTCAGCGCGCGAACCGACTCGACGAGATCGTCGATGTGCGTGTGCAGCGTGGCGAAGTGGCCGCCGGCGCGGGTGGCGATCATCCCGCCCAGGGTCGCGAACGCAAATGACTGCGGGAAGTGACGCAGCGTGAGCCCGTGCGCGCGCAGTTGCGCCTCCAGGACCGGTCCGGTGGCGCCCGCCTGGATCCGGGCACCCAGGGAGACCCGGTCGACCTCCAGGACGCGGTCCATCGCCTTGAGGTCGAGCGTCACCACGCCGGCGAACGCCTCGGCCGGCACCGCCGGCTCGACGCCGCCGACGACGCTCGTGCCGCCGCCGAACGGGATGACCGCCGCGCCCTCGGCCAGCGCCCACTCCAGGACGGCGGCGCACTCGGCCTCGCTGCGCGGGTGGGCGACGAGGTCCGGCGGATGCTCGAAGCGGCCGCGGAACGCGCGCACCACGTCGCGGTAGGACCGGCCGTATGCGTGCAGCGCCCGCTCGTAGACATCGGTGCGGCAGATCGGCGCCAGCGACGGCGGAGGGCGCAGCCGGGGGCTGGGGAGCCGGACCTCGGCCAGCGGGACGGCGGCCTCCGGCTCCCGGTCGCCGAAGCCGAGATGGCCGGCCAAGAACTGGGCGGTCTCGCGCAGCTGCGCGGCCGGCGGCTGCTCGTCCTCATAACCCCAGCCCCAGTGCTTGAGACGCCTGCGCTGCGCTGTCACCCGTGGCAGCCTAACGGCACGTTATGCCGCGGCCGCGACCTGTACCCGGTGCCCCCGGGACGGATACCGTGTACTCATCATGGCGCTGGCTTCCGGCATCCTCGCTCGCGGCCCGTGGGCACCCGCCGACATCGAGGTCGAGTGGGGGGAGGAGCCTTTCTCCCCGCCTCCGGACGTGACCGATGAGGCCGACCGGGCGCTGGCCGAGCTGCGCGGTCGCGGCTCGCCCAGCCACGACGGGCTCGCGGCCCGTCTGCGCGGCTTCCGGTGCCAGGACGGCAAGCTCCACCTGGACTGCGAGCCGGTGCGCTGGGCGCTGCGGCTGCTGGACGGCGGGGCCAGCCAGAGCCTGTCGGCCATGTGCGTGGTGCGCTCCTTCGACGGCTCCTGGCTGGCCGGCCGGCGCGCCGCCTGGCTGGCCACCTGGGCTGAGCGCTGGGCCCTCGGTGCCGCGGGCTCGGTGGAGGTGGGGGAGAACCCGGCCGAGACGCTGACTCGCGAGCTGACCGAGGAGTGGTCGGTGACCGCCGAGAGCCTGAGCGTGGAGGCGCTGGTCAAGCTGCCGAGCGGTCTGGTCTCGGTGGTGGGCATGGCCTGGCTCCCGGAGGGAGCCACCGTCACCCCGGACGCCGAGCACGACGAGTTCGCCTGGTGGCCGCCCAATCCGGAGCAGTGGCCGGCGCACGCTGACGCTCCCCTGCGGCGTGTCGCCGACCTGCTGACCGCTTCTGACTGATGGCCGATCTCTTCCGCAGGACGTTCACGTTCCGTCGCCTGGAGGCGGCCTCGTTCACCCACTCGCTCATCTACCTGGGGCTGCTGGTGTGCGCGTTTGGGCTCGGCAACCCGGAGCCGGCCACGTTCGTCCTGGGGCTCAGCCACGGCGTGGTCTGGATCGCCATGTCGCTGCTGTGCATCACCGCCGCCCGGCTGCGGATCATGCCGTTCTGGCTGGCGGTGCTCGTCGCGGTCATCGGCGGCCTGGGGCCGTTCGCCGGCTCGGTCGGCTTTGTCCTTGTTGAGCGCCGCCGGCGGCAAGCCGTCGTGCGCCCGGCCGCCGAGCCGGGCGCAGCGCAGACGACGCAGTAGAGTGAAAGGCAGTTACATGGCGGTAGACACAGGCACTGTTCAAGTCGTCATGCCCGCTATGGGCGACTCGGTCGCCGAGGGCACCGTGCTGGAATGGCACAAGCAGGAGGGCGACACCGTCGCCGCCGACGAGACGATCGTCGAGATCTCCACCGACAAGGTCGACGCCGAGGTGCCCTCCCCGGTGGCCGGCACCGTCACGAAGCTGCACGTGGCCGAGGGCGACACCGTCGCCGTCGGCGCGCTGCTGGCGGAGATCGCCACCGACGGCAATGGAGCCGCCGCGGGGGCGCCGAACGGCACCGTGGCGGCTGACATGGCCAACCCGGTCTCCGGTGAGTCCCCGCCCGCGACCGCCCAGGAGGCGGCCGCCGGAGCCGGCAACGAGGCCGAGCAGCTCGCCGCCGCCGAGCAGGCCTCCGGTCAGATCGTCGACATCGTGACCCCCACCGGCGGCGAGTCGGTGACCGAGGGCACGATCCTGGAGTGGTCGGTCAAGGTCGGCGACAGCGTCTCTGACGGCGACACCGTCGTCGAGATCTCCACCGACAAGGTCGACATGGAGCTGCCGGCTCCCGCCTCCGGCACCATCGCCGAGATCCTCGCCGCCGACGGCGAGACGGTCACCGTCGGCCAGGTCATCGGCCGGATCGCCGTCGGTGCCGGCAGCGGCCGGTCCCCCGCGTCCGCGCCGGCTGCGGGCAACGGGGCCACCCAGGCCGCGCCCACGCCGTCGCCGGCGCCCCCGGCGGGCAACGGATCCGCCAACGCCTCACCGGTGGCCCGGCGCGTCGCCGCCGCCGAAGGCGTCGACCTGGGCGCCGTCCGGGGTACCGCCCGCGGCGGCCGGATCACCAAGGCCGACGTGCTGGCGGCGCAGGGCAACGGCGCCAGCACCACCACCGCCGCCCCCGCCGGCGCCGAGCTGATCAAGGGTGGCGCCGCCGCGCTCGCGCGCTACATGGACCAGAGCCGCGAGATCCCCACCGCCACCTCGTTCCGCACGCTCACCGTCACCGTGCTGGACGAACGGCGCAAGCAGCTGAAGGCCGCCGGGCAGCGTGTCTCGTTCACCCACCTGATCGCGTATGCCATCGCGCGGGTGGGCACCGACGAGATGCCGGTCATGGCCCACCACTTCGCCCAGGTCGACGGTAAGCCCCACCGGGTCGACGACGGCGCCGTCAACCTCGGCCTCGCCGTCGACGTCGAGAAGAAGGACGGCAGTCGCACCCTCATGGTGCCGGTCATCCGGGACGCGGGGCGCCTGGCCTTCAACGAGTTCCTCGACGCCTACAACGCGCTGGTCGAAAAGGCCCGCACGAACACGCTCGGCGCCGACGACCTCCAGGGCGCCAACATTTCGCTGACCAATCCCGGCGGGATCGGCACGATCGCGTCGGTGCCGCGGCTCATGGTCGGTCAGGGAACGATCGTCGCCACCGGCTCGATCGGCTATCCGGTCGGCCTGGAGCGGATCGGCCAGATGATCGGCGCCGAGAAGGTCATGACCATGACCTCCACCTACGATCACCGGATCATCCAGGGGGCGGAGTCCGGGCGGTTCCTGCAGAGGATCGAGGCGCTGCTCTCAGGCGAGGACGCCTTCTACGAGCGGGTCTTCGAGGCTCTCGGCGCCCAGTTGCCGGAGCTGCCGGCGCCCCCCGCCCCCGCCGCCGCGGCGGCCGCGGCCGCCGCCCCCTCCACCGGCGCGGCGGAGACCGGACCCGCTCACGACGAGGAGCTCATGCAGGCCGTCCAGGCTGCGACCTCGCTGCTCAAGGCCCACCGCACCCATGGCCACCTCGCCGCCCGGCTTGACCCCCTCGGTCGTGAGCCGGAGGGCGATCCGTCGCTTGACCCCAGCCCGCTCGGCCTCACGCCGGAGCTCATGGCCCAGATCCCGGCCCGCATCCTGCGCATGTATGTGCCCGGTGCGACCCTTGCCGACGCGCTGCCCCACCTGCGCGAGACGTACTGCGGGACGGTGGCCTACGAGATCGAGCACATCTCCTCGCACCGCCAGCGGCTGTGGCTGCGGGAGGCGATCGAGTCCGGACGCTTCCGCCGGCCGCTGACCAATGACGAGCAGAAGGGGCTGCTCAAGCGCCTCACCGAGGTCGACGCCTTCGAGCGGTTCATGCACAAGGCCTACCTTGGCCAGAAGCAGTTCTCGGTCGAGGGCCTGGACATGACCGTGCCGATGATCGACGAGCTGACGAAACTGTCGGCGACGCGGGGGGCCCGCGAGGTTGTCATCGGCATGGCCCACCGCGGGCGCCTCAACGTGCTCGCCCACAACCTCGGCCGCTCGTATGACTCGATCTTCGCCGAGTTCGAGGGTTCCTCGACGCTGGAGCCGATCACGACGCTGCCCCAGGGCGGCACCGGAGACGTCAAGTATCACCACGGCGCCCAGGGCTCCTACCAGGTCTCCGACGGCGAGTCGATCATCGTCCGCCTGGAGTCCAACCCGTCGCACCTGGAGTTCGTGGCCCCGGTGGCCGCCGGCGCCACCCGGGCGGCCCAGACCACCCGCCAGGGACCGCACGCCCACCAGGACACCAACGCGGCGATCCCCATCATCCTCCACGGCGACGCCGCGTTCCCGGGACAGGGCGTGGTCGCCGAGACGCTCAACCTCCAGGCGCTCGACGGGTACACCGTCGGCGGCACCGTCCACATCATCCAGAACAACCAGGTCGGCTTCACCACCGACCCGGACGACTCCCGCTCAACGACGTGGGCGTCGGACCTGGCCAAGGGCTTCGACGTGCCCATCATCCACGTCAACGCCGACGACGTCGCCGCCTGCATCAGCGCCGTGCGCCTCGCCTTCGCCTTCCGTCAGGAGTTCGGCCACGACGTGCTCATCGACCTCATCGGCTACCGCCGTTTCGGCCACAACGAGGCCGACGAACCGGCGTATACGCAGCCGGAGATGTACCAGGTGATCAAGCGGCACCCGTCGGTGCGGGAGTTGTTCGCCCGGCAGCTCGTCGACCAGGGCGTCGTCACCGAGCAGGAGTCCACCGAGATGACCGATCAGGTCTGGACGGTGCTCTCCGATGCCCATTCCGAGCTCAAGGAGCGGATCGCCGCGGCCAAGGAGGTCGAGCACGCCACCGGCGAGTATCAGCTTGACCGCACCCCGTCCCCGGAGGTCCAGACGGCGGTCCCGGAGGAGCGGCTCAAGGTCCTCAACGAGGAGCTGCTGTCGGTCCCGGACGGCTTCACCGTGCACCCCAAGCTCGTGCGCCAGCTCGAGCAGCGGCGTGAAGTCCTTGAGACCGGGGAGGGGATGGTGTGGGCCCACGCCGAGGCCCTGGCCTTCGCCTCGCTGCTCACCGAGGGCATCCCCATCCGTCTCAGCGGCCAGGACACCGAGCGCGGCACGTTCAGCCAGCGCCACCTCGTTCTGCATGACCCCAAGACCGGGCAGGAGCACTGCGCCATCCAGCATCTCCCGGGCGCGCTCGCCCCCATGGAGTTGCACAACAGCCCCCTGTCGGAGATGGCCTGCGTCGGCTTCGAGTACGGCTACTCCCAGGAGGGACCGGAGACGCTCGTCCTGTGGGAGGCCCAGTTCGGCGATTTCGCCAACGGCGCCCAGGTGATCATCGACCAGTTCATCTCCTCCGGCCTGGCCAAGTGGGGTCAGACGTCGCGGCTGACGCTGCTGCTGCCCCACGCCTACGAGGGCTCCGGACCTGAGCACTCCTCGGCTCGGATGGAGCGGTTTTTGCAGCTCGCCGCCGAGGGCAACATCCGCATCGCCAATCCGACGACCCCGGCTCAGTACTTCCACCTGCTCCGCCGCCAGGCCCGGATCGCCAAGCAGCGCCCGCTCGTCATCATGACCCCCAAGAGCCTGCTGCGGCTGCCCCAGGCGGCCAGCCGGGTGCAGGACCTCGTCGACGGCCGCTTCCAGCCGGTGCTCGGCGACCCGCACGTCGATCCCGCGCAGGTGACCCGGCTGGTGCTGTGCACGGGCAAGATCTACTACGACCTGCTGGCCTCCAAGGCCCGCGAGGGCGAGGAGGCCGACGGGCGGATCGCGATCGGCCGGGTCGAGCTGCTCTACCCGTTCCCGCAGCGGGAGATCATGGAGCTCGTCGCCTCCTATCCCAACCTCCGCGAGGTCGTGTGGGTGCAGGAGGAGCCGCGCAACATGGGCGCCCGCGCCTTCATGTCGCCGCGTCTGCTCCAGGTGCTGCCGGACACACTCCAGTTCGGCTACATCGGCCGGCCGGAGCGGGCCGCCTCCGGCGAGGGCTATCCGATCGCCCATGCCACCGAGCAGCAGCGGATCATCAGGACCGCCCTCAACATCGCCGAGCCCGTCTCGCAGTATCCCCGGAAACTTCCGGGCGACCGCTGATCAGCCCTCGCGCAGTCGCTTGGCATCTGGCAGTCTGACGTGATGCGATTCCGCAGAGACGGCTCCCGCCGGGACAACTCGCGGCGCCACCTGACCCCCAGCCTGGGGGTCCACGACATGGCGATCGATCTCGGCACCGCGAACACGCTGGTGTACGTCGGCGGGCGCGGGATCGTGGTCTCCGAGCCCTCGGTCGTCGCCTCCGATGTCGACACCGGGCTGGTTCACGCCGTCGGCGCCGAGGCCGAGCGGATGATCGGCCGCACCCCCGCCTCGATCTCGGCCACCCGGCCGCTTCGCCACGGCGTCATCGCCGACTTCGAGGTCACCGAGGAGATGCTGCGCTACTTCATCCGCAAGGTCATCGACCGCCGGATGGCCCATCCTCGTCTGATCGTCTGCGCCCCGTCCGGCGTCACCGAGGTCGAGAAGCGCGCCGTCGAGGAGGCGTCGCTGGCGGCCGGCGCCCGCCGGGTGCATCTCATCGAGGAGCCGATCGCCGCCGCCATCGGCGCCGGGCTGCCGATCGAGGAGCCCGTCGGCCGAATGGTCGTCGACGTCGGCGGCGGCACGAGCGAGATGGCCGTCATCTCGCTCGGCGGGATTGTGATCTCACGCTCGGTCCGCGTCGGCGGTTATGAGATGGATGAGGCCATCTCCCACTACATCCGTTCGGTCTATCACCTGGCGATTGGCTCACGGACGGCCGAGGCGATCAAGATCGAGCTCGGTTCCGCGGTCCCGCAGGCGGAGGAACTGGTCACCGAGGTGCGCGGCCGCCATCTCGCCACCGGCCTGCCGACGGCGGTGCAGCTGCGCTCCGAGGAGGTCAGGACGGCCATCATGGGCCCGCTGCGCGAGATCATGCAGGCCATCCGCGACACCCTGGAGGAGACGCCGCCGGAGCTCGCCTCCGACATCGCCCGCGACGGCATCCTGCTGGCCGGGGGTGGCACCCTGATCCGCGGCTTCCCGGAGATGGTCGCCGCCGAGACCGGCATGCCCGTCTTCCGGGCCGACTCGCCGCTGACCTGTGTCGCCGTCGGTTCAGGCCAGGCGCTGGACCATCTGGATCAGCTCAGTCTGGTCCGGCGCCAGCTCGGCCGAGCGCCGACGACGCCGGACTGGCGCACGGCCCAGCCGTAGCCGGTCGACCGCGGCGGCCACGGCGGCCGCCGCCAGCAGGATGAGGAACGGGTCGATCGGCTCGCGGAAGCGCGGCGTCTCGACATTGATCGGGACGATCGAGATCCACCACAGGATCGGCATCAGCCACAGCCACCACGGAGCCCGCCGGGCGCGCCGCGTGAACATTCCGGCGATCGCCATCAGGCACAGCGCGTAGAACGAATAGACGCCGATCGTCGCCCACGGCTCGTGGATGTTGAGCGCCGCCGTCGACGCGTGCCAGGCGAACGTCCCCTCCAGCTCGAACATCCGCAGGGTGTTGTCGGCGCTGGCCGCGATCGGCGCCAGCGGGTGGGCCGTGATGTAGTCCAGCGCGGCCGTCGTCAGGTGGCTGGAGAGCTGGGGCTCGGTGTCGCGATTCGATTCCCGCGCAAAGTGGCGCAGCTGCGGCACGTGGCTGAACAGGTGCCATTTGTACGGCACTTGGGGGTCATCGGCCGAGCGCGGGTTGTACGTGCCGGCCAGTGTGATCCCGGTCTCGTCGGAGATCGGCACGAACGTGTGCAGCTGCACGGCGTTGCGGATCGTCCACGGCGCGATCATCAGGCACGTGAGCGCGACGAGCACCACCGGTCCGGAGAGTGCCCGCAGGCGCGGCCGCGCGCCGCGGTCCTGGCGCCGAACCACCAACCACGCGGCGATCCCAAACGGGATCACGTACAGGATGGCGTTCTGGTGGGCCAGCGCGGCCAGGCCGGTCAGGATGCCGGTCGCGGCGATCCATCCGTAGGCCCGTCCCGCCCCGCGGGCTCGCCCGGCGCGGAGCACCGCATACGCCGCCGCCAGTTGGAGGGGGACGACGAGGTTCTCGGCGGCGAGGATCCCCGAGGTCTCCAGGAACACCGGGTACACGGCCGCCAGCCCCATGGCCGCCAGCGCGACCCCCTCGCCGAACGCCTCAAGCGCGACGAGCCCCAGGAGCGCCACGCCGATGGTCCCCGTGACCGCCATCTCAACCCGCTCCGGTGCAACCGCCGACTTGCCACCCGCCTCATGCCCGTCGATCAGGTCGGCGATCGCCAGGTAGTACGGGAACGCCGGCGGGAAGTAGGCGGTCGGCCCGCGGGAGCCGCCGGCGCCTGACTTCGGTGCGTCGCCGACGTGATAGTCGCCGTACGTGGCGATCATGCTCGCCATCCGGTTGTAGGTGCCGGCGTCGTTGATGGCGTGGTACGGCTCGGCCGCGTTGTAGCCGAGGCGCACCCCCAGGGCGACAAGCAGGATCACGCCCGCCGCCACGAGTCTCAATCGTCGGTGGCGCCGCCCAGTCAGTGGATCCCAACGATCCCGGCGCATACCCAGTTCGATGCTCCGGAGCCGCCTGCCCAGATCCGCGACGCGACGGCGTCCTGCTCTGACTTGGGAGCGAGGTAGGCGGCCGCTCCGGTGCCGCCGAACAGCTTCCAGGTGGACGGGAGGATCTGGTAATAGCCGGAGGCTCCGGCGCTGTTGGGCGGAAGATTCTGGCCCCCGGACTCGCACAGCACGATGGCCGCCGGGATCGCCCAGCCGCCGGACGGGACCGGTGCCGAGCCGGACGGCACCGGCGCCGGCGCCGCGGGCGTGGCGGCGGCGGCGCGTTGAGCGGCGGCTGCGGCGGCGGCTGCGGCGGCAGCGGCGGCGCGGGCGGCGGCGGCGGCGCGCGCGGCCTGGATCCGGGAGATCTGATGGCGCAATTGATCGGCGCGGGCGGCGGCGGCGGCCAGCGCCGAGCGCTGGGCGGCCCGGGCGCGGCTCAGGGCCGACTGCTTGGCCGACAGCAGCGCGTTCATCCCCGCCAGCGCCTGCTGATGCACGGCGGCGGCCTGCGTGATCTGACGGTCGGACGCCTGGAGCGCGGCCAGGCGCCGGGCGGCGGCGTCGGCCTGCGCCTTGGCCTGCCGGGTGATGGTGATGATCGTCTGCTGGCGGTGCTCGGCCATGCCCAGGTAGTTGAGCTGGTCAAGCAGCGCGGTGAAGCCGTTGGCCTCCAGCACCACCGAGACGAGATCCGGCTGTCCACCCTCGTAGCTGGAGACGAGCTGGCGGCGGAGGATGAGCTGAGCCAGGGCCAGGCGCCGGCGCAGGATCACCAGCCGGGCCCGCTGCGCGGCGAGCGAGGCCTGGACCTGGGCCAGCCGGGCGCGGTCGGCGGCGAGATCGCGGCTGACGGCGGCCTCGCGTTCCTGCACCAGGCTGATCTGCCCGTCCAGGGATCCGATCAGGCCGTTGAGCGAGCTGACGCTCGAGCTCAGGCTCTGCTGGCGGGCCTCCGACTGGCCCAGCTCGGAATTCAGCTGCCCCAGGCTCGGCTGTGCGGCCGCGGCCGTGGCCAGGAGGCGCGACGCGGCCCAGGCCATCGTCAGCAGCAGGGCCAGACCCAGGGCAACGGCGGCGGAACGACGGTGAGCTGTGCGACGAGGACTGCTCATGGGGATCGTCCGCGCAGGCCCGTCTCACCCCATTTGCTGGGACATCCGCGGTCGCGGGCGACCATAGCAAGAAGGTCCGGCAGAGGTCACCTCGGCGCCCGGGGGCGCTAACCGCACCGTAACCCTGTCCGCGGACGGGCCGCGCTTGCCTAGAGTCAGAGCCGAGCCCCAGACCTGCGAGGAACGCCCATGTCACGCGCGGTGAGATTTGATGAGTACGGTGCCGTTGACGTCCTGTACGTGGCCGACGTAAAGCCGCCGCGGCCCGGCCGTGGGCAGCTGCTCGTCCGAGTGCGGGCGGCGGGTGTCAACCCCGGTGAGGCCAAGATCCGCCAGGGAGCCATGCATGAGCGGTTTCCCGCCACGTTTCCGTCCGGCGAGGGCAGCGACCTGGCCGGCGTGGTGGAGGAGGTGGGCGAGGGGGTCACCGGGTTTGCCATCGGCGACGAGGTCCTCGGCTTCACCCACAACCGGGCCAGCCACGCCGAGCACGTCGTCGTCGAGGCCGAGAACGTGACCCTCCGGCCGGCCGGCGTTCCGTGGGAGGTCGCCGGGTCGCTGTACGTCGTCGGCTGCACGGCGTATGCCGCCGTGCGGGCGGTGTCGCCATCGGCCTCGGACACCGTCGTCGTCGCCGGCGCCGCGGGCGGCGTCGGCTCGCTGGTCGTTCAGCTGGCGCGGCGCGCAGGGGCGGAGGTCGTCGGCCTGGCCAGTGAGCCGCACCACGCGTGGCTGCGCGAGCACGGGGTGATCCCCGTGACCTACGGGGAGGGGGTGGCCGAGCGGATCCGACGGGCGACGACCCGCGTTGACGCGTTCATCGACACCGTGGGGGACGGCTACGTCGAGCTCGCCCTCGAGTTGGGGGTGGCGCCGGGCCGGATTGAGACGATCATCGACTTCGCCGCCGCTCAGCGGCACGGGACGAAGATGGAGGGGAGCATGTCGGCGTCGACGGCCGCGGTCCTCGCCGAGCTGGCGCAGCTGGTCGAGCGCGGGGAGCTGGAGGTGCCGATCGAGGCCGTCTATCCCCTGGAGCAGGTCCAGGCCGCCTTCCGCGAAGTGGAGCGGGGCCACACCCACGGCAAGATCGTGCTGGTGCCGTGAGCGAGCGTGACCGAAATCGCGCGCCTCGTGTCAGCCGACGGTGGGTGCGGGTCCGGGGGCGGGGGCGTCATCCGGCCTGGGTGATGCCAGCGTCAGATCGACGCGCACGCTCCGGGTGGCGAGCGAGGCCCCCATCCGCCGGCAGAGCATGAGGTAGGTCAGCGTCATGCCCGCCACCGGCAGGACGAGCATGAACGCGCCGATGACGCCGGCGATCACGGCGATCACATTGCCTGTGGTCACGCCGAGGGCGACGCCGTGGAGTTGGAGCATCAGCGAGTGCCAGGCCTGGCGCAGGTATCCGGGAGCGGACACGACGATCATCGCCAGCGCGGCCGTCAGCACGGCAACCGTGCTGATCACCCAGATCGAGACCGCGGCCCGCGCCCACGGCTTCAGCTCGGCCACGCGCCGGTCAAGCGGGCGGCCGGGCACAAGGCTGAGGACGACCGGCTTGATCCGCGCAAACAGATCCGAGACGCCGATCAGGTCACTGATGATGTGATAGCCGTCGAGGCGCAGCCACGGGACGAACTGGTCGACCAGCAGCGCCTGCTGGGTGACGGTGACCACAAGCAGCGGCTCATAGCCGGTGGCGAAGTAGGCGCCGGCTGCGGCGAGTGCGACAAGGGCGTTGAAGTAGACGCCGCCCAGATCCGTGCGCAGCCGCCCGCCCCGTGAGAGGCGGTAGGAGTCGGTCACGTCGGTGTAGAAGGCGGGGAACACGAGGTAGATGCCCACGCCGATGCGTCCGGGGCGAGCGCCTCCGTACCGGCAGGCGGCGGCGTGACCGCACTCGTGAAAGGCCATCGAGAGGATCAGCAGCCCAAACAGCGCCAGCCCCAGGGTGGGGCTGTGGATGATCGTCCGCACTCCGGCGCCGATTCCGTGCGCGGTGGCGAGCCAGACGTCGCAGGTCAGCAGCGCTCCGAGCGCGGCCACCATCACGCCGGGCACAAACAGGACGCGCAGCACGCCCGCCACGGCGTTGACGGCCCCCGCCGGAATGATGCCGGCGCGGAACCTCAGCGCCAGGAGCGGGTTGAGCGCCTCCAGGCGCGGCTCGCTGCCATCCGGATAGGCGACAAGCCCAAGGGGGGCGAGCTTCTGGGTGGCGGCATGAGCGATCAGGTCCGGCGAGACCCGGAGGCCGAGGAGGTCGGTGGCCGCGGTGGCGATGTCCGGAAGCTGGCGACCGTCCATGCAGGAGGCGATCGCATACAGCAGCGGGGACAGCTGCACGATCTGGCCGTCGTGACGGCGGACCAGATACGGCGGCTCACGCAGACCGGACCCCGCAAACCGGCCGAGGAGCGCGGTTCCCTCCAGCAGCTGCGGCCAGGTGCGGCGCGGCGCACGCAACGGCTGCTCCTCCGCGGTTGTCGCCGCTTGTGGCGTGGTCATCAGGGCGGAGCTCATCGTCAATCTCTCATCGTCTGGATCTCAGGCCTGCGTGAAGATGGCGACGGGGTGGCGCGGTGGCCACCCCGTTGCACCAGGTGCCCCCGGACCGTGACTAGCTCCCGTTGAACTGGGAGATGCCGCCGTTGGAGTTGCCAAACGCCAGGAGGTTGACCTGGTCGTTGCTGGCGTTGACGTTGACCAGTCCGAACTGCGTGGTGTTGCCCTGCGAGGCGACGTTCGTCTGGTAGGTGCTGGGGCCTGACTGCCGGCCCCAGCAGCAGTTCATGAGCTCGCGGGCGGGCAGCTGCTCGGCCAGTTCGGCGTCGAGCTGATGGACTGTAATCTCTTGCATGAGTCCTACCTCCTGGGTTGTGGTGTCAGGCTCTCTGGACGCAACGGGCCCCTTGTGCCTCCGGCGCTGACACGCTGCTGTGTGTACCCATAGTCTTTCCCGCTGGCCTCGTGACCGTGCTGGAGATTCATCCCTGCGCAGGTGGTGAGATTTCTCCCCCACCTACCTCCTCCTCCGGGGGTCGTCGCCGGGCGGTGGGGTGAGGGGCGGCGGTGGTGAAGGGGCGCACGGATGATTGCGGTGTCGGCGGCGACGATGGAACGGCTGACTTGTGCGAGATTCGGATTGGCACTCACGATCTCGTACAGATCGGATGCCAGGCGGCCCTTGTTGACGAAATTCAAAGCCGTCCACCGGTTTTCGCACAACCTGGTGGCTCCAGGGCCGCGCCCCCTTCATTGCCGCCGTTGTGCGGCGAAGGGAGAGCCCACACCTTCCTCCGGCAGCAGACGGGGCGGCACGATGGCCACCCCGCTGGGACACTGGACCTGCGTTTGGCGCCGGGCTACTTCCAGTAGTTCGACTGATAGATCCCACCGTTGCTGTTGAAGGCCGACAGGAGGTTGACCTGATCGTTGCTGGCGTTGACGTTGATCAGCCCCACCTGAGTGGTGTTGCCCTGATACGCGATGTTGGTCTGGGTGGCGCCTGCGCTCCTGCCCCAGGCCACGTTCATGAGCTCGCGAGCCGGGAGCTGCTCGGCCAGCTCGCCGTCAAGCTGCTGCACTGCCATTTCCTGCATGAGTCCCCACCTCCTGGGTTGTGATGATGTGGTGCGGTTGCGACAGGCCCCTGAGGCGTTACCTGTGCCTGTCGACACCACCGGCGTGGATCGAGACGGGGTGGCCCGACGCCCACCCCGTCTCACGTACCTGACCCTCCAGACGGATGTCAGCTCACGTTGGCCTGATAGATGCCGCCGTTGCTGTTGCCGGCCGACAGAAGGTTGATCTGATCGTTGCTGACGTTGACGTTGATCAATCCGCCCTGGTAGGTGTTGCCCTGGGACGCGGAGTTGCTCTGATAGGTGCCACCGCCTGACCGGCGTCCGTAGCAGCAGTTCATGAGCTCGCGGGCGGGCAGCTGCTCGGCCAGCTCGGTGTCGATCTGGTGACTGGTGAGTTCGTGCATGTGATCTACCTCGTGGGTTGTGGTGTCCCGGCGGCGGGGGGCCCTTCCGCTGCGCTGAGACGATGGTCGTGTACAACTACTTTTCCCGTAGTCACGGTTGGTGGTGGTGTGACTTTTGTCGAGACGGGTGGGGACGTTTCCCCCCCACTGGCCGTGGGTGCGACCCCCAGGCGGGTGTCTGATCAGGGTCTCGCCACTGCCAGGCTGAAGGGCTGCTCGGCAATCTCCTCCTCTCGCAATCGCTCGGCCGCGGCGACCGCTTCATCCCGGGTATGGACGCCCAGCTTTCGCAGCACGCTCTTGATGTGGCTGTAGACGGTGGTCGCCGACAGGAACAGGCTGTCGGCGATGTGTTGGGTTGACGCGCCGGTGGCCAGCAACTCAACGATCTCCCACTCCCGGGTTGTCAGGCGGCTGCGCAACGGCCGCCAGCCGGCCTCCGGAACGGCGTGGACGGCACTGAGCAACGGCATGACCAGTCGTCGCGGGACGATCGCCTCCCCGTCAGCGGCTCGGCGGACCAGGCCGGCGAGGACCTCTGGTTCGAGATCCTTGCTGATGTGTCCGACCGCTCCGGCGCGCAGTGCATCCAGGGCGCTCTCGTCCTCCCGGCTGGAGATCGTCACGACGCGGGTCAGCGGGCTGGCCTTCAGGGCGCGCGGGATCACCTCCTCGCCCCCTCCGGGCGGTAGGTCCGCATCCAGCAGGAGGACGTCCGGCCGGTAATGGCGGGTCAGCTCCAGCGTGTCATGGGCCTCGCGCGCGGCACCCACAACGATCACCCCGGCTGCGTCATGCAGCGCCTCGCGCATCATGCGCCGTGCCAGCCCGTCGCCATCGGCGACGAGCACCCTCACGCGCTCACGCCCGGCGTCCGGCGCCGGCGGCGAGGGTGGGACCTCGATGGCGACTCTGGTCACCGTGCCCCTCCTCGTGCTCTGAGGTTGCCGTGCGGGGGCTGGCCCGGCCGTCCCGCCCGCAGGCGCCTGCGTGTCTTGCGATAGCCGTCAGCGGCCGCGAGCAGCCCCACGGCGGCCAGCGCCAACAGCGCCAGGCCGACGGGGAGAGACGTCACCGGCTGTGCCTGCGGGATCGTTCGGGGGCTGCTCACCGGTGGCGGGGGCAGGATGACCGGCGTCCGCCGGGGGGTCACGGAGCGCCGGCGCCCAGCGCTGAGAGCGACGGACGTCCGCGGGCTCACCA
>DASSZQ010000297.1:0-2145 GCA_035702755.1 Solirubrobacteraceae bacterium | reverse complement strand
CGGTCAGGGCGGCGGCGGACGTGGTCCGGGCGGTCCCGGTCAGGGCGGCGGTGGACGTGGTCCCGGCAGTCCCGGAGGCAATCGTGGTCCTCGCCCGCAGGGCGGGGGTCAGCCGAACCGCGGGCCGCGCCCGCAGGGCGGCGGCAACGAGAGTGGCGGCAACCAGAGCGGCGGCAGCGCCGGCGGCGGTTCCGCGCCCAGCGGAGGTAACGGCTGATGCTCGCGCCCAAGCGTGTCAAGCACCGCAAGCAGCACCGCGGCCGGCGGGCCGGGCTCTCGCGCGGACAGGTGAAGGTCCAGTTCGGCGAGTATGGCCTCAAGGCCCTCGACGCCGGTTGGATCACCAACCGACAGATCGAGGCGGCCCGTATCGCGATGACCCGCAAGATCCGCCGTGGCGGCAAGGTGTGGATCAACGTCTTCCCCGACAAGTCCTACACCAAGAAGCCGGCCGAGACCCGCATGGGGTCCGGCAAGGGATCGCCCGAGGGCTGGGTCGCCGTGGTCAAGCCGGGTCGCGTGATGTTCGAGTTGGCCGGAGTGCCGGAGCCGCTCGCCCGCGAGGCGATGCGCCTGGCCGGTCACAAGCTCCCGGTCCGCACCAAGTTCGTCGTGCGGGAGGAGGCCGAGGCATGAAGACCACGGAATTGCGTGACCTCGACGAGCGCGAGCTCGTCGAACACATCAAGACGGCCCGCCGGGACCTCCTCGGGCTGCGCTTCCAGCACGCCACGGGCGAGCTGGACAACACGGCGGGGTTGCGCCGTGCGAAGAAGGAGATCGCCAGGGCTCTGACGATCGCCAATGAACGTGGAATTGAGATCAATGGCTGACGAAGACAACACGATTGAAGAGACGGCCGCCGCCGATGCCTCGGCCGAGGCGCCGGTCGAGGCCAACGCTCCGGTGGAGGCAGCCGAGGCGCCCGCTCAGGGCGCGGCTGCGGCCACCCCCGATCCCGCCGCGGACGAGGCCGTGTCCGACGACGCGTCTTCGCCGGTCAGCGAAGCGGCTCCTGAAGGCACCGAGGCGGCTCCGAGCGAGCCCGCCGAGGCGGCTGCGGCCGAACCGGCGGCTGCGGCCGAGCCGGCGGCTGCGGCCGAACCGGCGGCTGCGGCCGAACCCGTGGTCCAACTGACTCCCAAGGAGCGCCGTCAGGTTCTGCGCGCCCGACGCGCGGCCAGGACCGGCCAGCGTGACGCGCTGACACCGGAGGAGCGCCAGGCCGAGCGCGTGCAGGCCCGCAAGCAGAAGGCATCCGCCCGCCGCACCCGGCGCGCCGCGGAGCGCACCGCCTATCAGGCGGCCGCGCACGAGCGCACGGCCACGCCGGCGCGGGAGCACGAGAGCGGCCAGCAGAAGACCCGCCAGGGCGTGGTCGTCTCCGACAAGGCCGACAAGACCATCACCGTGCGGATCGACGTCGCGCGGCGTCACCGCAAGTACCAGAAGATCGTCCGCACCTCGACGACGCTGCACGCTCACGACGAGGCCAACGAGGCGCACACCGGCGACATCGTCGTGGTGCGCGAGTCCCGGCCGCTCTCGCGCCTGAAGCGCTGGCGTCTGGTCGAGGTCGTCGAGAGGGCCCAGTAGACATGGTTCAGAACGAAACCCGGCTCCGGGTCGCCGATAACACCGGTGCCCGCGAAATTCTCGTGATTCGCGTCAAGGGCGGACACCGTCGCCGCTACGCCGGCGTCGGTGACGTGGTGAAAGCCACCGTCAAGCAGGCCAGCCCGGGCGGCTCGGTGAAGAAGGGCGACGTCGTTGACGCGGTCGTCGTGCGCACCAAGAAGGCGCACGGCCGCGAGGACGGCACCTACATCGCCTTCGACGAGAACGCCGCCGTCATCATCGACAACAACAACAATCCACGCGGCACCCGCATCTTCGGGCCCGTCGCGCGTGAGCTGCGTGAGCGCAACTTCATGAAGATCGTCTCGCTCGCGCCGGAGGTGCTGTGATGCCCGCGCGGATCAAGAGCGACGACGAGGTCGTGGTGATCAGCGGCAAGGACCGTGGCAAGAAGGGCCGCGTTCTGCGCGTTGACCCCAAGCACGAGCGCGTGTTCGTCGAGGGTCTGAACATGATCAAGCGCCACCAGAAGGCGAACCCGATGTCACCGACCTCGCAGCAGACCAG
>DASSZQ010000212.1:0-9068 GCA_035702755.1 Solirubrobacteraceae bacterium | reverse complement strand
CGGACGATGATGAGCGCAATCGTCATACGGGCGCCTCAGCCGCAGTCGCCAGGCCCCTGTGCGGAGCCGAAGCGGAAACTCCCGGCGCCGAGGTGGCTCGACGCCGGGAGTGGTGAACCGCGCCCCTTGGGCCGGCCCGCGGGAATCCTATTAGTCATATTTCCTGCCTGTCTATGTCCAATTCTGGACATATGCAGGGGAACTTGCGGGAGGCGCCTCGGCGCCCGGGGGGTGGGCCTGCACCTCCGGCAAGCCGGCGACCCGGCAGGCCGGCGACCCGGCAGGCCAGCGACCCGGCCGGGCCGGCGACCCGACCAACCGGGCGTCCGTCGCCGTGGGGCAGCCGCCGGGCGCCGGCGACCGCGAACGGAATACCCTCGCCAGCAGTGTTCGACCGAGGCCAGAGTGAGCGTGCGGCGCGGCTTCTTGAGCTGCTGGGGCTGACCGAGGACGAACTGTGCGCCGTGCTCGCCGTGGACCCGCTGAGCCTGCTCTCCGGCCAGCTGGATCACCGCCCGGAGCTGCCGATCCTCCTGGGGCTGCTTGACGAGGCGCAGGAGCGGGCCGGTGCCCCCGTGCTGCGGCGCTGGGTCCGCGCCGCCGGACCGGCCGGCCGGCCGATCGACGCGCTCACGCGCCGGGACTTCGAGGCGTTTGAGGACGCCGTCGGCGAGCTGGCCGAGCGCGGGTTTGTGCTCCGTGGGGGAGGGCGAGGCGGGGATGCCGAGGACCCGGACGAGCCCGGCAGCGAGAAGGGCCCTGGTCGTGGCTGAGCCTGGCAGCGAGAAGGCCCCCGGTCGTGGCTGAGGCGTTCGTGCATCACCTCCGGGTTCGCTACTCGGAGTGCGACCAGCAGGGCGTGCTCTTCAACGCGCACTACCTGGCCTACATCGACCACACCGTCACCGAGATGTGGCGGGCCGCCTACGGCGGCTACCAGTCGATGCTCGACCGCGGGGTCGACATCGTCGTCGCCGAGGTGAGGATGCGGTTTCTCGGCTCCGCCCGGTTTGACGAGGAGCTGGCGCTTGAGGCGGTGGTCACCCGCATCGGCACCACCAGCATCACATCAGAGCACCGGTTTCGGCGGCTCGACGGCGAGCTGATACTTGATGCCGAGATCCGGCATGTGTTCGTCGACCGCGCCACGGCGACCAAGATGCCGATGCCGGACTGGGCCCGTGCCGGTCTTCAGCCGTGGCACATCCCCGCCGCGGATCCGGCCCCCGCCCCGTAGCCGCGGCGAACCGAGCGCGGCGACGCGGTCAGTCCTGCTCGTCCTCGGACTCTTCCTTGCGCTTCTCCGGCCAGATGCCGACGAGGTGGTGAAACGTGCTGGCGAAGAAACGGTCGACGGCGGCCGCGACCGCGGCCATGACGCCCGCCTGGAGAGCCTGGGCGCCGACGACCTTGACCAGTCCCGCCTCCCCCGTGCCCGGAGCCGGCGGCGGGGCCTCGTCGATCTTCGCCCACAGGCTGCGGAACATCGAGCGTCCGACGCGGCTGGCGATCAGCCCGGCGATGATGGCGAACGGCTTGTACAGGAGCTTCATGTCGTCCTGGAGCCTACCCCGCCGGGGCGGGCCCGGCATCGCCGCTGCCGCACATTTCGCGGGAGGCGAGGGCACGGAGCCGGCGGTTGTCAGGGTGACTCTGGGGGATAAACGGCAGGATTTGTGCCGGATCTCCCCCAGAGTGGCGGGAGACGGGGCTCCCCACCTGGCCGCGCGGGCGGCCCGCAACTCGGCGGTCGCATCGCCCGTCTGGGGAGTCCGGCACCACCCTCGGCACACCGGCGCGCCATATGGACAGACGCCATGGCGGGCGGATACTCCAGTTGGCGGTGGAGAAAGTCCGCCTTGCATGGGTAAATACAGGGCGGGAAGTTGCCGAGTAGGCAGGTAAGGAGGGAACCATGCTCGACGAGGATCCGACCCGGGATGACGGTGCAGCAGAGGAGCTGCTCCGGCGGGCCCTGATCGACGACACCTCGGCGGTGGCGGTGTCGCTGAGGGTCAACGGCCTGCCGCTCAGCGAGGCCGTGACCGTCATCTTCCACGGGCGGAGGGATCTCGGGACGCTGCAGACGTATGTCGCCAGCGGCAGCCGGGGCGCCGGCGCGACGGTCTCCGCCAACGAGCTGCTGCGGGTCCCGTGCGACCTGGACCTCGCCGATGCCGAGGACCGCGCGGAGGCGGAGCGGCTCTACGTGCAGCAGGCGACCGCGCTGCGGGATGCGCTGGTCGGCGCCGACACGGTGCTTGACGTCTGGCGCGAGCCGCTGCGGGACCTGGTGGGGAGCACGGTGACCGTCGACCACTCGGTGCAGCTGTCGGTCCGCCTGCCTGCCCACCGGCTGCTGCCGACGGCCCTTGTCGCCACCGAGTCCCAGCTGGTGGTCACTCCCGTGTGCAGCGCGCGTACGCTCGCCGACGGACGGCCTCCGATGGGGATCGCCTGCGCCCAGCAGGACCTCTCCCGGGTCTACCCCCTGGCCGACGACCCGGAGCGGTGCGTTGAGGATTTTCTGGAGCTGGCTGCCGAGCACGCCCTTGAGCTCGCCGAGAAGCTGGAGCACCAGGAGGCCTCGGTGCAGCGCTTCATGGAGCTCAGCGGCGACTCGTAGCTACGCCCGCAGGGTCGGTTACGGTGCCCGGCCATGCGGCGCCGCTCCGTCATCGCGCTGATCGTCCTGACCGTCGTCCTGTTCCTCGTCGTCGCCGCCCTCCTCACCCGGGCGATCGGCGTAGGGGACACCCAGGACGCGGCCATCACCCAGCTCGTCACGGCCGAGGCGCGCGGCGACACGGCCGCGGTCGTCTCACTCATCGACGGCTGCGAACGCAGCGCCGCCTGCCGCGCGCGGGCCGCCGAGCTGACACGGACCCTCCGGCGCCCCGGGAAGGTCGAGGTCCTTCAGGTCACGCCGTCGACGACGTTCGCCCTCGCCGGGAGTGTGGGCGTCGCCCGGGTCGCCTGGCTGGCGGGATCATCGCTGCCGCGCGTGCAGTGCGTCCGGGTGCGCAACGCCGGCAGCGTGCTGGTGGGCTTCACCATCCATCTTCTGAAGGTGAGCGGCCGGTTGGCCAGCGACGCGTCCTGCCCGCCCCGGTTCTAGAGGACCGGCGCCGGGGAGCCGGGCCGGCCGGCTACCGGCGCGTCCTGCCCAGCCCGCTTCGAGACGAGCGGTGCGGGGTCGGCGCCGGACGGCGGTCCGGTTCACGCGTCGGCCGGCGCTCGCGCCGGGGCAGGCGCTCGCCGAGCGTGCCGTGCTCACGCAGGCGCACGCCGGCGGGCTGGGCGTCCGGCAGCGGAAGTCCGCCCTGGGGCGGCTCCGGGGGACTGGGTGGAGTCTTGGGCCCGCGGCCCCAGCCCTCGTCCTCGCCCTCGGACCGGTGGTCATGGCCGCCGGAGTTCTCCTGGAGGGCGGGCCAGAGCAGAAAGGCGACGCAGCCAAGCCCCAAAAGATGCACCCCCGCGATCCACCCAATAAGCGCCGCGCCGCTCATGGGAAGAGGTTAGCGCACGGTTAGCGACCTCCGCCAGCGTTTTTTCAGGATGGTCGCTACCATCGAACGCCGCTGATGGCACGAAACGAATCCACCGCACTGAAGGTCGCTCCCCGCGAGGCCGCGGGTTCCCGCGAGGCGCGCCGCCTGCGCCGGCAGGGCAACGTCCCCGGCGTGCTCTATGGCGGAGGCAGCGATCCGGTCTCGTTTCAGGTGTCCGCCCGCTCACTTCGCCACGCGCTGGCGCACGCCGGCGCGGTTCTTGATCTGAGCATCGAGGGCGGCGACTCGAGCCCGGCGGTGGTCAAGGAGATCGTCCGCCACCCGGTCAACGGCGAGACCATGCACATCGATCTTCTCCGCGTCCGGCTTGACCAGAAGATCCAGTCGACCGTGTTCCTGGAGCTCGTCGGCGGTGATGACGCTCCCGGCGTCAAGGACGGCGGCGTGTTGGAGCACGTCACCCGCGAGCTGACGATCGAGGCCCTGCCCACCGACATCCCGGATTCGCTCACCCACGACGTCTCCGAGATGCAGATCAACGACACGATCACGCTGGAGGCGGTCCGCCCGCCGGCCAACGTGACGCTGCTCGACGATCCAGAGACCGTCATCGCCACCCTGACTCCGCCGCGCCTCCAGGTCGAGGCCGAGGAGGAGATTGAGGAGGAGACGGCCGTCGTCGGCGAGGGCGAGGAGGCCCCGGAGGAGGCGGCCGCCGAGGGCGAGGGCGCGGGCGACGCCGGCGAGGCTGCCGAGCCGTCCGGCGGCGAGTAGCCAGACCGGTAGTCCATGCCTCTGCCGGGCCGCCGCAGCGGGGCCCCCGTCGACTGGCTGATCGTCGGCCTGGGCAATCCGGGCAGCGAATACGCGGGCACGCCGCACAACGTCGGCTTCGAGGTCGCCGAGCGCCTCATCGACCGCTGGCAGCTCGGCAAGCCCAAGCAGCGCTACCGCGGCCTGCTCGCCGAGGGGCGAACGGGCGTTGGCCCGGGACACGCCCGCGTCGCCGTGCTCATGCCGCACACGTACATGAACGAGGCCGGCAGGTCGGTGGGCCCGGCGCGCGGTGAGCTCCGCGTCGACCTCGACCACGTGCTCGTCATCCACGACGACATCGATCTCCCGTTTGGCGAGATCCGCGTCCGCCTCGGCGGTGGGCTGGCCGGCCACAACGGGCTGAAGTCGCTGAAGGCCGGGCTCGGCGGCATCGACTTTCGCCGCGTCCGGATCGGCGTCGGCCGGCCGCCGACGACCGACCCTGACCGCGTGGCGGCATACGTGCTCGGCAAGTTCCGCCAGCCGCGGGCCGAGGTCGAGGCGCTGGTGGACGACGCCGCCGACGCCGCCGAGCGCGTGCTGCGCGAGGCCGCCGAGGGGCCGCAGAGCGCCGGTGAGCGATTCCTAGACTGAGAGCTCGAGACGACCTCGATGCTCAACCCCCTTCTCGCCCATGCCGACGACGATCCGCAGACCGCGGCGCTTGCCCGTGAGGGCGGTGAGGCGTTCGTCTCCCAGTCGCTGCGGGCCTACCTCATCGCCGCGCTGCTGGACCGGGACAGCGACTCCCCGGCGATCGTCGTCGCCGGTGACGACCGCGCCGCCCGCGACCTCGCCGGCGGGCTGAGAAGCTGGCTGGCGCCGCGCAGCGTCCGCTACTACCCCAGCCGAGGGGTCACCTACGAGTCGCACCTGGCTCCGCCACCTCACCTCGTCGGCCTGCGCATCGCCGCGCTTGACGCCCTGCTGGGCGAGGATCCCGGAGCCGGCTCCGAGCAGACCCAGACGGCTCCGGTGGTGGTTGTGAGCGCCGTGGCGCTGTCGGAGAAGGTGCCGGATCCGTCGATGCGCCCCAAGCCGTTCTGCCTGCGCAAGGGCGACCTCATCGACCTCAACGAGACGGCCATGGACCTCGTCGCCGCCGGGTATGAGCGTGTCGACCAGGTGGAGGACCGGGGCCAGTTCGCGATCCGGGGCGGCCTGCTCGACGTGTTTCCCGCCACCGAGGACCGGGCGGTGCGTGTCGACCTGTTCGGCGATGAGATCGACTCCCTGCGCTGGTTCTCCACGTTCACCCAGCGCTCGCTGGAGGAGGCCGAGGTGGTGGAGGTGGCACCCGCCGCCGAGCTCTCGGCCGAGCACCGGGAACTGGCCGAGATCGCCGCCCTGGAGGATCCCTCCGAGCGCCCGGACATCACCGAGCTGCTCCCGGTCGAGCACTTCCACTCCTTCCTGGAGCTCGCCGGCGACGGGGTGTCGGTGCTCATCGCCGGCAGCGAGGACGTCCAGCCGGCGCTCGCCGATCACTGGCAGGACGTCACCGCCGCCTTCCACGACGAGGACGCCCATCACCTCTACGTCGATCCGGACCACATCCTCGCCCAGCTCAACGAGCGCGTCCTCATCCGCCTGTCGAGCATCGACTCCGACCAGCCGTTCGCCTTCCGCGCCCAGACCGCCGACATCGCCGCGCGCGGACTGAAGGAGGCCGAACCGGAGCTGGAGAAGCTGGCCCGCTCCGGCTACCGCACCGTGCTCACGTTCGCCCGCCGCGGCGAGGGGGAGCGGTTCGCCTACAACCTGGGCCGGCTGAAGACCCGGTGGCTGGGCGAGGGCGACGACAGCGCCCCGCCCCAGGCAGGGCAGATCGCGATGGCCCAGGCCCGGCTGCAGGCCGGCTTCATCGCTCCCCAGTTTCATCTGGCGGTCATCCCGGACCATCGCCTGTTCCAGCGCCGCCGGGCCGCTGAGAAGCCAGGCCGGGAGCGCCGGCGCGGCGTGCTGCGCAGCTTCGCCGACCTGCGCACCGGCGACATCGTCGTCCACGAGGACCACGGCATCGCCCGCTTCGCCGGCTTTGACACCAAGACGGTCGCCGGCGTTACCCGGGATTACCTGTACCTCGAGTACGCCGGCTCTGACCGCGTGTTCGTGCCCGTCGACCAGCTGGCCAAGATCAGCCGCTACGTCGGCGCCGGCGGCGCGCACCCGCCGCTGTCCAAGCTCGGCGGCAACCGCTGGGAGACGATCAAGGCGCGGGCGCGGCGGGCCGCCCAGGAGCTGGCCGGGGAGCTGCTCAACCTCTACGCCGAGCGCAAGCGCCGCGAGGGCCACTCCTTCCCGCCGGACAGCGACTGGCAGCGCGAGTTTGAGGATGCCTTCCCGTACACCGAGACGCCGGATCAGCGCGACGCCATCGAGTTCGTCAAGGCCGACATGGAGTCGCCGCGGCCGATGGACCGCCTCATCTGTGGCGACGTCGGCTACGGCAAGACCGAGGTGGCGCTGCGCGCCGCGTTCAAGTCCGCCCAGGACGGCATGCAGGTCATGGTGCTGGCGCCGACCACGATCCTCGCCCAGCAGCACTACGGGACGTTCTCCGAGCGCCTCAAGGACTATCCGGTGACGATCGAGCACGTCTCGCGGTTCCGCTCGGCGGCCGAGCAGAAGGACGCGATCGCCCGCTTCGCCAAGGGCGAGGTCGACATCCTCATCGGCACCCACCGGCTCCTGTCCCGTGATGTGCGGGCCAAGAGCCTGGGGCTGCTCGTCGTCGACGAGGAGCAGCGCTTCGGCGTCAAGCAGAAGGAGCTGCTGCGCCAGCTCAAGCTGCGCGTCGACGTGATCGCCATGAGCGCGACGCCGATCCCGCGCACGCTCCAGATGTCGCTGGCCGGAATCCGCGACATCAGCGTCATCGAGACGCCGCCGGAGGGGCGGCGCCCGGTCAAGACCTACGTGGGCGAGTACGACGAGGAGCTTGTCCGCCGGGCGCTCATCCGTGAGAAGGAGCGCCACGGTCAGGCCTTCTTCCTGCACAACCGGGTGGAGACGATCGAGGAGACCGCGGTCCGGCTGCGCGGGCTGTGCCCGGGCATGCGCTTTGAGGTCGCCCACGGCCAGATGGAGGAGGGGATGCTTGAGCAGCGGATGCTCAGCTTCCTGCGCGGTGACGCCGACGTGCTGGTGTGCACCAGCATCATCGAGTCCGGCATCGACATCCCGCAGGCGAACACCCTGATCGTGGAGCGCGCCGACATGTTCGGCCTCGCCCAGCTCTACCAGATCCGCGGCCGGGTCGGCCGCTCGCGGGAGCGGGCCTACGCCTACCTGCTGTATCCAAGCGCCGCGGCGCTGACGCCGGAGGCGGCCAACCGCCTGTCGGCACTGTCTGACTACACCGAGCTCGGCGCCGGGTTCAAGATCGCCATGCGCGATCTGGAGCTGCGCGGCGCCGGCAACCTGCTCGGCGACGAGCAGTCCGGGCACGTGGCCGCGCTCGGCTTTGAGCTCTACATGCAGATGCTCGACGAGGCCGTCGCGGCCATGGAAGACGGTGCCGGGGCCGGTGAGGCCGACTCCGAGTGGGAGCCGGTCCGCCTCGACGTCAACGTCGACGCCTACGTCCCCGCCGACTACATCCCGTACGAGCAGGCCAAGGTCGATGTCCACCGCCGGATTGCCGGCGCCCGCGAGGTCGCCGACCTCATGGAGCTGCGCGAGGAGCTTGAGGACCGCTTCGGCGAGCTGCCGGACCCGCTGCTCAACCTCATCTCGCTCCAGCAGGCGCGGATCAAGCTCGGCCAGGCGGGGGCGCGGGCGGTGACCGTCCGCGGCGATCGCCTGGCGGTGACGCCGATTGAGCTTGATTCGGTGCGGGCCAAGGCCATCCGGGCCGAGATCCCCGAGGCGCTGTATGAGTCCGGCAAGTCCCAGCTCTCGGTCCGGGTCCCCAAGGATCCGGCGCAGCGGTTCCCGGCGATCGTGCGGGCCGCCGACGTGCTGCTCTCCGTCACGCGCGAGGCGGCGTGACGGCCGCCCCCCGGCATCCTTCTCAAATACTTACGGTCTCCTCGGCAGGAGGCCCGCTACTATCGGCCGGGTCGTTATGAAACCTCCTCGCTTGATCCTGGCGCTTGGCGCCTTTTTTGTGGCCGTCGCTCTGGTCATCGCCGGTTGTGGCAGCAGCAGCGGCGTCCCCTCCGGCTCGGTCGCGACCGTGGCCGGCAATCCGATCTCAACCCGTGCCTTCAAGCACTGGATGTACGTCGCCGCCAAGGGCCAGGCGGCCCAGGCTCCCGGCCAGCCGGTGATCGTCCCGGAGGATCCGCCGAACTTCACCAAGTGCGTCGCCCAGGTGCGCGCCGAGCTGCCCCAGCTGCGCAAGACGGCGACCAAGACGCTCAAGGCCGACTGCAACCAGCTCTTCCAGTCGCTGTCCAGTCAGGTCATGGATTTCCTGATCAAGGCCTACTGGTACCAGGCCGACGCCCACAAGATGGGCATCAAGCTGACCGACGCCCAGGTCCAGGCGGCGCTGGCGAAGGCCAAGAAGTCCCAGTTCCAGACCGCCAGCCAGTACCAGAACTTCCTCACCCAGAGCGGCCAGACGCCGCAGGACATCCTGTTCCGCGTCCGCGTCAACCAGATCTACACCAAGCTCACCGCGCGCTACCCCACCACGGTGACCCCGGCGATGATCTCCTCCTACTACAACAGCCACAAGTCGCAGTTCGGCACGCCGCAGACGCGCAACATGCGCATCGTGCTGACGAAGAC
>DASSZQ010000185.1:0-5170 GCA_035702755.1 Solirubrobacteraceae bacterium | reverse complement strand
TGACTCTGCCGCGCCGCGCGCCCCTGGTGCTCGCCGACCTCGTTCCCGGCACGCTCGCGCGCGACGGGCTGCTGGTGGTCGGCGGCGCCGGCCTGGTTGGGCTGCTCGCCCAGATCTCGATCCACCTCTCCTTCACCCCGGTGCCGATCACCGGCCAGACGCTCGGCGTGCTGCTCGTCGGCACGGCGCTGGGCTGGCGCCGCGGCCTGGCCGCGCTCGCCCTCTACGCGATGGCCGGCCTCGTGGGCGTGCCGTGGTTTGCCGCCGGGGCCAGCGGCTACGTCGGGGCCTCGTTTGGCTATGTGATCGGCTTCGTGCTGTGCGCGGCCCTGTGCGGGCGGCTGGCCGAGCGCGGCGCCGACCGGACGCTTCTGGGATCGGTGCCGGCGATGATCGCCGGCGAGGTCGTCATGTACGCCGTTGGCGTCACCTGGCTGGCCGTCTACCTGCACGTCGGCCTCGGTCAGGCGATCGCCCTCGGTCTCACGCCGTTTCTGATCGGCGACGCGATCAAGGCGGCGCTCGCCGCGATGCTGCTGCCGACGGCCTGGAAGCTCGCCGAGTCGCGCCGGTAGCGGCCCGGCTACGGGGTCGCCTCGGCGACCCCGCCGTCGACGGAGAAGTGCCAGACGGGGACGTCAAGCTCGCGGCGCAGGCGCTCCAGCTCGGCCTGCTCCTGCCAGGTCTCGGTCTCCGGGGGATGGGTGACGACGATGACCTCGTCGGCGCTGAAGTCACGCAGCTCGTCCTCCAGCGCGGTGGTGGGGCTGGGGTCGCCGATCTCGCCGCGGGCGGCCAGGCCGGCGCGGTCGGCCCAGGCCAGCGAGCGCCGCAGGCGATCGCGCGCCTCGGCGAGCTCGTCGTCGACGTCGGAGACGGTGTAATGGACGCGGGAGCTGAGCACGGGCGCCAGGATGTCGAACTCGGTGTCGCGGCTGGCGGCGGCGAGGATCCGCTCCCGCAGCTCGTCGCCGGACAGGGCGATGTTGGCGACGACGAGGACGTGGCGGCGCCCCGGCGCGCCGTGAGGATGGGGCTCGCCGGCCGCCTCGCGCAGGACCGGGCGCCGGTCGCGCCGTCCCACCACCACATACGCACCCGCGGCCACCAGCGCGCCCGCGGCGAAGACGGCGATGCCCACCACGGGTTCGGTGGCCCAGCCGATGAGCAGGCTGGCCGCGATCACGCCGGTGGCGGCCATCGTGAAGCGAAAGGCGTCTGACTCGGATTTGATCGGTGCCCTCATCCTGACCTGCACGCTACGCGCGCCGGCCGCGCCGGTCATGAGGAGAAAACCCGCGGATACGGCGTGCGTTCCCCCCCACCCACGGGATGGCGCCCGGAGAGGGTCGTGTTCCAGGTGGGGTCGCGCCGGGCCGCTCCCTGCACCACGTCAAGCCAGCCGTGGATGGCGTCAAGGTGCTCCGGCCGGGCCACCGTGAGCAGATCGGAGAGCATGTTCGCCAGGCGCATCGGGACCTGGACGTTGCTCTCGGCATACGGCCAGATCTGACCGACGCCGAGACCGAGGTATCCGGCAAAGCTCAGCTCCGGGACGACGAGCCGGACGACGCCGTCGGCGTCGGCGAAGTGGTGTGGCGTCACCCGCAGCGGCGCGAGCCGGCGCAGCAGGTCATGGATGACGTCGATCGCCTGCACGGCGGTGGTGGGATCGTTGACCCCGGGGGAGAGCGCCTTCTGGGCGATGTCGACGAGCTGGCGCACGCCGAAGGCGAGGTCCTGCTCCAGCGAGCGTTCCTTATCGAACATCACGTCGCCGCGGAGCGTGTCCTCGTTCCAGCCCCCCGGATCCGGGCCGGCGGCGTGGACGGTGAGCAGCGGGGCCCCGGCGGGGACGAAGTCGCCGACGCTTGGCACCATCGCCACCTGCACGTCATGCTCGCGCGCGTGCCGGAGGATCGGCTCGGCACTGATGGACACGATCACGCCGAGTTCGGCGGCGCTCACGGTGGCCAGGACCGGGCCGAGCGGCTGATCGCCCGGATCCTCGTCGGCCCCCAGGGCGGCGCTGAAGCGGCGGCTCAGGCAGGTGCGGGACTCGCGGCCGAGCGAGTCGATGATCGAGGCGGCGCGGATCATCTGGGTGATGTGGGCGACGTAGTGAATGAAGACGGCGACGCTGAGGACGACCAGGGCGACGGTGACGGTCACCGCCACGCGGGGCACCCCGGCGCCGCTTGACGTGCCGCGCACGCCGCGCATGACGACCATGGCGTAGACGAACGTCGCCAGGAACGTGCCGAGCGACAGCTGGATGGTGCGGTCGCGCAGGAACGTGCGCAGCACGCGCGGGGAGAACTGGCTGCTGGTCAGCTGCAGCACGACCATCGTGATGGAGAACACGAGGCCGGTGAACGTGATCATCGCCTGGATGATCGAGGACAGCAGCGACCGTGCGCCGGAGGGCGGACCGGGGAACAGGAACCCGGCGTGGGTGGGGCCGAGGTTGTGGTCAAGCGCCAGCAGCCCCACGCCGAGGCCGATCGCCGCCGCCACGCACAGCGACGGCAGCACCCAGAAGGAGGAGAGGACGACCTCGCGCACGTGAGTCCGGGGCATCCGGCAACGGCTGCTCGATGCGACCGGATCTCAACCTGAGACGTGTCACGGCGCAGACCGCAACTGGTCGCCGCGGTGCACCGGCTGACTGCTCCGGTGCACCGCGGCGCGGGACGCACGCGTGCGTTGGGCGGCTATCGCCTCAGCGTGAGCTTCCGGCTCGCGCTCGTCGTCCGCTCATGGAGCGGGGTGAAGCCGGCGATCGCCGTCAGCCTCAGCGTCCTCGAGTGCCGGAGCAGGGCTCGGCCCTTTCCGGTCAGCACCAGCTTGATCCGGGCGCGTCCCGCGTGGTGCACGACGACCCGGGCGGTCCCCACCAGCACCCGGCGGCCGTGGCGGGGCGTGTAGTACCAGCTGACCACGAGCCGTCCCGCTGCCGGGGCGGTGAACGTGAACAGGTACTGGTGCGTGCGCTGCAGCGTCCGGATGCGGGCTCCGCCGCCGTGCAGCACCAGGGCCTGCATGAGCGCGGTGTGGATCACCTGCGTGGTCACGTTGCGGCTGCCGCCGGGCGGCGGGGGCGGGTTGTTGCCGGAGGGCGGGCCCGCCACCAGTCCGGTGGCCGACGACGTGGCCGGGGCGCTGCTGCCCCCGCCGTTGGTCGCCGACTCCAGCACCCTGATGGTGTTGCCGACGTCGGCCCCGGTCAGCGTGTAGTTCTGCGAGGTGGCGCCGGAGATGGGCGAGCAGTTGTTGCCCATCCAGTCACACAGCTCCCACTGGTACGTGTAGCCGGTGGGGTTACCGGTCCATGAGCCGTGGGTCTCGGAGAGCGTCTGCCCGGCCACGGCGTTGCCGAGGATCCCCGGCGCGCTGATGTTGGCGGGCACCGGCGTCGCCGCCTCGGAGACCACCGCCGTCGGCAGCGAGCTGGCGGGCAGGCTTGACCCGGTGGTGTTCTTGGCCGTCTCCGTGACGACGATCGTGTTGCCGACGTCGCTGGAGCTGACCGTGTACGTCTGCCCGGTTGCCCCGGTGATGGCGGTGCAGCCGGTGCCGGACGCGTTGCACTGCTCCCACTGGTAGCTGATGCTGTTGGGCGAATTTGACCACGTGCCGGGAAGCTCGGTCAGCGTCTGCCCATCCTGGGCGGTGCCGGAGATCCCGGGCCGGGCGGTGTTGGCGGGGACGCCGAGCGGCGGCACCACCGTCACCTGAGCCGACGTGACGACCGGGCTGCTCGCTCCCGCGACGCTCGCCTGCGCCTGCACCTCAATCAGCTGGCCGGTCAGGTCGCCAAGGGTGGCCTGGTTGAGCACCAGCTGGTTGCTCGTCGGCTGGGAGATCTCCGAGCAACTGTTCTGCGCGGTGCTGGTGCAGTGGAACCACTGGTAGGTGACCTGCGCCGTGCTCGGAGTCCACGAGTCACCGGAGGCCGTCAGCGTCTGGCCCATCTGCGGAGTGCCGCTGATCGCCGGCGCTGCGTTGTTGGTGGGCGCCGTGCCGGCAGCGATGCTCCCGGGCGTGTCGAGCAGCGATTCCATGCTGCCCTCCAGGTTCGGTGCACTGGTGAGCGTCAGGTAGTGCTGCGTGCCCGAGCCCGCGGTGAACGTGTTCGTGCCGTCGGTCGCGCTGACGGCGTTAGTTCCGGCGGCGGATTCGGTCAGCGATGTGTCCGAAGGCACGATGCCGTGGTAGGCCGCGGTCAGGTCGTAGGAGTAGATGTTCCGGCCCTCGCCGACGAACGCCTCGTAGGCGACGCGCAGCGGAGCGTACGCCGGCAGTGAGGTCGAGACGCTGTGACCGGTGAGGACGGCGTCGCCGACCTCCTGGCCGGAGTAGACGATGGGTGTCGGCCAGTTCGCCGCCACGTACGCTGCGCTGGCCGGATCGCCGTAGAAGTTGTTCTCACCGGGCGCCTTCGTCCACGTCGGATAGCCGCCGCCCATGATCACGAGCTCCTTGACCTTGGTGGAGACGAGCGTGGGCTGGGCCTTCAAGAGCGCCTCGAGGTTGCCCTCATAGCCGGTGCAGATGATCACCACGCTGTTGGCCGCGGCGTTGGTCAGGGCCGTTGTGTCGACCGAGACGGCGCTCTGGAACGTCGACGGCACCGGGTTGGGATCGAGCTTGCCGCACGGTCCGACAAAATCAGGCGTGTTCGGCGCGACGGTCGTCGGAGTGCTCTGCACGCCGATGGGGACGTTGGGGGCACCGTAGAAGGCGGCGATGGCGTTCGCGCACTTGTAGGTGTCGATCGAGACCGGGCGCTGGCCGTTCATGACCCGCTGGTTGAGGTTGACGGCGAGGACGTTGGCGTCAGCGAACGCCATCGACATCGCGCCCACGTCATCGGCGCTGGTGAACATGTCGCTGTCGATGATCACCGGCGTCCCCGTGTTTGCCCGGGCACTGCCCGCCAGACACAGGAATGCCGCGCCGATCGCCAGGATCATGCACGCGACGGTTACTCCCCAGGACCGAACGGCCCACGGTCGACGTACGCTCACGTTTCTGCCCACCCTCCTGGGCGTGGGAATTGGCCCCCACGCATCCGGTTTGCCCGGTGACAAGCCCCCTTCAGGCGCGCTCTGTGCGCCTGGTCCGTAGCCCCTCAGCCGGAATGTCAGTGCACGCGACGATAAGTCCG
>DASSZQ010000152.1:0-6511 GCA_035702755.1 Solirubrobacteraceae bacterium | reverse complement strand
CGTGCGCCGGCCGACGCTGCTCGTCGGGCTCGTCATGGAGCGCCCGCTGCTGTACCGGCAGATCGACGCCCGGGTCGAGGCGATGCTCGCGGCCGGCGCCGAGGCGGAGGTGCGCCGGGCGCAGGCCCGCGGCGCCACCGGGACCGCGCGCAAGGCGCTGGGGTTCGATGAGCTGTTGGCGGGTGACGTGGAGGGGATGAAGCGGCGCACGCGCCACTACGCCCGCCGCCAGCTGACGTGGATGCGCAAGCTCGGCGGAGTGAGCATCGTCGATCGCACCCACCGCAGCGCCGAGGCCATCGCCGAGGATCTGCTCGCCCGCTGGCGGGGCGAGGGCCCGTCTAGTTGAACACCGCCACGAACGGATACATGACGATGACGGCGCCCAGGACCCCGAGGGCCCACACGAGCTCAAGCCCCCGCAGCCAGCGCCACCCCAGCCGCCAGCCATGGCTGACCAGGTAGATGGCGGTCACGTAGAGGCCGGGCATGACGACCACCATGTAGTACAGGTAGCTCGTGCGCTGGTCGATGAGGCTCTGCAGCGCAAACGGCAGCCAGGTGCCGATGAACCAGGCCAGGCCGACGATCGGGACCTCGCGCTCGCCGGGGCTGACCGCCGCCGCCTCGCGCGGGCGCCGGCGCGCCATGCGGTAGGCGGCGAACGCCATCGCGGGGAGCGCGAGGGCGAGGATCGGCGGGCTGATCATCCCCCAGAACGCGACCACCGGGTGGATGGCGTACAGGCCGTGTCCCGGCAGCGACGGGTTGATCCGCAGATACAGGATGGGCCGCAGGTCGATCAGCCACTGCCAGGGATAGGACGCGATGCCCTGCGGCCCGTGGGGGCTGGTGAGCCCCTTGGCGTAGTTGATGATGTGGAGGATCTCGGCAAACGGTCCGCCGGTGATGAGCTTTGCCTGCGAGTCGGCGTACGGGGTGGCGATCAGGTCCATGATCGCCAGCAGCCCCACGAACACGCCCGCGGTGACAAACCAGCTGGCGGCCACGCGCTTGGCCGCGGCGCGCACGTTCCAATCGGCGGGGGCCGCCGGGTCGCGCCGGGCCACCAGCAGCCGCCCCAGTTCCAGCAGCAGGATGACGAGCAGCGCGTACGGCGAGACCTCCTTGAACGCGGTGGCGACGGCGAGCGCCACGCCGGCCGCGACCGGCCGTCCGCGCACGTAGAGGGCAACGCCCCACACCATCATGGCCACCCCGTAGATGTCGAGGGTGCCGATGCGCCCCATGACGAGCAGAAGGTTGTCGGCGGCCATCAGCGTCGCCGCCAGCAGCGCCATCCAGCGATCGGCGCCGGCAGCGCGCATGAGCGCGAACATCCCCAGGATCGCGATCGAGCCCATGATCAGGCTGCCGATCCGCCAGGCGAACGGCCCGTCGCCGAAGATCGTGATCGCCGCCGCCATGATCAGCTTCGCCCCCTGCGGGTGCTCGGCGTTGGGGTCGGTTCCAAGCGGGGCGTCGTTGTAGTGCGCGCCGGACGGGGGGCGGATGCCCGCGATCACCCGCGCGGCGTTGACGTAGTAGGCCTCGTCGAAGATGAGCGTGTGGTCGCCGGCCTGCGTGCACGGCGACATGCACGGCTCACCGAGCAGCAGGCTGCGCGCGCCGAGCGACAGGAGCGAGACGACGACGAGGGCCAACAGGGGGGCCTTTGCCGACCGGAGGATGCGTGCCCTAACCATGGCCCGGGCGACGGTACACATAGACTGCGGCCGCGTGGACTTCGAGAAATGGCATGCGCTCGGAAACGACTATCTGATCGTGGAGCGCAAGGCCCTGCCGTTCGCGCTCACGCAGGGGAGGATCCGGAAGCTGTGCGCGCCCCACACCGGCGTGTTCGCCGACGGGATCCTCCTGCTCGAACCGCCGGACGGGCCCGGCTACGTGGCCCGGCTGCGGATCTTCAACCCCGACGGGTCGGAGGCCGAGCTGTCCGGCAACGGGGCCCGCGAGGCCGTCCTGTACCTCCGCCGCCGCGGCTGGACGGACTCTGACACCTTCTCGATCCAGACCGCCGCCGGTGAGATCCGCCCCACCATCACCTCGCCGACGACCGCCGCGCTCGACATCGGCCGGGTCCGCACCCAGTCGGCCGATTTCCCCTCCGGGCCCGCCGACGGCGCCGGAAGCCTGGTCGCCGGCGGCCGTGAGTGGCGCTTTCAGCACGTCCAGGTCGGCAACCCGCAGTGCGCGATCCGCATCGACGCCCCGGCGGAGCTGGACGGGCTCGATCTTCCCGCCATCGGTGGCGGGATCGAGCGGCACGAGCTGTTTCCCAACCGCACCAACGTCTCCTGGTACACGCCGCTGGCCGCCGATCGGATCCGGGCGCGGATCTTTGAGCGCGGGGTGGGGGAGACCTCGGCCAGCGGCACGGGAGCCACCGGAGCGGCCGTCGCCCATGTGCTCACCGGCGGCGATTCGCCGGTGACGGTCGTGCTCGACGGCGGCGAGCTGGTGGTCGAGGTTGAGGAGGACCTGCACGTTACCCTCAGCGGCTGGGCGCGCCCGGTGTTCTCCGGCTCGCTGGCCGCGGAATTCGTCAAGGAGCTGCATGAGACCGAGTAGGCGCCTGGAACAGATTCCCCCGTACCTGTTCGCCCAGCTGGAGCGCAAGATCGAGCGCAAGCGCGCCGCCGGGATCGATGTGATCAGCCTGGGGATCGGAGATCCGGACACGCCGACCTACGCGCCGATCGTCGCTGCCGCCCAGCGGGCGGTGGCTGACCCAAGCACCCACACGTACCCCACCAACCGGGGCCGCTCTGAGTTCCGGGAGGCCGTGGCCGCCTTCTACGAGCGCCGGTTTGGGGTTGTGCTGGACCCGGAGACCGAGGTGATGCCGGCGATCGGCGCCAAGGAGTGCATCTTCAACCTCAACCTCGCGTTCCTCGATCCCGGCGACGTCGCCCTGGCCTCCGATCCCGGCTACCCGGTGTACACCGGCGGCCCGCTCATGGCCGGCGGCGAGCCGGTGCTCATGGGCCTTGAGCCGGAGCTGGGCTTCGCCCCGGACCTGGAGGCGATCAGCGCCGAGCACCTGCGCCGCGCCCGGCTCATGTTCCTCAACTACCCCAACAACCCGACCGGCGCGATCGTCCCCGACGGACTGTTTGCCTCCGCCGTCCGGCTGGCCGAGGACAACGACTTTCTCGTCGTCCACGACAACGCCTACAGCGAGACGACCTACGACGGCTACGTGGCTCCCTCGTTCCTGTCGACCCCGGGGGCCAAGGAAGTCGGAGTGGAGGTCTTCTCCCTGTCCAAGGGCTACAACATGACCGGCTGGCGCTGCGCGGCGATCGTCGGCAACGCCGAGGCGATCGCCCAGTACTGGCGCCTGAAGTCAAACGTCGATTCCGGCCTGTTCGAGGCCGTCCAGCTCGCCGGAGCGGCCGCCCTGGAGCCGGAGGTCGATGCCGAGGTCAGGGCGATGAACGAGGTCTACCGCCGCCGCCGGGACCTGGTGTGCGAGGCGCTGGCCAGCGCGGGCGTCAACGTCACCCCGCCCAAGGGCACGATCTACATCTGGGCGCCGATCCCGGCCGGCTTTCAGGACGCGGCCGCCTACTGCGAGCACGTGCTCGAGGAGGCGGCGGTCGTCATCTCCCCCGGAGGCGCCTACGGCCCCAACGGCGAGGGTTTCTTCCGGATCTCGCTGACGACTCCGGACGATCGCCTCGTTGAGGCCGTCGAGCGGCTCAGCCGCCTGCGCGACTGACACGTCCCCTGCGCCCCCGGCAGACGAGCCGCCCGGGGCGGCGCCGCCCGGTCCGCGGCTAGCATTTCAGGCGGTGGCAGACAGCAGAGCTGCAGATAATGGGACGCTGTCGACCGACAGCGCCGCCTCCACGCGCCGAGACGGCCGGCGTCCGGCCGCGGCCAACGCCCCTGCCGGGCGGGGCGGACGCGGCGGGCGCGCCCGTCAACGGGCGTTCATGATCGCCGCCGTGCCCGCCGGCGAGCAGGACCAGCTGGCCGAGCTGGCCGAGCTGCTGCGAACCGCCGGCGTGGCCGCCGTGGGGGAGACGGTCCAGCGCCGCGACCAGCCGCATCCGAACTCGTATCTCGGTGCCGGCAAGCTCGACGAGCTCAAGACCCAGATCGCCACCGCCGACGCCAATCTCGTCGCCTGCGACGACGAGCTCTCACCCCGCCAGGAGCGCAATCTGGAGTCGGCGCTGGGAGTACCGGTCATCGACCGGACCGCCATCATCCTGGACATCTTCGCCGCCCATGCCCACACCGCTGAGGGCAAGCTCCAGGTCGAGCTGGCGCAGCTGGAGTACAACCTGGCGCGGATGCGCGGCCTGTGGTCGCACCTGGAGCGTCTGGGCGGCGGGATTGGAACGCGCGGACCCGGCGAGTCCCAGATCGAGACCGACCGCCGCCTCGCCCGCGACCGGATCGCGGCACTCAAGCGCCGCCTGGCCCATGTCCGCTCCACCCGCTCGGTCATGCGCGCCGAGCGCGAACGGGCTCACCTGCCCCAGATCGCGCTGGCCGGCTACACCAACGCGGGCAAGTCAACGCTGCTCAACGCGCTCACCGGGGCCAATGTCCCCGTCCGCGACCGCCTGTTCCACACGCTGGATCCGACGACCCGGGTGCTCCGGGCCGACGGCCGCGACTATCTGCTCACCGACACCGTCGGCTTCATCCGCAAGCTCCCGCATCAGCTCGTCGACGCGTTCGGCGCCACGCTGGAGGAGACGCGCCGGGCCGACCTCATCCTCCATGTCGTCGACGCCTCCGTCGATGAGGAGGAGCTGACGGCGATGACCCGCGCCGTCGACGACGTCCTGCAGGAGATCGGCGCCGAGGAGGCTCCCCGCCTGCTGGTGCTCGCCAAGGCCGACCGGATCGATGCCGAGCGCCGCGCCGAGCTGTCGCACCGTCATCCCCGCGCCCTGCTCGTCTCGGCGGTCAGCGGTGAGGGGATCCCGGCGCTGATCGAGCGCATCGAGGTCGAGTTCGCCCGCCGTCTGTCGGAGGTGGAGCTGCTCGTCCCCTACGAGGAGGGCGGCCGCCTCGCCGAGTTGCATGAGATCGCCGGCGACCTGGAGCGCGAGGACACCCCGGAGGGCGTCCGCGTCCTGGCCCGCCTGCCGGCGAGCATCGCGGCCCGGTATGCGCCGTTTGCGCTGTCGCCCACGGCGGGCGCCGATGAGTAGGCGCGCGACGACTCCCGCGGTGCGGCGCCGGCGGCCGAGCCGGCCGCGAACTGCATGAACCTCCGCTTCGTGCGCCTGGACAGCCGGGCGCAGCTACCGAACCGCGCCCATCCCGGCGATGCCGGCCTCGATCTGCGCGCGCTCGAACCGGCCGTTCTGGGGCCGGGCGAGCGGGCCTCGGTCGGCACCGGGATCGCCATCCAGATCCCGGCCGGTCACGCCGGCCTGGTCCTGCCGCGTTCCGGGCTGGCGATGCGCCATGGCATCTCCATCGTCAACGCCCCCGGGCTCATCGACGCCGGTTACCGCGGCGAGGTCCGGGTGCTGCTGCTCAATACCGATCCGCGGGAGTCGTTTGAGATCGCCGCCGGCGCCCGGATCGCGCAGCTGGTCGTCGTCCGCGTCGCGATGACCGAGCCGGTGGAGGTCGCCGAACTGGAGGACTCGGTCCGGGGGGCCGGAGGCTTTGGCTCAAGCGGCCGCTGACCGGGGCGTCAGTAGGCGCTCGGGCTCAGCAGGTGGTGGGTCTGCAGGAACTGCTTGGCGACGTCTGAGGGATTGAGCTTGGCGACGTCGACGAGCTCGTTCATCTGGCGGATGGCGTTGGTCGTCAGTGCCTGGTCAACGCGCTCGATCACGTCCACGAACGCCGGTCCCTCCTCGGCGATCACCTTGCCGGCGACGACCGGCACGACATTGCCCCAGCCGAACACCTGCCGCGGATCGCTCAGCACCTGGTAGTCGCCGGTCGCCAGCTCGCCGTCGGTGGTGCCGACATCGGCGGCCTGCACGGTATTGCTGTCCAGCTCGGCATACTGGTCGCCGATCGGCATGCTCTTGAAGCCGGCGGGCACAACGCCGTAGGTGCTGGCCAGCGCCGGCAGCCCCGGCGTGCCCTGCTGAAACTGCGGAGGGCCGCCGATCGTCAGCTGGCCGGCCACGCGGCTGAGGTCGCCGATCGTGTGCAGGTGGTTCTCGGACGCGAATGCGTCGGTGACGGCGAGGGCGGCGGTGTCGCTGAACGGGGTCGGCGGCAGCAGCTGCAGGCCGTGGCTCTCGGCATATTTCTGCGCCGCCTGGAAGGCGCCGAGTTGGGTGCGGTAGCTGCGCTTGGATCCGGCGATCACCGTGTTGAACACGTTGAGATACTCCGGATACATCGACAGCGAGCCCTGCTTGAGGGCCTGCATCGTCACCTGCGTCGGGCCGATGTTCTGGTTGAGCGTCGCGTTGAACCCGGCGGCCGTGAGGGCCTGCACATAAAGCTGGCCGAGCACGAACTGCTCGGTGTAGTTCTTGTCGCCGACGGTGAT
>DASSZQ010000094.1:0-13218 GCA_035702755.1 Solirubrobacteraceae bacterium | reverse complement strand
GCGCCGATCCCCGGCCGCCGTGGATCGGACGGCCGGGGATCGCCTGGCGCGGCGGGGCGGGCGGGCCAGACGGGTGGTGTCTGACCCACTGCCCCGTGGAGACTCAGCTGCTCGTCTGGCTCTGGTCTCCGTACTGGTGGGTGCCGCTGAGGTTGCCGGCGAGACTGCCGGCGCCGTTGGCGGCACCCTGGTTGGCACTGCTGTCACCGGCGGTGATATCGCCGCCGGCGACGTTCACGGGAACGTTGGCGTTCACCGCGTTCTGCTTGGCCTTGGCCTCAGAGGACGCTCGCTGTGCGGTGAGCGCCCCCTGGCTGGAGAACTGCGCCTGGCCACTGCCGCCGCAGCCGATCAGGCAACTTGAGCCCGCGTTCTGGGACTGGTTGTTGCTCTGACCGGTCAACGACGCGTTCCCCGCGGCGCTGCCCGCGCCGTTGGACGCGTTCTGCGTGGCGTTGCTGCTGCCTCCGGTGATACTGCCGCCGGCGATGTTCACCGGAACGTTGGCATTCACCGCGTTCTGCTTGGCCTTGGCCTCTGAGAACGCTCCCTGAGCGGTGAGCGCCCCCTGGCTGGAGAACTGCGCCTGGCCACTGCCGCCGCAGCCGATCAGGCAACTTGAGCCCGCGTTCTGGGACTGATTGTTGCTCTGATCGGTCGCCGACAGGTTCCCCGCCCCGCTGAGCGCGCCGTTGGACGCGTTCTGCGTGGCGTTGCTGCTGCCACCGGTGATGCTGCCGCCGGCGATGTTCACCGGAACGTTGGCATTCACCGCGTTCTGGTGAGCGGAGGCGGAGGAGTCCGCCAGCTGCTTGGTCAGCGCACCCTGGTCAGACAGCTGCGCCTGGCCACTGCCGCCGCAGCCGATCAGGCAACTCGACCCCGCGTTCTGGGACTGATTGTTGCTCTGATCGGTCGCCGACAGGTTCCCCGCCCCGCTGAGCGCGCCGTTGCCGGCGTTCTGCGTGGCGTTGCTGCTGCCACCCGTGATGTCGCCACCGGCGACGTTGACGGGCGCGTTGCTGTTGACCGCGTTCTGCTGCGCGTCGGCCTTGGACTTGGCGGCCTGCAGCGTCGCTGCCCGCTGCGAGGAGCCCTGGAACTGGCCGGCGCCACCGCTGCCCGGATCAGCGGAGCTCGGATCCGGGGCCCGCCCGGAGCCCTGCCCGGAACCCTGCCCGGACCCCTGGCCTGAGCCTGACGTCTGGCCCTGGCTGGGATCGGCGCTGCCCTGACTGTGCTCTGGCATGACAACCGGACCGGAGCCCGCACCCTGCGTCTGGGTGTTGCTCTGGCTGGTCTTTGAACCGTTACCGGCGAGGCTGCCGGCACCGTTGTGCGCACCCTGATCGGCCGTGCTGCTTCCGGCGGTGATGTCGCCGCCGGCGGTGTTGGAGGGCGCGTTGCTGTTGACGGCGTTCTGACCGGCCCGGGCCTGGGACTGAGCTGCCTGCAGGGTCGCTGCCCACTGCGAGGAGCCCTGTGCCTGGCCGGCGCCGCCGGTTCCGGTGGAGCCGGTGGGGTCAGCCGTCTGGGACTGGCTGTTGTCCTGCTGGGTGCCTGAGGCGTTGCCGGCGGCGCTGACGGCGCCGTTGGCCGCGTCCTGACTGGCGGTGCTGCTCCCGGCGGTGACGTCGCCACCCGCGACGTTCACCGGCGCGTTCGCGTTGACCGCGTTCTGTGCGGCGCTCGCCTGGGACACGGCGCTCTGGAGCGTCGCCGCCATTTGCGAGGCCTGCTGCGCCTGGCCGGTTCCGCCCAGCCCGGCGCCTGGTGGGGTGCCGGCCATCGCGCTCGCGGGCAGAGCCATCGCGAGGACGCTGACGCCGGCAGCAATCCATCTGGATCGCATGCTGTGTCTCCTGATCTCGAGTTTCGCCCTCGTCCGGCGGATCGCCGGAACGAGCGGCAGTGCACTGGATCCGCCCACGGCCGGGGTGTCGGCCGAGACGGGGCGGTCGGCTCCGGGCGGAGCGAACCGCTCGATCAGCGAGCGTCAGCCAGGCCGTTCAAGGCGTGCCGGGAGCAGCGTTTCCCGCCACGCCGCGGGCTCCAGCGAGATCCGGCCGCTCAGCAGCTCAAGAAGCCAGATCGTCGCGATCACAAACAGCGCGACCGCCGTCGCGCCCAAGCCTGTCCCCACTCCCGTTGCGGACGCACCACCGCCCCCCACGGGCAGGAGCACCGGAGGAGCCTCGGTCGCCGGGGCCGGCACCGGGGCCGCGGAACGGGAGCCGGTGTGCCGCCGCAGCGAAGCGGCAGTCCGGGGCACGGCGCCGGGGGACGATGATCCGGGCGTCGCCGCGCTCGCCGCCGGCGCCACCGCGATGGCGACCGCGGAGCCTCCGCGGCCGGGACCGGGGCCGGCGGCTCGGCCGCGGCCGACGACGCGCCCGCCGGCCCCGGAGCCGGTCACGAGCCACCCGGGCAGGCCCGTGCTCCGGCTCCGAGTGCCGGTCGACCCAAACAGTCCGTACAGACCGTCAAGCGACGCGCCCGCCGCTCCCCGCGGCGGCCAGCCGGCGCCGACGACCGTCGCTGGACCGACGATCGCGGCTGCCGAGGCGGCGCCGAGTGCGGCAACGACATCGACTCCCACGCTCGGAAGGACGACGCTGCCGCCGAGGAGCGGCCAGGATCGCGCCGTGCCCGGCGGCGCTGACTGCGGCGTCACCTGCCCCGGGACCACACCCGCCGACTGCAGGATCGACGAGACGACCTGGACGACGGAGGGCGCGGTGGCCCCGGAGGGCTGGTCAGCGGCCGCGGGCAACCCTGAAGAAGATGGGAACACAAACGTGGCCGCAACGGCCGTGAGCGGACTCGTCAGGTGCGCGGGACGCGCGGCGCCCGCGCCCGCGCCCGTCGACGGGGAATTCGTCGACCTCGGTCGCGCCCCGTGCGAGCTCCGCGACGATGAACTCGCCGGAGCCGCGGGACTCGCTGTGGCGACCGGCGCCGCCGACACGACCGGAGCCGACGCGACAACCGGAGCCGACGCGACCGGAGCCGACGCCGCGGCGCGAACCGCCGGCGCCGAGGCGGCCACCGCCGAGGCGACTGCCTTCACCGCAGACGCCGCCGAGGCCGGTGCCGTCCCGGACGGGCGGGCCGCGGCCGGGGCTGGGGCCGGGACCGGGACCGGGGTGGACGCCGGTGGGGCGGGAACGGCGGCCGAGCTCGCCAGCGACTGGGCCTGGCTGACGGCCGAGGTCGCCAGCCCGCCGACGCTGGCCGCGGACGGGAGAGACAGCGCCTGCGCCGGTCCCGCGGCGAGCAGTCCAGACCCAAGTGCGGCGACGCCCAGCAGGCAGCGCCTGAGTGCACGGTGGCGCACGCGCGCCGTCGCCAGACCCCGGAGGATGCCCTCATCCCGATCAGTCCCCACATCTGGAATGTCCCCCCGGGTGCCGGCGCCGATCCCTGCGCCGGCCACGTGACGATTGGTACCATCCGCCTGGTATCGCTGACGAAGGGGGGCCTTCAGGGGCCGGAAGGGTGCGACGGTGGGCACAATGCACCAGCGGTCCGCGGACTCCGCGCGGGACCGCCTGATCGAATCTCACCTCCCGCTGGTGAAGGCGCTGGCGCGCCGCTACGCCGGGCTGGGAGCCGAGCTGGACGACCTCGTCCAGGTGGGCGCGCTGGGGCTCGTCAAGGCCAGCGACCGGTTCGATCCGGGCAAGGGCGTCGCCTTCGCCAGCTTCGCCGCCCCCACGATCGAGGGGGAGATCCGGCACCATCTGCGCGACCGCAGTTCCGGGCTGCGGATCCCCCGTCAGCTTCAGCGGCTCAGTCGCGACATCCGCCGGTGCCAGAGCGATCTGACCACCCGCCTGGGGCGATCCCCCAGCACGGCGGAGGTCGCCGCCGCTCTTGATACCGATGCCGACGAGGTGGAGCGCGCCCTGGCCGCCGAGCGGGCGCGGGACTCCCTGTCTCTGTCCGGCGAGGAGGACCGACCGGCGGCGGCCGGATCGGAGCCGGCCACCGGTGCCGACGACCGATTGATGCTCGCCGCCTCCATGCGCGCGCTCAGTCGCCGCGAGCGGCACATCGTCTATCTCCGCTTCCACGCCGACAAGACCGAACGGCAGATCGCCGCTGAGCTGGGGATCTCGCAGGCCCACGTCTCGCGCCTGCTGGCGGGCGCCCTGGCCAAGCTGCGCCACAGCCTCCAGGACGACAGCGGCGCGCAATCAGTAGCTGATATCAGCCAAAACGGGGTGATATCACCAGCGCTGGGGGCCGGGAAGCGGGATGAGAGCACCGCCAACCGCGCGTCGCGGCCGGCCGCGGGCGGGGGCCGGACAGCTAACGGCCGGCCGGGACCGGGGGCCGACCGCCCGCCCACCGCGCAGGACATGGAGCGGCTGCGCGCGGCAATCCTGAAGTGGCTTTCCGACGAGCGGGAGGAGCCGGAAGCGATGCCTCAGTCCACCGGGCGTGAGACCGCCACCCCTGACCCACACGGCAGCCCAGCCAAGCCAAAGAGCTCGCCGAGCCACAGCGGCCGCTTCCTGGTGCGGATGCCGAGCAGTCTTCATGAGCAGTTGGCCCGCGCCGCTGAGCGTGAGAACGTCAGCCTCAACCGGTTCGTCACCGACGCCCTCGCCGCCACGGTCTCCAGCTCCCCGGAGGCCCCGGTCCCCGGCGACGACGCCGCGGCCGACGCGCCACCGTCCCCGGCGGCGCCGACCCGGCCGCCGGCGCGGACGGTCCGCGCGGTGCTCGCCGCCAACCTCGTGGTGCTGGTGTTTGCGGCGGCGGTCGCCGTCGTGCTTCTGGTCCTCGCGTTGCAGCGCGGGCTCTGAGCGCAAAAGTTTTCGCCGCAGCTGCCGATGACTGCGGCATGGGTTTGCGACCTGAACCCAGCGAGACGCAGCGCTCGATGGCGCTGGCTGCCCTCCGCTGTCTGCCGGGGGCAGGCGTCGTGCTGTTCGACCAGGACCTCCGTTACGTGCTCGTGGCCGGCCAGGCTGTGCGCTGCGAGGGCTTCGACGGCGAGGAACTGGAGGGGCGGCGGATTGCCGATGTCCTGTCCCCGGAGCGGTGGGCAATGTGGGAGCCGATCTATCGCGGAGCCCTGGAGGGCGAGTCCGCAACCATCGAGGTCCAGGGAACCGGCGGGGAGCACTGGTACCGCGTCGAGGTCAGCCCGTGGCGCGACGGCGAGCTGACCGGCGGTCTGGCGGTTGCGCGGGATATCACGTCCGCGCTGACGGCGGAGGCGGCGCTGGCCCAGGCACGCAAGGACATCGACCGCTTCTTTGGCCTGGCGCTCGATCTGATGGTGATCGTGAGCGTCGACGGCCGCTTCATCCGCGTCAATCCCGCCGTGGTGGAGACCCTCGGCTACACGCCGGAGGAGCTGACCGGCCGGCCGTTCACCGACTTCATCCATCCGGACGACCTTGAGTCGACCCTGGACACCTTCGCCGCGCAGGCGGCCGGACAGCCGGTGGCGTCGCTGGAGAACAGATACCGCTGCAAGGACGGGAGCTACCGCTGGCTGCTGTGGAGCGCCACCGCGGTGGAGGACGGCATGGTCTTCGCCACGGCCATCGACGTCACGGAACGCCGGCGGATGGAGGACGAACTGCGGGAGAGCCGCGAGCGGGCGCTGGAGGCGTCACGGCTGAAGTCGGAGTTCGTCGCCAACATGAGCCATGAGATCCGGACCCCGCTCAACGGCGTCGTGAGCATGGCCGAGCTGCTGCTGGGCACGCGCCTGACCCCGGAGCAGGCCGAGTACGCGCAGGTGGCACTGACCTCGGCCGAGGCGCTGATGCGGGTCATCGGCGACATCCTGGACTTCTCGAAGATCGAGGCGGGCAAGCTGGAGATCGTCTGCGAGGACTTCTCGGTCCGGGCGGCCGTCGAGGACGTGGCCGAGATCGTGGGTGCCGACGCGGTCGATCGCGGGCTGGAGCTCGACCTCGCCGTGGCCGACGACGTGGTCGACGTCCTTCGCGGCGACGGGAGCCGCATCCGCCAGGTGCTGATGAATCTTCTCTCCAACGCCGTCAAGTTCACCAGCGAGGGCTCGGTGCGCCTGGGCGCATCCGTGGCCCAAAGCGGCGACGGCCGCCAGTGGCTGCGGGTGGAGGTGGCCGACACGGGGATCGGCATTGAGCCGGACCGGCTGGTGGAGCTGTTCGCACCATTCGCCCAGGCCGACGCGACGACGACGCGGCGGTTCGGCGGGACCGGCCTGGGGCTGTGCATCTCCAAGCAGCTGGTGGAGCTGATGGGCGGGCAGATCGGCGCCGAGAGCACCCCCGGGGAGGGCAGCCGCTTCTGGTTTGAGCTTCCGTACGAGCCGGGCGGGGGTCTGGGCGGCGAGGCGCTGGGCAGCGACCTGACCGGCACGCGGGTGCTCGTCGTCGACGACGTCGCCGTGGACCGGCGGGCGATTGAGAGCCGGCTGGCGAGCTGGGGGATCAGCCCGGACAGCGCGCCGGACGGGCTCGGCGCACTGCGTCAACTGCGCCGCGCCGCGCAACTGGGACGGCCGTTTGAGGCGGCGCTGATCGACCGCTCCATGCCGGGCATGGACGGGCTGGAGCTCGCCCGGGCGATCAAGGCGGTGCCGGCGCTGCGCTCCACGCGGCTGATCCTGGTCAGCGGCGCGCCGGTGGACGGGGACGAGGCGGCGGCCGCCGGCATCGATGCCCAGCTGCTGAAGCCGGTGCGGCAGTCCCGGCTCTACAACGTCCTCATCACCACCCTGTACCGCGCCCGCGCTGGAACGCCTCCGCTCACCCGCCCCATCCCCACCACCGCCGCGCCGTCCGCGGGCGCTCCGCGGGTCCTGGTCGCCGAGGACAACGAGGTCAATCAGTTCGCCGCCATCCGCCTGCTGCAGTCCTTCGGCTTCATCGTCGAGGTCGCGTCCGACGGCCGCGAGGCGATCACCAAGACCGGGCAGCATCACTACGACGCGGTGTTCATGGACTGCCAGATGCCAGACGTCGACGGTTACACCGCCGCCCGCGTGATCCGGCGCCGCGAGGAGCACACCGGTCATCACACACCGATCATCGCTCTGACGGCCCACGCGCTGGAGGGCGATCGCCAGAAGTGCCTGGACGCCGGCATGGACGACTACGTCGCCAAGCCGTTGCGCATGGAGACGATCCACGCCCTGTTTGAGCGCATCCCCGGGCTCGACCGCCGGCGGCAGCCCGTCCATGTCCCACCGCGCGTCGAGCTGTTCGACCCCGCCCCGCTGTCGGAGATCGGCGACCCCCAGACCGAGAGCATGCTGATCACGATGTTCATCGAGCAGGCGTCCGAGCGGCTCCCGTTGCTGCGGACCGCCATCGAGACCGGCGACGGCGATACGCTGCGGGCCGTCGCCCACGGCCTGAAGGGCAGCGCGGCGACGGTGGGAGCGGCGAAGATGAGCGACCTCAGCCGCCGGCTGTGCGACCTCGCGCAGAGCGGGGTCACCCCCGCCGCCGCCGACCTCCACACCCAGCTGACCGAGGCGCTGGACGAGACCCGGTCGGCGATGGGCGCGTGGGTGGGAGCCGCCGGCTGAGCCGGCCCCTCACCCTGTCGCACTCACTTTTTCCCATTTTCCGGCGGTATACGGCTTGGCCCGCCGCGCTCCCGTGGCCGACATCGCTCGCCGGTGAGGGAGCGCACAATGACAAAAGCGGCGGCGCGGGCGCGGTCGCCGGTCGTCACAAACCCTTAACCGCGTTAGCCTTGTCGCAATGACCATGCGCGCGACGACGGTCCGCTTCAGTGAGGACCTGTGGGAGCTGCTGGAGCTGGAGGCAGAGCGCGACGGTGTCAGCGCCGCCCAGTTCGTCCGTGATTCCACGCTGCTGCGCATCGGCATGCTCGCCGGACGCCGTGGAGATGCGGCCGTCCAGACATCGGTGCAGGAGCTCGCCCAGCACACCCGGCGGCGGGCGCGCTCCGCCCCGGCCGATAACGTCAGGCGCGTGCGGGCGCTGCGCGCCACGGGCCTGCTCGACTCACCGCCGACCGAGGCATTCGATCGCCTCACCGAGCTGGTGCGGCGCGTCCTGGCGGTCCCGGTCGCGCTCATCTCACTCGTCGACGAGGATCGTCAGTTCTTCAAGAGCCAGGCCGGGCTGGTCGAGCCGTGGGCCTCCCAGCGCGAGACGCCCCTGTCGCACTCGTTCTGCCAGTACGCGGTCCGATCCCGCGAGCCGCTGGTGATCCCGGACGCTCGCGAGCATCCCGTGCTCAAGGACAACCTGGCGGTCCCGGACCTTGGAGTTGTGGCCTACGCCGGGGTGCCGCTCATCACCGACGAGGGCTACGCGCTTGGCAGCCTGTGCGCGATCGACACCCGCCCCCGCTTCTGGACCGGCGAGCAGATCGGCCTCCTCACCGACCTGGCCCGGCTCACGGTGACCGAGATCAAGGTCGCCTCCGGCGTCCGCGCGGCGTGAGCCTCCGGCCGCGGGGCCCGGCAGCGCACGATCTGTGAAAGGCTGGCGCCATGCCCTCGCCTGCCCTGTCTGAGATCCGCGCCCGGTTCCCCGCTCTGCGCCGGGAGGTCTCCGGCGCGCCCGCCGTCTACCTCGACGGTCCCGGCGGCTCCCAGGTGCCGGAGACGGTCGCCACCGCCGTCGCCGATTACCTGATCAGCGCCAACGCGAACACCGACGGGCCCTTCGCCACCTCGGAGGCGACCGACCGCCTACTCGCCGACGCCCGTGCCGCCGCCGCGGTCTTCCTTGGCTGCGCCACCGAGGAGGTGGTCTTCGGCGCCAACACGACGACGATCAACTTCCTGCTCGCCCACGCCCTGTCGCGCACGCTCGCTCCGGGCGACGAGATCATCGTCACCGAACTTGATCACGACGCCAACGTCGCCCCCTGGCTGCTCGTCGCCGCCGACCGGGGGCTGACCGTGCGCACGGCGCCCCTAGAGATCAGCGACGGCACGCTTGACATCTCGGCCCTCGAGGGCCTGATCTCCTCGCGAACGCGTGTCGTTGCCTGCACGCTGGCCTCGAACGCGGTCGGTTCGGTCACCGACATCCCGCGGGTCGCCGCCGCCGCCCACGCCGCCGGCGCGCTGCTCTGGGTCGACGGTGTCCACCTGGCCCCGCATCGCCGGCTGGACCGCGCCCGTCTCGGCGCCGATGTCCTGCTCACGTCGGCCTACAAGTACTTTGGGCCCCATCTGGGGGTGGCCGCCGTCCGCGGCGACCTGGCCCGGTCCTGGCCCGCCGACCGGGTGCGCCCGGCCGACCAGGCCCCGGCCGGACACCGGTTTGAGACGGGAACGCTCGCCCACGAGGCCATGGCCGGATTTGTGGCCGCCGTCGAGTACCTCCAGTGGCTCGGCGGGGCCGACGGCTCCCCGGCGGAGCGGCTTGACCGGGCCTATGCCCGGATCGCCGACCATGAGCGGGAGCTGACGCGGCACACGCTCTCGCGCCTGGCCGAGATCCCGGGGCTGCGGCTGTACGGGATCACCGACCCCGGCCGCGCCGACGAGCGCACCCCCACGTTCTGTTTCAACGTGGAGGGACGGAGCCCGGAGGCGCTCAGCGCCGCCCTCGGCGAGCGGGGACTGTTCACCTATCACGGCAACTACTACGCGCTGGGGGCGATGACCGCCCTGGGACTTGAGGACGCCGGCGGCGCGGTGCGCGCCGGCTACCTGCATTACACGACGCAGGACGAGGCCGAGCGCTTCTGCGACACGGTGGCCACCCTCGCCTGAGCCGCGCTGCGGGCGGGTCACCGGATTGCGGCGCATCAAGCCCGGGGCAGCCGGGTATCACTCGGTTCATGAACCGCTCACCGCGGGAAGCCGTTCCGGACGCGCTCTCCCCCATCGTCGATGCGTACCTGCGGATGGCCGGGGCCTTCGGCGAGGATCTCGCCACCACGGCGCTGCCGCACGGCCCCCGCGACCCGTTCGCGCTGCGCGATCCTGAGTACATCGAGCGCACCCTGCCCGCCCTGCGGCTGATGTCCAGCCTGTACTTCCGGGCCACGGTGACCGGGCTGGAGAACATCCCGGCCGACGGTCCGGTCCTCCTGGTGGGAAACCACTCCGGCGGAACGCTGATCGCCGACACGTTCGTGTTCGCGCAGAGCTTCTATGACCATTTCGGCCCGGACCGCTCCTTCCACCAGCTCGCCCACGATCTCGTCTTCAAGCTGGTGGGGCTGCGCACGCTCATCCAGCGCTACGGCACCGTCCCCGCCTCGCCGCAGAACATGAAAACGGCGCTTGACCGCGGGAGCGCGCTGCTGGTCTATCCGGGCGGCGACGAGGAGACCTACCGGCCCTCATGGGAGTCGGATCAGATCAACTTCGCCAACCGGACCGGCTTCGTCCGCCTCGCCCTGGAGCACGGAGTGCCCATCGTGCCGGTGGTGGCGATCGGCGGGCAGGAGACGGCGCTGTTCCTCGGCCGCGGCCGCCGTCTCGCCCACTGGCTGGGATTGGACCGGACGCTGCGGCTGAAGGTCCTGCCCGCCGTGCTCGGCCCGCCCGCCCTGTTCACCGTGCTTGACCTGCCGATCCGCTTCCCGTTGCCGGCGAAGATCACGATCGAGGTGATGCCGCCGGTCGATCTGCGCGCCGAGCTGGGGTCCGCGGCTGACGTTCGCGACGGGTACCGCGCCGTCACCGGGATGATGCAGGAGACGCTGAGCCGCCTGGGCGAAGAGCGCACGCTGCCGGTGCTCGGCTGAGCCCGGGCCCCCCGCAATCAGTCTCCGGCGGCGAGCCGGCGTGCCCGGTCAGCCAGGGCGGCGTCGGCCGGCTCCCCCGCCTCCACGCCGAACAGCGCTCCGAGACCGACCATCTCGACAAGCCGGCGGACCGCATGGCTGGGATCGACGAGCACCAGCCGCGCATCATGGGCGACGGCCATGCGCCGGCAGGTGATCACCGCGCGCAGGCCGGCAACGTCGATGAAGGTGACCGCGGAGAGGTCGAGCTCCAGGGTCTGGGGCCGGCTGCGCAGCGCCGCGCGCACGGCATCGAGCATCGGCACCGCGCTGGCGAGATCGAGCTCGCCGGCGACGGGGACGCGGCGCATGGCCACGGGGCTGGTGTCCGAGACGGGGCTCGGCGGTGCCGGCGCAGCGAGCGCCTCGGCCGCACACGGCCTCACCGGAGCGGACCCTCGCGCCGTGGGCACGCCCCGCCGGTATCGTCGACGGCATGCTCCGGTGTCGCATCTTCGGCCATCGCTACCGCTTTCGCGCCGAGGACAACGTGATGGTCTGGGAGTGCCAGCGAGGCTGTGGAGCCGGGGATCGCAAGACGTATCCGACCCCCGCCGACGCCCGCCGTTACGCGGACGCGTTTGACCGCGAGGACTCCGCCGACCTGGGGCGCCGGGCGCCGTTGATCGGATTGCTGCCGTTGCGGATCTGGCGCGCGTTGCGTTCGCGCGCGAGGTTCGGTGGGTGACGTGGGCAGCAAGGGCATCGCGGATCAGACAGGTTCATCTAGTTTGGATACCTAAATGAGTACCCGGATCGGGGCCGCCAAACCCACCCCCCGCCAGGCGAGACCCGGGCCGCGACCGGAGGGGGCGCGGCGGCGGCCCGGACCGAACACCGCTAGAGCGTTGCGACGACCTCCTGCACCAGGTCAAGCGCATCCTGAAGACCGTCCTCCATGCCGGACCTCAGGTGGCCGTCGCGGTACTCCCGGCGCTGGTGGTCGACGAGGATCGTCACCGTCGTCAGCCCGTCGCGCTCGGCGAAGGTGACGGTGCTGACCGCCTCCGCCTCGGGCATCGGCTCATAGATCTCGGTGGCGACGATCCGCTCGTTGGGGACGATCTCGCGGTACTCGCCGTGGAAGGCGACCTCCAGCCCGGCCGGCGTCACCATCACATACCGCCAGGCGCCGCCGACGCGCAGGTCAATCTCGGCGACGGTCATCTCGCCGCGGCGGGCCGGCCACCAGCGCCGGACAAGCTCCGGCGTCGTCCACGCCCGGTAGACGAGGGGCGCGGAGGCATCGAACTCGCGAGTGATCGCGATCTGGGTGTCGCTCGGCAGGGTCACCACCGCACGACGGTTATGGGCTTGCACTGCCATCTGCTCCTCCTGTTGATTTGAGGTCCTCCAGCAACGTGTCCACGGCCATGAAGCGGTCGCTCCACAGCCGCTCGTACTCCTTGACCCAGTCATGGATCGGCTTCAGCGCCGCGGCGTTGCAGCGGTATAGGTGCCGGCGCCCGTCCGCGCGGACGTCGACGGCTCCGACCTCGCGCAGCACCCGCAGATGCTTGGACACCTGCGGCTGGGCCATGCCCAGCAGCTCAGCCAGCTCGCCCACGGTGCGCTCGCCCCCGACGAGGGCATCGAGCAGCCGGCGCCGTCCGGGCTCGGCGATGGCGTTGAACGCGTCGGTTGTCGTGGCGGCGCGGGCCATGATCCACATCATATTCCTATATGGGAATATTTCAAGAGGCGTTGTCTTGCAACCGGGCGCTTGACCGTGCCGTCCAGATTTGAGACGTTCTCGCCGCCTCGCCTCAAGGAGATGCTGTGATGCTCTGGTCCGCCGCCGCCCATTGCGTCATCCGCCGCACCGGTCAACCGGTGCCCTGGGCCCCTGCCGCGGGAGACGCCCGCCGCGGAGGGTGGCGATGACCGGCTACGAACGGCGTCTGACCTTCCGCATGGAGGAGCACTTTGAGGACGGGCACCAACTGCGGCTCGCCCTCGTCGGCGAGCTCGACGTCGCCGTGGCCCGGCTTCTGGTCGAGCGCCTGTCCGAGCTGCGCCGTGGGGGCTACACGGTCCGCCTGGACCTGATGCGACTTGAGTTCATCGACTCAAGCGGGGTCCGCGAGCTCATCCGCGAGGTCGACGACTCCCGCCGGGAGGGATGGCGCCTGGAGATCGACCCGCAGCTGAGCGAGCCGGTGCGACGCGTCTTTGAGATGGTGGGCGCGCGGTCGTACTTCTGGCCGGACGCCAGGTAGGCCCCCGGGGCTCAACCGCCGGGCGGCGGCACCGCGGCGCCGCGCCGACGACACACGGCGCGGCACGGCGGGCTCCCCCGCCCGGCCGCGCCGGCGAGCGCGGCCGGACCAGGTCGCGGGGGCTAGCTCAGGGCGCTCTTGACCTTGTCCATCATGCCCGCAGGAGCACGCCGTCGACGAGCGCATCGTCGGTCTTCTTGGCGTTGGCCTTGCCCTCGGCCTGGATGCCGTCGATCGCCGGACACGGCGACTCATC
>DASSZQ010000306.1:0-4757 GCA_035702755.1 Solirubrobacteraceae bacterium | reverse complement strand
CTCGTCGGTGTGGTCGTCGCCGTCGACGAAGTTGCCGGCCGCACCGATGACGTTGAACGCGATGTGATCCGGATACACCTCGGGATCCGGCATGTCGCCGCCGTCCAGGGCCGCCCGGGACTGGGCGTCGAGCTCATCCAGCGCCTTCTTGCCCGTGCCGGAAACCGACTGGTAGGTGGCGACGATCAGCCGCTCGATGCCGGCCGCGCGGTGGACCGGCGCCAGCGCCACCATCAGCTGCATCGTGGAGCAGTTGGGGTTGGCGATCAGCCCGTTGTGGCGGGCCAGCGCGTGAGGGTTGACGTCGGAGACGACGAGCGGCACCTCCGGGTCACGCCGCCACGCCGAGGAGTTGTCGATCACCACGGCGCCGTGCTCCACGAACCGCGGCGCCCACTCCTTCGAGGTGCCGCCGCCGGCCGAGAACAGGGCGATGTCGATCCCGTCGAGGTCGGCGGCGTCGTCGAGCACGTGCACCGGAAGCCCGTCGACCTGCTTGCCGGCCGAGCGCGCCGAGGCGAACAGGACGAGCTCGTCGGCCGGGAACGAGCGCTCGGCGAGCACGTCGAGCATCACCCGGCCCACGTTGCCGGTGGCCCCGACGACCGCCACCCGCATTAGCGAGCCCCTTTCTCGAGCTCCACCGCGTTCGCCCCCAGCTCAAAGGCGGTGTGCAGCGCCCGCACCGCCTGGGGCACGTCGTCCTGGCGGATGATGCAGGAGATCTTGATCGGCGAGGTGGAGATCATCTCGATGTTGATGTCCTCCTCGGCCAGGGTCTGGAACACCTTGGCGGCCACCCCGGGATGAGAGCGCATCCCGGCGCCGACGATCGAGACCTTGCCGATCTCGGTGTCGGTGTCGATCCGGGAGATGCCGAGATCGGCCGCGACCGGCTCCAGCGCCTGCTCGGCGGCCCGCAGGTCCTCGGTGCCGATCGTGAACGACACCTCGGCGTTGACGCCCTCGGTGCGGGGCTCGTTCTGGATGATGGTGTCGACGTTGCAGTTGGCCGCGGCCAGCGCGTTGAAGATGGCGGCGGCGGCACCTGGCCGGTCCGGGACGCCGATCACGGTGATCCGGGCCTCGTCGGTGTTGTGGGTGACGGCGGTGATGAGGGGGTGTTCCATCGTCTCGTCCTCTCCGAGGACAAAGGTACCGGGGGCAGGGTCAAAGCTGGAGCGGCAGTGGATGCGCACGCCGTGGGTCCGGGCGTACTCAACCGAGCGCAGCTGGAGGACCTTGGCGCCGGAGGCCGCCATCTCCAGCATCTCCTCAAAGCTGACGTAGGGCAGCTTGCGCGCATCGGGCACGATCCGCGGGTCGGCGCTGAACACGCCGGCCACGTCGGTGTAGATCTCACACACCTCGGCCTCGATGGCCGCCGCCACCGCCACCGCGGTCGTATCCGATCCGCCCCGGCCCAGGGTGGTGACGTCGCGGCTGGTCGAGACGCCCTGAAACCCGGCGACGAGCACGATCCGGTCCTCCTGCAGCGCCTCCTGGATGCGCTCGGCCCGGACGTCAAGGATGCGCGCCTTGGTGTGGGAGGTGTCGGTGACGATCCCGGCCTGCGAGCCGGTGAGCGAGATCGCCCGGTGGCCGAGATCGTTGATCGCCATCGCGCACAGCGCGCAGGAGATGCGCTCGCCGGTCGACAGGAGCATGTCCATCTCCCGCCGGTCCGGATCCGGCGAGACCTCCTCGGCCATGGCGATCAGCTCATCGGTCGTCTTGCCGCGGGCCGACAGCACGGCGACGACCCGCTTGCCCGCCTCGCGCTGGGCGACGATGCGGCGGGCGGCGGCCTTGATGCGTTCGGCGTCGGCGACAGACGTGCCGCCGAACTTCATGACGACGGTCTCAGGCATCGTTGACCAAGGGTAGGGGTGGGTCAGACCGCGCGTCGTCCCGCCAGCGCCCGGCCGAGCGTCAGCTCGTCGGCGTACTCCAGGTCGGCGCCCACCGGCAGGCCGCTGGCCAGCCGCGTCACCGAGATATCCGGGCTGCGCTCGCGCAGGCCGGCGGCGATGTGCAGCGCGGTCGCCTCCCCGGTCGTGGTGGGGTTGGTGGCGATGACGACCTCGCGGACGGGGCGGGCGGGGTCGGTGTCAACACGCGCGTACAGCTCGGCGATCTTCAGGTCCTCCGGATCGACGCCGTCGATCGGCGACAGCGCCCCGCCGAGCACGTGGTAGCGCCCGCTGAACTCGTGCGTGCGCTCGATCGAGATCACGTCCGAGGGCTCCTCGACGACGCAGATCACCTCCGGGTCGCGGCGCTCGTCGGCGCAGATCCGGCAGCGCGGCCCGTCGGCGAGGTTGAAGCACACCTCGCACAGTCCGATGCGCTCCTTGACCTCCCGGATGGCATCGGCGAGCGCGAACGCCTCCTCGTCGGAGGCGCGCAGGATGTGGAAGGCGAGGCGCTGGGCGGTGCGGCCGCCGACGCCCGGCAGCTTGGACAGCTCGGTGATCAGCCGCTGGACGGGGGGCGCGTACAACTAGAACCCGGGGAGGCCCAGCCCGCCGAGGCCGCCCGGGCCGCCGAGCCCGCCGGCGATGCTGCCCATCTTGGAGGCGGCCAGCTCCTGGGCGGCGCGCAGCCCCTCGTTGACGGCGGCGAGCACCATGTCCTGGAGGAGCTCCACATCCTCCGGGTCCACCGCCTGGGGATCGATCCGGATCTCCTTGACCTCAAGATCGCCGGTCACCTTGACCGACACCATGCCGCCGCCGGCCGAGGCGTCGACGACCTCGTCCTTGAGCGACTCCTGGGCGGCGAGCATGTCCTCCTGCATCTTCTGGGCCTGCTTGAGCAGCTGCTGCATGTTGGGCGGCTGGGGCATCAGTCGGTCTCCTCGTCGTCGTCAAGCACTTCCTGGGCGTCGAACTCCTCCACCAATCGTTTCACGAGCTCCTCATGGGAGAGGGGGTCGGTCTCCGCGGCCGCGGGCGGCGCCGCCTCTTCCTCGCGCAGCTCGTAGCGCAGCGCCAGCGGCGTGCCGATGACCGAGCGCAGCGCCTCGGCCGCGGCCCGGCGGTAGTCGTCCTGCTCGGCCTTGCGCTTGAGAAACGCCTTGCCCGGCGGGAAGGCCACGGTGACGTCATGCTCATGCAGGGCGACGGGCCGGGCGTCGGTGAGCAGCGCGGCCAGCATCTGGTTGTCCTGGCGCACGACGTCGATCACCGCCGGCCAGCAGGCGGCGACGGCCGCAAGGTCGGTCTTTTGGGGGGCCGCCGCAGGAGCGGCGGCCTGGTTTTCCTGCGCTGGGGCGGGCTCGGCGCTGGTGGTGGGGGCCGGCGGAGGCGGCGAGGAGACGGCGGGCGCGGGGGCTGGCTCGCTGACCGGCGCCGGGGGCGTCTTCTCCACCGCGGGCTCGGCGGCGCCGTTGCGCGCGGTCGCCGGGGGGGCCGGCGGCGGGGGGGCGGGCGCGGGTGCCGGGGCTCCGGCCAGCGCGGCCTCCAGGCGCTCGATCCGCGCCAGCAGCGCCTTCGTCGACGGGTCGACCTCCGGGGCCGTCGCCTTGATCAGCACCAGCTCCAGCTGGATCCGGGCCTGGGCGCCGTTGGCCGTCGCCTCCAGCGCGGCGGCGACGAGATCCAGCAGCCGCACGATGTCGGTCCCGGGAAGCGCCTGAGCCTGGGCGAGCAGCCGCTCGTCGCGCTCACGCGTGACCCGCAGCTCCTCCGGCACCTCCGCAAGCATCTTGACCGCCAGCAGTTCCCGGCCGTGGATCTCCAGGTCGCGCAGGATCTGCCCGGGATCACGGCCGGAGGCGGTCAGCTTGGCGGCGGTGCGCAGGGCCGCCGCCGGGTCATGGGCGATGACCGCGTCCACGGACTCAAACAGCTGCTCGGCATCGGCGACCCCCAGCACGGCGAGCACGTCACCGCTGGTGATCTGCTCGTCGCCGGCGTAGGTGACGAGTTGCTCCAGGGTCCCCAGCGCATCCCGGAAGCTCCCGGTGGCATGGCGGGCGATGAGCGCGACGGCGCCGGGCTCGATGTCGATCTGCTCGGCGGCGGCGACCCGGGCCACCACCGTGGCCACCTGCTCCACGGTCGGCCGGCCGAAGTCAAAGCGATGGCAGCGGTCGACGACGGTCGGCAGGATCTTCTGGGCCTCGGTGGTGGCGAGGACGAAGATGGTCCGCGGCGGGGGCTCCTCCAGGGTCTTGAGAAACGCGTTCCACGCCTGCGAGGAGAGCATGTGCGCCTCGTCGAGGATGTAGACCTTGTGGCGACCGGACAGCGGCGCGTAGGAGACCCGCTCGCGCAGGTCGCGGATGTCGTCGACGGAGTTGTTGGACGCGGCGTCCATCTCGATGACGTCCATCGAGGTGGCGTTGGCGATGCTGACGCAGGACTCGCACGTGCCGCACGGCGTCACCGTGGGGCCGTTGACGCAGTTGAGCGACGCCGCCAGGATCTTGGCCGTGCTCGTCTTCCCGGTCCCCCGGGAGCCGACGAACAGGTAGGCGTGATGGACCTTGTCCCGCGTGATCGCGTTGGACAGGGTCCGCACCACCTGGTCCTGACCGACCATGTCGGCAAAGGTGCGCGGGCGATGGCGGCGGTAGAGCGAGGGGCCGGTCGACACGGTCCCCCCGAGTCTAGATGCCGGGGCGGTCCGTCACTCTGGGGCAGATCCGGCAGAAAAAAGGCCGCATTTCCCTCGGAGTGCGGTCGCGGCCGCGGCCGGCAGAGGCCCGCCGTCGTTTTGTGACAACGTGTCGCACACCCTGTAACATCAGC
>DASSZQ010000168.1:0-55774 GCA_035702755.1 Solirubrobacteraceae bacterium | reverse complement strand
GATCCCTGATTCTGTTGACAGACCGGCGCCCGACAGCACGCACACGCCACCGCGACCCACAAGCTCCCCAAGGCGGTCTGTCACGACACCATCCACCGGCTCAGTATGCCCGCCGGCGCACGGGGGGTTGCGCTTGGACGGACGGCTGCCGGGACGAAGGAATCGTCGGTCCCCCTGAGGGCTCGCGAGTCTCGATGCCGCCCGTACTGGACCTTCCTCCACGTCCCCGCCGAAACCCTGACCGGACCCGCGCGCGGAGCGCGCGCCCCGCTCGTTGCCGGCCGAGGGGGTCAGCCGGGACCCGCTGGTCGCCGGGCTCGGCCAACGGGGGGCGAGAGGGAAACGGCAGCGATGAGGGGCGCGGGGTGTGTTGGGCGGGGTGTGTTGGGCGTCGGCGGGGACTCACGGAGCCCCCGAACCGTTCGAAATTCGACTTTGCCTGAACCGATCTCGTACACATCGGACGCTGAGCGCCACTCGTTGACGAAATCGAAAGCCGCGACCCGTGTTTCGTACAAAGCAGGCGCTCCCGGGTCCCCGCCCGCTTCATCACCGCCGCTGTGCCGCGAGACGGGGACCAAGGTCCTTGACCCGGGGCGTAGTGTGAGGTGTGGAGAGTCCGTGACAGTGTCACGGCGCTTGCGGGAGCGACGACAGGGAGATGGTCTGCGATGGCGAGTTTTGAGACGCGCAGGGGCGCTTCGGAGATGGGGACAGACGCCGCCGGTGGGGAGGTGAGCGCACGGCCGGCGGAGGCGACGTTGACGGTGGGCGAGCGGTCATCGCGGCGGTCTTCAGCCCGGGTGCTCAATACCGCCGAGCGGGATCGGATGCTCAAGGAGGCACGCGACATTGACTTTCCGATCGCGCTGCGCGGCTACGACCGGGCCGCGGTTGACCGATACGCGGAGCGCGTCACCCGCATGGTCACTGAGCTTGAGATGTCCGCGTCGCCGGAGGCCGCGGTCAGGCACGCGCTTGACGAGGTGAGCGAGGAAACCCGCGACATCCTCCAGCACGCCCATCAGACCGCCGACGACATCACCGCGCGCTCGCGCGCCAAGGCTGACGAGCGCCTTGATGAGGCCGAGCGGGAGGCCCAGGAGACGCGGACGGCAGCGCAGCAGGCGGCGGAGGAAACCCGCGAGGCCGCGCGTCGCGCCGGTCAGGAGTTCCGCGAGGAGGCGCAACGTGAGGCACAGAAGCTTCGCGAGGTGACGGCGACCGAGGCCCAGCGCCTGCGCGACGTGGCCCAACGTGAGGTCGCCGATCTGCGGCAGAGCACCGTGCAGGAGATGACGGCGCTCAGGGAGACCACCGCCCGGGAAAGCCAGCAGTTGCGAGCTGAAGCTCAGCAGGAGGCCGACACGCTGCTCACGAACGCTCGCCAGGAGGCGGCCGAGATGCGGGAACGCGCCGAGGCGCACGCGCGAGAGCTCGCCCGGAGTGCGGAGGCGATCTGGCGGGAGCGCCGAAGGCTGATCGACGACATGCGCGCCGTGGGGGAGCAGCTTGTCGCCATCGGAGAGGCGGAGGCACACCGCTTTCCGCATCTCGCCGATGGAATCCCCGTCGGCGATGACCGCCCACGGGCTCAGGTCCCAACTCCGCCGGGCGCGGTGTCCGAGGAGACACCTGGCGAGGATGCGGAGCGGCACATCCCGGGGTCATCGGCGGCGACCACAGCCACCCAGTCGACGCGGGCGCCTGACCAGGCCGTCACCCCGTAAAGCCGGAGCGGCGAAGCCCGGCGGTGTGCGGCTCACCCGGCGGGCGGGATGACCAGGATCCGCTGGTGCGTCATGTAGCGGCCAAGATCGGCCGGTGACGCGGGTGCCGGACGGTAGACGTCGACATGGCGGCCCTTGATGGCTCCGCCGGTGTCCTGGGCCACGAACCAGCCGCCCCCGATGTGGCGGTAGGCGGGGATGTATACGCGGCTGCCGAGCGGGATCAGGCGCGGATCCACCGCGATGCTGTGGTAGTAGCGCAGCGGCCGCGACGGACCACCCGCAAATGTCACCCCGCCGTACGACAGCCGACGGCCGCCCGCGCCGTCCGACCAGCCGCCCTCGGCCAACGGGAACGTCACCGCGCCCGAGCGGTTGCGCCAGCCGCCGCTCAGCCAGGCCGGCGATCCATTGCTCCACTGTCCCAGGCAGACCGGCACCGTCGCCCGTCCACGGGCGTTGACCCAACCGGTCGAGCCCAGCTGCGCGATATGGACCGGCCGGCCGCGCCGATCGACACCGTCGCCCTCCATCGCCAATCCACGAGCCGAATACAGCCAATCCACGGCATGGCGTCCCGCCAGCCCCGGGGCGTGAACCCGGCGGCCGGCAAACCACCGCTCCGGCGCGGGGTAGTACTCGGTGATCGTCACACCGTTCAACCACTGGCGATGGCTGATGGGGGTCTCCGGCACCGGAGGCGGCGATCGCCGGCACCGCCCATGCGACGCGGGCGGCACCGAGCGCCTACCACGGGAGCGCCGCCGGCGGCCCGCGGCGCCCACGGCGACCGGGTGCACCCGGCCCGCCGCCGCATCCCGGTGTGCCACCGAGGCTGCGTCGCCCGGATGAATCCACCGAGGTCGACGGGCGACCGGCTTTGGCAGTGCCGCCGTCGCCACGACGGCCCCGGCGAGCACCACAACTATGCCCAGCACCCACGCTCTGCGGAGCATCGCCCCGGATCATAGAGGCGCAACGGCGCGCTCCCGGTCGCGGGTGAGCGCGACCTCGGCCATCCGCTTGACAGCGGTGCGGTCCACCTTGCCGTCCGCGGTACGCGGCATCTCCTCGAGGATGACGATCTCCTCAGGCGCCTTATAGCCGACCCGTGCCCGCGCGAACTGGACCAGTTCCTGGCGACGCGGTCGCGGCGCTCCCGGCTGGAGGGTGATGTAGGCGCGGACGTTCTCTCCATGCACCGGGTCATGAATTCCGACCACCGCGGCGCACTGGAGGCCCGGATGCTCCAGGAGGGCATCTTCGACCTCCTGCGGGCAGATGTTGGAGCCATCGTGCACGATGATCTGCTTCCTGCGGCCACAGAAGTAGTAGTAACCCTCGTCGTCGGCCTGCATGAGATCCCCGGAATCAAGCCACCCGTCGCGGAATAGAGCCTGCGTCGCGTCCGGCTCAGACCAATAGCCGACAGTGGCCGCTCCGGTCCGGATCCACAGGCGCCCTTCATCGCCGGGCGGCAGGTTGTCCCCGCTCTCACCTCTGACCGAGAGGGCGACGCCGGGGGCGGGCTGCCCAACCGAGCCGAGCTTGATCTGCCCAGCCGGAGGGCTGACGGTGACGAGCCCGGTTTCCGTCAGTCCGTAGGCCTCGTCGATCACCATCCCGCTCAGTGCCGTGAACTCCCGCTCCTCTTCGGCGGAGACCTTGTCGCCCGCGGCGCGACACAGGCGCAGCGAGGTGAAGTCGTCATGGGCTGCGTCGTGATCGCGGGTGAGCGCGACTGACCGCCGGTGGCGCGGACGGCCGATTCCCCGCCGTCAATTCCTCAAATGCCGGACCCGTGCTGGTCGTCGCTCCGAAGCTGATCTGACCCAGTGGGAGGCGGCCGGCGAACCTGGTCGCGGCGAGATCACCCTCGCGTTCGACGTGGGCAAACAGCGCGCGCGCCCCGCTGACCGAAAGAGCATGATCGATCTCGGGCGCCATGTACCGGTAGTTCAAGGGCGTCGCGACCAGGCCCGCCCTGAGGCACGCGAGGTAGAACACGACAAGGGCCGGGCAATTGGGCATCAAGGAGGCGACTCGGTCGCCCGGCGTGAGGCCGAGCGCGAGCAGGCCGGAGGCGAGGCGACCGCTGAGCAGGTCAAGGCGCCGCCAAGACCACCGCGTTTCGGCCGAGATGAGGGCGACTTGATCAGAATCTCGGTCCAATCCGGCGCGCAGCAGGTCACCGACAACCGGCGCCGGTTCAACACACTCAGTCATGGGACCCTCCTCGTCTCGCTACACCGGCGCCGGGCGGCGGCCGTGGTCAGTGGATGGGCCAATCTCGGTCCGAATCCGGTCGGCGATCTGATCAAGCGTCTCCCGCCCCCGCGCGTCAAGACCGGGGTGAAGCCGCCGGGACTCAATAAACGTCAGAAGCTCCTCCAGGACCGCCTGCGACGTGTCGTCGCCGGTGTGGCTGTGCAGATTGAGGTACGCGAGGAGTGCCAGCGCGATGTTGTCGAACAGGTGCTCCTCGCCGACCCGGGTTGCCACGCCGGAGAGGACGAGCTGGTGGCGGACGGCGGGTGCGAGGCCGGCCAGCCAGAGCCGGCTCCCGCGCGCACGGAGCCGCTCGTCCAGTTCGGCCAGCGCATCTGTGGCGGGCACGTCGAGATCTGATGTGAGCGAGAGATCGACCACGGTCACGTCAGGAGCGGGCTCCGTTTCCGCTACCGCGGCGCTGATGCGATTGCGCACGTCAGATGCGTTGACGAAGAAGATCATCTGAGCGGGCCGGACGAGGAGGGCACCGGACGCCCCAGGCCCCTGGTCGGCGTGGGCCGGGTCAAGTCCGCTGGGCGAACGCCGCATGACCTCAAGCCGGGCTTCGCCGGCGCGCCAGACGACAACCGCGAGCGATGCCGCGACGGCGATGGCGAGGCCGGGGAGGATGTCGAACACGAGGACGCCGAGCAGAGCCACCATCGCCAGGGCGAAGTCGGCCCGCCGCAGCCGCCAGAGACGCCGCAGGGGCGCGACACGCTCCATCTCAGACACGGCGACGATGACGATGGCGCCGAGGGCGGCCTCCGGCAGGTCGTGGAACAGCGGGGTGAAGAAGAGGGCCACCAGCATGGTCGCGGCCGCCGCCACGATGAGCGACACCGAGCTCTTGGCGCCGACGCGATCATTCGCCGCCGACTTCGACAGGCTGGCGCCGATGGGGAAACCCTGAAACAGCCCCGCCCCCATATTGGAGGACCCCAGCGCGATCAGCTCACGGTTTGCGTCAACCTCATATCCGTGCTCCTTGCCGAACTGCTGCGCCGGCCCCATCGCCTCCGCGAACGCAAGGAGCGCGATCCCCACCGCCCCGGCCAACAGCAGCGGGAGGGCCTCCACTCCGACGCCGGGCAGGCGAGGTGCGGCGAGCCCCGAGGGCAGGTCGCCCACCACCGCCACACCATGGGAGGAGAGGTGCAGCGCCGCCGACGCCCCGATCGAGCCGATGAGCACCAGCAGTGCGGCGGGCAGCTTGGGGACGAACCGTTCCAGAACGACCATCGCCACGATGCAGGTGAGTCCAACCGACAGGGTCACGACGTTCGTGTCGCCCAGGTGCTCGATGATCCTGATGAGCCCCAGGAAGAAGTTCTGTTCGTGGATATCGATACCCAGGATCTTTGGGATCTGCTTCATCGTGATGACGAGCGCCAGCGCAAACACGAAGCCAAGCAGCACCGAGGACGAGAAGAACTGGGCGATCCGGCCGAGGCGGCAGATGCCGGCGAGCACCGAGACGAGCCCGGCGAGAAGTGCGAGGGCCGCGGTCAGCGCGACATAGTCACTGCTCCCCTGAGGAGCGAGGGCAGCGATCGTCGCCGCGGACGTGATGGCGACCGCCGAGCTCACGGCGACGACAAGCTGCCGCGAGCTCCCAAACACGGCGTACATGACCAGGCCGATCGGCGCGGCATAGAAAGCCGCCTCCGGGCCCACGCCCGCAAGCTGGGCGTACGCCATCCCCTCCGGGATGAGGATCGCGGTGACCGTCAACCCGGCGATGAAGTCGACACGCAGCCAGGATCGCTGATACCTGGGCAGCCAGGCGAGGATGGGGAGCACCCGAGCCATCGTTGTCGCCGATGACGTGTCGTGCGCTCGCCCTGCTCGGTCATGCGGCGGTGCAGACACGGCTTCGACCGTAGATGCTTCATGACGGCGTCAGCATCCGGGGTCGCGGCCCTGTTTGGACCGTACGCATCACCCATGAGGCCCGGTTGAGGAACGGGCGCGACCACCGGGCGCCTATCCGGTCACCGTACGGCCGTCCTGGGCGCCATCTATGTCATCTTCGTCCTGCCGAATGTTGACATCGCCATCGCCCAGGACCCGCTGTTTGAAGTGGCGAGGGTATAGTTGGCGCGCTGCCTAGGGCTAAGAATCGTTGGCGGGGCATGAATCGTGGGAGTGGCGCAATCGTTCCGAGGCTGACTGTGCGCCGACGGCTGGCACGGGGCGCCTTTGCGCTGGCGGCTCTCGCAGTGGTGTGGGCGATCCCAGTGAGCTCGGCGCAGGCGACGATGGCGGCGGTCCCGGTCCCGTATATGGGTTGGAACACCTATTACGGAGTCGGTGGGCGCTTCGACGAGGCGACGATCAAGTCGGTCGCCAACTCGCTGATCGCAACCGGGTTGGCGCAAGCCGGCTACCGAATCGTCTGGCTCGATTTCGGCTGGGCCTCCGGGGCCCGGGACAGCGACGGCAATCTGATTGTGGACTCGACCCAGTGGCCAGATGGAATGGCCGGGCTGACCTCATGGCTTCACGCGCGGGGGTTGCTTGCGGGGATCTACACGGATGCGGGCACCAGCGGCTGCAGTGGACAGGGAGTGGGCTCGTACGGTCACTACCAGCAGGACGTTGACCAGTTCGCGTACTGGGGCTTTGACGCCATCAAGGTGGATTTCTGCGGCGCCGGGCAACAGTGGCTCGATGCGCCGCCGCATGACCCGCGGACCCTGTATGCGCAGTTCTCGCAGGCGGTGGCTGCCGCCCCGCGGCCGATGATCCTCAACGTCTGCAACTTCTGGACGCCCGGGAAGATCAACGGCACGGCTCCCTCGTACGCGGACTCCTCCTGGGACAGCTTCTCGTGGGCGCCGGCCGTCGCGCAGAGCTGGCGCACCGATACCGACATCGGGTTCCCGCGAAACATTCAGTTTCAGTGGGTTCTCAGGAACCTCGATCAGGACTCCACGCCATACCCCTACATCCAAGCGGCGGCCGGCCCGCCCGGCAGGTCCGGGCACGCCTGGGGCCACTGGAACGATCCCGACTATCTCGGACCGGAACTCGGCATGACGAACACCCAGGCGCAGACGCAGTTCTCGATGTGGGCGATGGTGGCGGCGCCGCTGATCCTGGGCAGCGACCCACGCTCTCTGTCGTCTTTCAGCCTGAACATGCTCAAGAACCCACAGGTGATCGCCATCGATCAGGACCCGCTCGGTGTTCAGGGGTGGCTGGTCTCCCAGACCCCTACAGGCCAGCAGGTGTGGGTCAAGCCGCTGGCCGATGGCAGCCGGGCGGTCGCGCTATTGAACCGCGGGTCCAGCCCGCAGCTGATAACGACCAGCGCCCGCGCCGTTGGCCTTCCTGTGGGCAGCCGCTACACGCTCCGGAATGTGTGGACCAATCGCACCTCGACAACGAAGGACCAGATCAGCGCTTTCGTGCAGCCCGACGCCGTCGGCGTTTATCGCGTCACCGCTGCCCCGGGCTGCATCGTTCCGCGGCTCGTCGGCAAGACGCTTCGCGCCGCCCGGGCACGCGTCAAGGCCGCGCACTGCAGGCTCGGACGCGTCACGCACCGCCGGGCCGGCCACGCCCGCCGCGGACGAGTAGTCGCCCAGAGTCCCCCGCCGCGGTCGCGCCGACCGTGGGGAGCCAGGGTCAAGGTGGTGCTCGCGAGCTGACCCTGACCGAGGAATCGCACGGGTGAGGCGTTATCGTGGCCCCATGGCCCTCGAGCCGCGAGTCGAAGGTCGGCTGCTGCTGGAGCGCGAGGAGGGGCTGGACGAGCTCGCGCGGGCGCTTGCAGCCGTGCGGTCATCGGCCCAGGGCCGCGCGCTGTTCATCGCCGGTGAGGCGGGGGTGGGCAAGACCTCGCTCCTGCGGCGCTTCTGCCGGGACGTTCGCGGAGGGCGATTTTTCTGGAGTGGCTGCGATCCGCTGGCCACCCCCGCGCCCCTCGCCCCGTTCCTTGAGGTGAACGGGGAGATCGGCGGGGCGACGGCCACGCCGGTGGCCGGAGACGCCCGTCCCTACGAGGTGGCTCGGGCGCTTCTAAAGGAGCTGGCGGTGGCGCGCGGCTCGGTGCTGGTGTTCGAAGACCTCCACTGGGCCGACGCCGGGACGATCGACGCGCTGACGTATCTGGTCCGGCGGGTCGAGCAGTCACGATCGCTCGTCATTGGCACCTACCGTGACGACGAACTCGGTTCCACGCACCCGCTGCGCACGATGCTCGGCCGGCTGGCGACGACGCCCGGAGTGGGACGGCTGCACCTGGAGCCGCTGTCGCGAGCGGCTGTCGACACGCTGGCCGCGGAGGTCGGCCGCGATGGCGAGGCCGTGTTCGCCGCCACACGGGGCAACCCGTTCTTCGTCACCGAGGTGCTGGCGAGCCCGGCCGGCATGGTGGCCCCAAGCCTGCGGGACGCGGTGCTCGCCCGCGCCTCGCAGCTTGACCCGGCGGCCCGCCACCTGCTCGATGTCGCGGCCGCCATCCCGCCCGAGGCCGAGCTGTGGCTGCTCGAACAGGTCTCCGGCGGCGGGCTGGACGGACTTGAGCGCTGCCTGGCAGTGGGGATGCTGGAGGCGCGCGGCACCGCCGTGGGCTTTCGTCACGAGCTGGCCCGTCTGGTGGTGGAGCAGGAGCTCGGTCCGGGCCGCGCCGTCTTGATCCATCGCCGGATCCTGCGCGCGCTGGAGGCGGCCGCGGCCGAGCCGTCGCGGCTGGTGCATCACGCCGAGGCGGCGGGCGACGAGGCGGCGCTGCTTGCCCACGCCCGGGTCGCGGGTGAGCGGGCGGCCTCGCTCGGTGCCCACACCGAGGCAGCCGCCCAGTTCGCACGCTCGGTCCGCGTCTCGGTGCATCGACCGGCGGCGGAGCGTGCGGCATTGCTGCAGCGGTGCGCGATCGAGCATTACCTCATCAACCGCGTTCCGGAGGCGATCGAGTCCCAGGAGCAGGCGGTGAGCCTCATTCGCGAGACGCGCGATGCCGCACAAGAGGGTGTTGCATTGCGGTGGCTCTCACGGATGCTGTGGTTTGGAGGTCGCGGCGAGGATGCCGCGCGGGCGGGCGCGGACGCCGTCGGTGCGCTGGAGAGGCTGGCTCCCAGTCCGGAGCTCGCCCGCGCCTACAGCAACCTCGCACAGCTCGCCATGCTCGCGCATGACACCGACGCGACGCAGCTTTGGAGCCGGCGGGCACTGGAGCTGGCAGAGCGATTCGGTGTCGTCGAGACCTCGGTCCACGCGCTGACGAACCTCGGGACCGCCGAGATGTTCCTCGGCGAGGACGCGGCCGGCCGGGCCAAGGTGGAGGAGAGCCTGCGCCGGGCCGCCGCCGCGGGACTCGATGACGACGCGGGGCGCGCATACGCCAATCTCGTCGCGCCGGCGGTCTCGCGGCGGCAGCACGATCTTGCCGAGCGTTACCTTGATGCGGGCCTCGCGTATTGCGACGAGCACGACATCCCCGGCTACGGGCTGTACCTGCGCGCGTGGCAGGCTCGGCTGGAGCTGGACCGGGGTCGCTGGAGCCACGCCGCCGAGCTCGTCCTTGAGGTTCTTGGCGATCCCGATGCGTCGATTCCCCAGCAGATAGTCGCCAGCGTGGCCGGCGGGCTGTTGGCGATCCGCACCGGAGACGAGGAGCGCGGACGGCGGCTCCTTGACGAGGCGCTCGCTCTAGCGCAACCGACCGGCGAGCTGCAGCGACTGGCACCGGTGGCCAACGCCCGGGCCGAAGCTGCATGGCTGGCCGGCCGGCACGCTGCGGTCGACGCTGAGACCGCGATCACGGCAGAGCTGGCTGCCGAACGCGGGCAGCCGTGGGAGCTCGGAGAGCTCGCCGTATGGCGGGCGCGCGCCGGGTTGGGGTGGCCGGTGGGGCCGGTGGCGAGGCCGTTCGCCGCCGAGCTCGCCGGTGACCTGTCGGCAGCGGCCCAGTGCTGGACAGACCTCGGCTGCCCCTACGAAGCCGCGTTCGTGCAGGCGCAGGGGGAAGACGAGGCGCAGCTGCGTCACGCTCTTGCGGAGTTTCAGCGCCTCGGTGCACTGCCCGCGGTTCGGCTCGTATCCCGGCGGCTGCGAGAGCGGGGCGTACGCGACATCCCCCGCGGGCCGCACCGGTCAACGAGCGCCAATCCGGCGGCGCTCACGGCCCGCGAGCTGGAGGTTCTGCGCCTCGTGGCCGATGGGCTGCGCAATGTCGAGATCGCCGAGGGGCTGGTGGTGTCCGTGCGCACGGTGGACCACCACGTCTCCTCAATCCTGGGCAAGCTCGGCGTGCGGACCCGAGCCGAGGCCGCCGCGGCGGCGGTTCGCATCGGGATCGCTGCAGACCGGTAGCGCCTGGGGGAAAGATGGGCAGTCCTGCCCATGCGCGGTAGACGACCGAGACGGACGCTGTGAGGAATACAAACCGTCTTGTCAGGAGGGACGATCGTGAGCACCACCGAGCAGGCCGTCGTCGACGTCGACAGGCTCCACGCGTTTGTCTTGCGTGCCGTCGAGGAGGTCGGCGCCACGCTCAACGCGGCGCTTGTCGTGATGGGCGATCGACTTGGGCTGTACCGGGCGCTGGCCGACGGGGAGCGGCTGACGCCGGCGCAGCTGGCCGAACGCACCGGGACGGCCGAGCGGTATGTGCGCGAGTGGCTGAACGCGCAGGCCGCCGGCGGCTATGTCGCCTACGAGGCGGAGACGGGCACGTATTGGTTACCGCCTGAGCAGGCGGTTGCGCTCACCGATGCCGATAGTCCCGCCTACCTGCCCGGCTTCTTTCAGATCGCGCTTGGCTCGGTGACCGACGCGCCGCGCATCACCGAGGCGGCGCGGACGGGGGAGGGGGTGGGGTGGCATGAGCATGTCCACGACGTGCATGAGGGGTGTGAGCGCTTCTTTCGCCCCAGCTACAACGCCAACCTGGTTGCCGAGTGGCTGCCCGCGCTGGATGGTGTCGTGGAAAAGCTGACCCGGGGGGCGACGGTGGCCGACGTCGGCTGCGGTCACGGCGCCTCCACGATCCTCATGGCGCAGGCATTTCCCAGGTCGACGTTTGTGGGCTCGGACTATCACGAAGGCTCGATCGAGATCGCGCGACGGCGCGCCCGCGAGGCCGGCGTGGAGGACCGCGTGCGCTTCCAGCTGGCGCCCGCTTCCGCCTACGCGGGCGGTGGGTATGACCTGGTGACCATGTTCGATTGCCTGCATGACATGGGTGACCCGGTCGGAGCATCTCGCCACGTGCTCTCAACGCTTGCCGTCGACGGCACGTGGATGATCGTTGAGCCCCAGGCCGGCGATGCGGTTCAGGACAACCTGCACCCGGTCGGCCGGGCCTATTACGGCTTCTCGACCCTCCTGTGCACCCCGGCGTCGCTTTCGCAGGAGGTGGGTCTGGCGCTGGGGGCGCAGGCGGGCGAGGCCCGGATCCGGGAGGTCGTGCAGGCCGGCGGCTTCAGCCGCTTCCGCCGGGCCGCCGAGACGCCGTTCAACCTCGTCTTTGAAGCCCGCCCGTAGGCGGCCAGGCCAGGGCCGACGCTGTCCAATGGCGTCGGCGCCTGGCCGGTGCGGCCGACGGCCGGACCCAGGCTCGCCGTTGCCCGCCGGAGGTGGTCTACGCGGCGTCGGTGGCCGGGATCGCGACCGGACCGGGACGGCAGCGGCGGGCCTGGGCGAAGGTCACGAGACGGCCTGAGTGCTCGTCCCAGAGCTTCAGACGGACCGCGCGCAGGCCGTCCCACAGTGTCAGGGTGGGCACGCTGGCGAACAGCGGGCTTGACTCGTGCGCCTGCTTGAGGAAGTAGTGGGGGATGCGCGCGTTGAGGTGGTGGACATGGTGCAGTCCGATGTTCCCGGTGAAGAACCGCAGCACGGCCGGAAGCTTCAGGTACGAGCTCCCCCGCAGCGCGGCGTCGGCATACGTCCACTCGCCGCGTCGTTGCCAGTAGGTGTCCTCGAACTGGTGCTGGACGTAGAACAGCCAGATGCCGACCGAGCCGGCGAGCATCGCCGCCGGGGCCCAGCCGAGCAGGAAGTTCCCCCAGCCGATCAGCCAGCACAGGCAGCCCACGACCACGATGATGGCGGCGTCGGTGGCCAGCACGCTGTTGCGCATGCGCGGCCTTGCTCCGCGGGCGACGATCCGCGGACCGATCACCATCGCGATGAGTGGGCCAACGCCGAACATGACGACCGGGTTGCGCAGCAGCCGGTAGCCCAACCGGCCGCGCCACTGGCGGGCGGTGTACTCGTCGATGGTCAGCGTCACGATGTCCCCAACGCCGCGGCGGTCCAGATCACCGGCGGTGGCGTGATGCACCGCATGGTCATGGCGCCAGCGCACAAAGGGAGAGAGGACCAGCACTCCCATCGCGGTGCCGATCACGGTGTTGGCGCGGCGCGAGGGCAGCAGCGAGCCGTGGGCGCAATCGTGAAAGACCACAAACACGCGCACCAGAAATCCTGCGGCGATGAGGGTCAGAGCGCCCGTCAGGGCCAGGGAGACGCCAAGCGTCAGGTAGATCGCCCCGGTCAGCGCCAGATAGGGAACTGCGGAGGTTGCCACGGCGAACAGGCCGCGGGCGAGAGACGGGGTGGCAAAGGGCGCAAGTGCGGCGCGCCAGGGCGGCTGGGCTGGTCGGGATGTCATGGCGCTCCGTATCGTCGTGTGTGGGGAAGCCGACAACCGCACACGTCACAGCGCGCCCGGCGGTCGAGGTCAGCCAACCTGCGGCCGCCGGTCCCAATGCAGCCGCGCGCGATCGTACTGGCATCTGACCGATGGCGCCGGTTGCGCGTGGCCCGGTCTGCCCCGGGCCGCCGGCGAGGTCTACTGGCCGGCCTGGTCGCCCGACGGCACGCAGATCGTGTTCTCGACCGCGCACTACGACAAGAGCAAGCAGCAGACCGGCCAGTGCATCACGGTCATGCATGCCGACGGCAGCGGCCGCCGGGAGATCACCAGGCGCAATCCGGACTTCTGGGCGGCCTCGCCGTCCTGGCGACCGGGCGTGTAACTCCTGGATCTCAGCGCGGACGATCGGCGGGGCTGGCGGTGGGTGACGGCGGAGGTCGACTAGGGTCGTAGCGTGACCTTGCAGCTCGCCACGCCTGCCGAGGCCTCCGAGCGCCCGGCACCGGTGTCGCGGCTGGGGGGGTGGGGCCCGACGCCGGAGAGGGCGGTGGCGATCGCCTACGTGAGCGCGATCTTCGTCACCGCGATGGACATGCACATCGTCAACGTGGCCCTGCCGACGCTGGGGAGGGCGTTCGGCGCGCCGCTCTCAGCCGTGCAATGGACCGTGATCGCCTATCTGCTGACGCTCGCTGTGGTCATGCCGGCCTCCGGCTGGATCGGCGACCGGATCGGAACCAAGCGCACCTTCATCCTGGCGCTGGCGGTGTTCACGGCCGCCTCCGCGCTGTGCGGGGCGGCTCAGAGTCTCGGCGAGCTGATAAGCGCGCGCGCGCTGCAGGGAATCGGCGGGGGAATGCTGACTCCGACCGGGATGGCGATGCTCTACCGCGCGTACGGACCGCGGCAGCGCGCCCGGGTGGCGCGGACGCTGATCGTGCCGATCCTGGTGGCGCCGGGCAGCGCTCCGATCATCGGCGGCGTGCTGACGCAGTGGATCTCCTGGCGTTGGGTATTCCTCGTCAACGTTCCGATCGGCGCTCTCACGCTGGCGTTCGCCTACCTGTTTCTCTCCGAGCACCGCCCGTCCCCGCGGGGGCGACTCGACCTCCGTGGACTGGTCCTGTCCGGTGCCGGGCTCAGCGCGCTGCTGTATGCGATCAGCGAGGGCTCGGTGCTCGGCTGGGGTTCGGCTCCGATCGTCATCGCCGGCATCGGTGGCCTGGCGCTGCTCGGCGTGTTTGTGTGGCTGTCGCTGCGCCTGCGCGACCCGATCCTGCGGGTGCGGCTGCTGCGCGACCGGCTGCTGCGGGCCACCAACGTGGTCTTTGCGCTGAGCACTGGACCGTTTTTGGGCAGCCTCTATCTCACGCCGATCTTTCTGCAGGAGGTGCTGCACCAGTCGCCGATCGGATCTGGAACCACCACCTTCGTGGAGGCGCTGGGGGTCGGCCTGGCCGCCCAGACCCTGGGCCGGCTGTACCCCCGGGTGGGGCCGCGGGTGATGGCCGGCTTCGGTGCCGGCGGGCTCTGTCTGTTCCTGGCGCTGTTCCTCCTGGTTGACGACTCGACGAACCTGTGGCTGGTGCGTGCGCTGATGTTCTTCGGCGGCGTCGCCAACAGCGGCGCGTTCCTCTCGGTCCAGACCGCGATGTTCACGACGATCTCCAGCGAGGACACCGGCCACGCCTCGGCGATCTACAACACCCAACGCCAGTCCGCGATCGCTCTCAACATCGCGGTGATGACCACGATCGTGGCCGGCGTGGCCGGCAGCGAGCTCACCAGGTTCCATGCTGCCTACCTCGCCGGCGCGATCATCGCCGGGGTGGGGACGGTCTGTGCCTGGACGATGATCCGCACCAGCGACGCCCGCTCCACGATGCATCGGCCGCGCTGACAGACGGCCTCACTCCACGCCGGTTCGGCGAAAATGGGGTTGTGGGGCCGGAGACGCGTTACGCGCTGAGCGGAGATATCCACATCGCCTATCAGGAGGTGGGGGATGGGCCGTTTGACCTGATCTTCATCCCGGGGTTCGTCACCCATGTGGAGCTGCAGTGGCGGCTGCCCGGATTCGGCGCCTTTCTGGACGATCTGGCGTCGTTCTCGCGCCTGATCCGGTTCGATAAGCGCGGGACCGGGATGTCGGATCCGGTCAGCGGCGCGCCCAACCTGGAGACGCGCATGGATGACGTCCGGGCGGTGATGGACGCTGTTGGCTCCGAGCGCGCCGGCCTCTATGGCCTCTCGGAAGGCGCGGCCATGAGCGTTCTGTTCGCCGCCACCTATCCGGAGCGGACGGCCGCGCTCGTCCTCAGAAGCTGCTCGCCGCGGACACTGTGGGCTCCGGACTTCCCATGGGGCCGCACCGAGGAGGCGTATCAGCGCGATGTTGAGCAGGCTCTGCGGGTGTACGGCCCGCGTGCGGGCGCGCGCGACGCCGTGCGCGTCCTGGGCATGCACGACGACGCCGAGGTGGAGGCCTTCATCGACTACGTCCGCTACGGAGCCAGTCCGGGAATGCTCGCCGGGCTGTATCGCATGAACCGCGAGATCGACATCCGCTCGGTCCTCCCCACGGTACGGGTGCCCACGCTGGTGCTGCATGGCTCCGACGATCGGATCGTTCCGGTCCAGGTGGGCGCCTATACGGCGCGCCGGCTGCCGTCGGCGCGCTTTGTCGAGCTTCCCAACGTGGGTCATCTCGCTCTCAGTGCCGGAGGCGCGCGCATCACCGAGGAGATCCGGCAGTTCCTGGAGGGCGTCCACCAGGCGGGCGGCTGGGAGCCGGCCGAGCCTGACCGTGTACTGGCCACGGTGCTGTTCACCGACATCGTGGCCTCAACGGCGACGGCGATCAAGCTCGGCGACCGACGCTGGCGCGAGGTGCTGGAGCGCCACAACAGCCTCGTCCGGACTGAGCTGCTGCGATTCCGCGGCCGGGAGATCGACACGACCGGCGACGGCTTTCTTGCCACCTTCGATGGTCCGGCGCGGGCGATTCGCTGCGCCCGCGCGATCGTCGCCGGGGTTCAGAACCTGGGACTCTCGGTCCGCGCCGGGCTTCACACCGGCGAATGCGAGATGGCGGACGGCAAGGTTGCGGGCATCGCCGTCCATACCGGGGCCCGGGTCGCCGCCGAGGCGGGCGCGGACGAGGTGCTGGTCTCCAGCACGGTCCGGGACCTGGTCGCCGGATCCGGCATCGGCTTCGATGACCGGGGTCTGCACGAGTTGAAGGGGATCCCGGGGGAGTGGCGGCTGTTCGCCGTCCGTGATGGGGGCTGACCCGGGTGTGGGCTCCGTGCCCGGCACCCGGACGCGACCGGGCGTGGCGGGCGCGTCGTCCGGGGCCCTGCGGCGATCGCTCAGGGGCTCGGCGTCAGCGGTAGCGGGGAGGCTGGCTTGAGCTCATGCAGCCGGAGCAGCGTGATGATCCGTTGCGCGCCGCCCCGGGTGGCGAGCGCGGACAGCACCCGCTGGAGCTGGTCGACGTCACGGGCGACGACCATCAGCAGGGCGTCGGTCTCGCCGGTCACCCAGTCGGCGGAGACGATCTCCGGCAGATCCCGGACCACCTTCTCAAAGCGTCGCTCGCCCGCCTCGTCGTGGCGGGCGACCGTGATCGTGACGTAGACCTGCAACGGGAAGCCGGCCGTCGTCGAATCCAGACGCGCCGTGATCCGCTGCACGACCCCGGACTCCTTCAGGCGCCGGACGCGGTTGAGCGTGGCGGCGGGGGAGAGGCCGACAAGCCGCGCCAACTCGACGTTCGGCCGGTCCGCATCGCGCTGCAGCTCGGTGAGAAGCTGCACGTCAATTTCGTCAAGCTGTACGGCCATTTCGCCAACAATAATTTCGCTTTCAGTCGCATCTGTCAAATCTAGGTTGACAGAAGCTGATCCCAGCGCACAATCGTCTTGTGCGCGTTATCGGCGACATCACGAGCAGAACTGGGGAGCGCGGCAGCGCGCTCGCCGCCTTGACGGCGGCGGGGACGCTGTGGGGCCTCACGGTCCCGCTCTCCAAGCTGGCGCTGGAGTGGCTGGGTCCGGCGTGGCTGACCGTCGGCCGCTTCGCCGTCGCGGCGCCGCTCCTCGCCCTGGTCGCGCGTCGGCGACTGCGCGGCGCCCTCACCCCCGCGGTCGGTGCGTGGGGTGCGCTCGGCTACGGCGCGGTCATCCTCGTACAGAACGCGGGCATTCAGCGCACCAGCGTGAGCCACGCGGCGCTGATCGTCGGCGTTGTCCCGGTGCTCGTCGCCGGGATCGCCGCCGCCGCCGGCCGTGGGGGGCCGGGCCCGGTCGCCTGGCTGGGCTTTGGGCTCGCGCTGTTGGGCGTCGGCCTGGTGGCCAGTGGCGGCGGAGGGAGCGCGTCGACGGGCGGCGATGCGCTCGTTCTGCTGTCGGTCACGCTCACCGCCGCCGCGATCTCCATGCAGCCGCGACTTCTGGCCGGCCGCGATCCGGTTGCCGTGACCGCGGTCCAGCTCGGCGCCGGCGCGCTGTTGGCGCTCCCCGTTGCGCTGGTCTCCGAGGGCGTGCCTGCCGCGCCGCCCGCCGGTGGCTGGGCGTTCCCCGCGGCGCTGCTGCTGTCCTCCGCCGGGACGCTGCTGCCGTTCGCGCTGTTTGCCTACGGACAGGCGCGGGTTGCGCCGGACCTCGCGGGAGCGTTTCTCAACCTCGAGCCGCTGGTCGGCGCAATCGCCGGCGCGGCGGCGTTCGGCGACACGTTGGGCCCCGCCCAGCTCGCCGGCGGACTCGTCCTCATGACCGGCATCGCGCTCAGCGCGCTCCCGCGCCGAAGGACCGCGCGGGCCGCCGCGCCGCGGCCGTCACGCGCGCAGCACCCCGCGGACCCGGGGTTCGCTCATGTCATACGGCAACATGTCGACCACCCGCGGATCCGGAGACGGCCGGCTGACCATCAGTTGCTCAGACGCCGCGGGGTGCGGAGTCCTCGATCGTGATCCGCATCAGGTCGCGGATCGAGAGGATCCCCACGACGCCGTCGCGCTCGACCACCGGCAGGTGTCGGAAGCCCCCGTGGATCATCAGAACGGCGGCGTGCTGGGTTGTGTCATCCGGCGCGATGGTCTCCGGGTCCGCGGTCATGTACTGCGCGACACGGGCGTCGCCGGGCAGGCCGCGGGCGACGGCTTTCAGGAGGTCGCGCTCGGTCATGATGCCGACAAGCCGCTCACCGTCGTGCACCAGCACGGCGCCGAGGTTGCGCTCCACCATCCGCTGAGCGACCTCGGTGATCGCCTCGCCGGGGTTCACGCTCAACAGGTCGCGCGACATATGCTCGTGAACGACGGGCATGGCAGAACTCTAATGCGAACGTGCCCTGGTCTCATGCGAGCGCGCTGACCGGCATCTCACCGGCGTCCTGCGTCCCTGCCGGCGCGTCACCCGGGCACCGATGCGATCACCTCGCCAAGGCTGCGCTCCGTGCCGCCGGCAAGCAGCGGGACGATGTGCTCTCGCATCCAGGGCCCGCCGGCCTGACGTGCGGCACGGTCGGCATCCTCCGCCGACGCGAAGTCGAGCAACAGGATCAGGTGCCGGTCATCGACCTTGACCACCCGCGCCGCGATTCCTCCCGCATCGGTGACCAGCCTGAGCCCGTCGCTCAGGCCCTGGACCGTCGCCTCGGTGACCTCATCGCGGAACCGCAGGTGGTTGACGACGACGTGCAATCTCTCTCCAGGAATGCGGGATGGAAGCCGGCGGGGTGCCGGGGCCCGGCGAACGTATCCGGTCTGGCCGGGTGGCGCAATACGGGTTTCTACGCAACGGCGGGGCAGCCCGTTCCCGGCCGGCGGCGAACGGCCGGGCGCCGTGGACGCAGGCGTCTACACGAATTGACCGGGCTGATCGGTGCGGACGATCTCGGTTCCCAGTGGCAGCAGCGACACCGGGATCAGCTTGAAGTTCGCCAGCCCGAGCGGAATCCCGATGATGGTCAGACATAACGCGATCCCGGTCGCCAGATGAGCCAGCGCCAGCTCCCATCCGAAGAAGACGATCCAGATGATGTTGCCGATCAGCGAGGGCGCACCCGCTCCGGGTTGGCGCACGATCCGGCGGCCGAACGGCCACAGGGCGAACCCGGCGATCCGGAAGCACGCGAAGCCGAAGGGGATGGTGATGATCAGGATGAAGGCCAGGATTCCGAAGAACACATAGAGAAGGGCGAGCCAGAATCCGGCCAGAACGAGCCAGATGAGATTGAGGATCAGTCGCACCGCCCAGCCTCCCTCAGCCGGCCGGGAACAGGATCGCCCGGTCCGGGATGATGTCGCGATACGAGGGCCCGGATTTGGTGACCGGGTTGAGGTACGCGCGGTAGCCGATCATCAGCGGGTAGCCGAGGCCGATGACCGTGGCCGAGGGCGGCTGCCTTCCCTGGGTGGCGAAGGGAACGACGAGGCAGTACGGGTCAGTGGGGCCGGCCGGGCACTCGCGCTTGATGCGAACGACCGTGACCGCGTACAGGTAGCGCGCGAGCGGATCGCGCGGCAGATAGCGCCGGGCGCTGCCGGTGAAGTCGTGATTGGTCATCCCCGCGACCCCGTTCCAGATGGGGTCGCCGCAGCCGTACACGAAGCGCGGGACCTGGTGTTCGCAGGTGTTCAGCCTGAAGTCCCCGTACACGGCGAAGCTGGAGTAGGTGGCAAGTCCGGTCGCGGCATGATTGACCCCGTAGACGACGAGGCGATCATGCAGGCCCAGCCTGAAGTTGGCCGGCTGTCCGCCCAGCGCGCTTCGCAGATACGGGGTATCGGTGCTCTCGCCGGCCGCGAACTGGCGGTAGTCCGGCGAGCCGGGCGTGGCCGTGAGCACGTCGCTGGAGAGGGGGAACCACTGTTGCGAGCCGAATTGCCGCGTGATCATGTGCGGGGTGTGCGCGACGATCGCCCGGCCCAGCCGGTTCAGCGCCGGGACGATTCCGGGCACAAGCGTGCTCTCATGCCGCCACTCCCGGGGCCGCGGTGGCGGCTGGGGCAGGGGGTCTGAGGGCGGGATCGTCTCCGGGGTGATGCGGTACACGTTGGCCCAGTGCGCGTCAAAGAGATAGCGATTGCCCTCCGCCTGGCTCTTGAAGTTGGCGGTGCGCACGCCGATCGAAAACGTGTCGCTGCCCGGACTCAAGCCCATGTGCAGCACATTTGACGGGAGCGGGTAGAGGTTGATCATCGACGCCGGATACCCGGCCGCTTCGGCGGCCGCGGCGATGCGCTCGTAGATCCCGCGGTCGGCGGTGAAGATGATCATCGTGTTCTTGTCGAACGGATCGCCGCCGCCCTGCACCCTGATCAGAGCGTTGTTGAGCGGATCGCCCAGCGACGCGAACAGCCAGTCACGCACCGGCCGCGTCAGGTAGTGGCGGATGTACAAGAAAGGCGTGAAGCTGAAGTAATCCGCCGCGGGGGGCGTGGGACCGAGGTAGACGACCGCCTCGTAGGGCGCCAGCCGAAAGACGCTCAACTGCCGGGGGAACGTGCGTGGCGGTGGTGGCGGTATGTCAAACCGCTTGTATGGATTCCCGGCGTTGTTACCCGCCGCCGACTCCAGAAAGTGGGCGTCAACCAGCTGGGGGAAGAAGACCGGCCCTGTGTCCCCGGCGCGCACCACGAAGCCACCCGTGTGCAGAGTTGCCTGAAACGCCGCAACCCGGCTATCCCCGGCCGCGGACGCCGGCGCGCCGGCAACGCCAAGTCCCACCACCAGGGCGCCCAGCAGCAGCGAGACGAGCCGCTTCACCATCTGGCCAGCCCACGCCCGGCCTTGGCCGGCGCCATCCGGGGAAACGGACGAACACCGTCTACGCCGGTCCTACGGCTCCGAGACGCTCGCCCGGGACCCGGCGGCCAGCTGAGATCGGCCTTTACGATGCCGGTCATGCCTCGGCGGAACGCCGGCGGGCGACCGCCTTGGCGAGCTCCCAGAGAATGAGGAGCAGGACGGCCGCGGCGACCGCGAGCAACGTCTGCCCGTGCCGGAGCGGCACCGTGCCGAGCAGGCGGTTGAAGAGGTCCATCTGTGTGATGGCGATCGCCAGCGCGGCCTCGGCCAGCCCGGTCCAGTTCATCTGCGGGTTGTCGAAGGTCTCCCGCACCAGGGCCGTGCGCGAGACGCTGCGGCTCTCGAAGGCGGCGACGATCAGCATCAACGTGAACGCGGTCAGGCCGACCGAGGATCCCGTGGCCGTGCTGTGCCAGTGGTGGATGCTGAACCAGATCAGCAGATCCATGACGACCGCCATGTACAGGCCGACGAGCCCCGAGGTGAGCATCACACCGGGCGTCATGATCGACTGGGTGCTGGGCCGCGGGCGGAGGCGCATCAGCCCGGGCGTCGCGCGATCAAGGCCGAGCGCGATGCCAAACGCGCCGCTGACGAAGAAGTGGATCCACAGCACCTGGGCGGGGGTGAACGGCTGCCCGGCGGCGATGTTCAGCAGCGTCGCGCCGAGATAGGTGATCACGAACGCCACCAGCGAGATGAGCACGAAGCGGACGTACTTCATCAGGTTGTCGTAGAGCTTTCGCCCCTCCTCAACGGCGTTGACGATCGTGGCGAAGTTGTCGTCGGTGAGGATCATGCGGCCGGCGTTCTTGGCGACCTCGGTTCCGCTGCCCATGGCGACGCCGATGTGCGCGGCCTTGATCGACGGTGCGTCGTTGACGCCGTCGCCGGTCATGGCCACGATGTCGCCCTTCTTCTTCAGCGTCTCCACCAGCAGCACCTTGTGCTCCGGCGCGACGCGGCCGACGACGCCAATGTCATCGATCCGCTTCAGACGCTCGTCCTCGTCCATGGCGGCGAACTCGGCCCCCAGAATCGCCTCGCCTTCGATACCGAGCTGCTGGGCGATGGCGGCACCGGTGATGACATCATCGCCGGTCACCATGCGCACGCGGATGTGCGCCCTCTGAGCGTCGGCGACGGCCGGCTTGGATTCGGCGCGCGGAGGGTCGACCATCCCCACAAGGCTGGTCATCTTGAGGCCGTCGACGTAGCCGAGCAGGTCACCGTCAGGATCGAAGCTGCCCGGGTCGATGTCGCGATAGCCGGCGGCCATCACGCGCAGGCCGTTCTCCTCCATCCGCTGGACGTTGGCCTGCGCGCGGTCGCGGAGATCCGCGTCCCATGGGATCTGCTGCCCCGCCGAGAGCGCGCTCGTCGCGTGACTCATGACCGCGGGCGCCGCGCCCTTCACGTAGCAGCGCACCACCGGCTCCCCGGCCGGCGAGGCCGTCTTTGTGAACGCCGCCATCAGTTTGTAGGTGGGGTCGAACGGCAGTGTGGCCACGCGCGGGTAGGCATCACGGGTGGCACTCAGGTCGAGCCCCGCCTTGTAGCCGAGGACCAGCAGCGCGCCCTCTGTCGGATCTCCGACGACCTTGCCGTCGACGAGCGTCGCGTCGCTGGCGATGACGTACGGCAGGATGGCGTCCTCGATGGTGTCCGACGAACCGGCGCGGTGGTGCACCTCTCCCTCTAGGTCGTAGCCGGAGCCGGCGATCGTGTACCGATCGGTCGGATCGACGACCTCCACCGCGGTCATCTGGTTCATGGTCAGCGTCCCCGTCTTGTCGGAGTTGATCGCCGAGGTGGAGCCCAGCGTCTCGACCGACGTGAGGTCCTTCAACACCGCGTTCTTCTTGGCGAGGGCCGAGGCGCCCAGGGACAGGACGATCTGCAGGACCGTCGGCAGCGCCTCCGGGATCGCCGCGATGGCCAGCGCGACCGCGCTGGTGAAGACCACGGTGGCCTTCTGGTCGCGCTGGAGGCCGAGGACGAACATCACGACCATCGTCAGCCCGGCCGCTCCGACGATCCAGAGCGTGAGCGTGTTGAGCTGCCGGGTCAGCGGCGTCTTCTCCTTCTCAGTGGTGGCGAGCATCCCGGCGATCTTCCCCACCTCGGTGTCACCGCCGGTGGCGGTGACGACCATCTCACCGCTTCCGTGGGTGACCGGCGTGTGCATGAACGCCATGTCGGTCTGCTCGCCCGGGGCCAGATCCTTTCCGGAGGGCGTCTCGACGCCCTTGGCGGACGGGACGCTCTCTCCAGTCAGCGCCGATTCGTCGATCTGCAGCGAGCTCGCTGCGATGATCCGGCCATCCGCCGGAACCTCGTCGCCGGCGGCCAGCAGCACGACATCGCCGACGACGACCTCCTCGGCGGCGATCTCCGCCTCCACGCCGCCGCGCCGCACGCGGGCGGTCGCCTTGACCATGGCCTTAAGGGCGTTCATCGCGCTCTCGGCCTTGCCCTCCTGACGCAGTCCGGTCACGGCGTTGATGACCGTGATGAAGACCAGAAGCAGCGCCGTGCTCCACTCCTTGATGGCCAGCGAGACGATCGCCGCGCCGATCAGGATGATCTGCATGTAGCTGCGGTACTGATCCAAGAACCGCCGCCACTCCGGTACCTGCTTCTCGGCCGGGAGCGCGTTTGGCCCGTCCTGCTCCAGCCGCGCGGCCGCCTCCTCGGCCGACAGGCCGGCCGCGGGATCGACATGGAGGGCCGCCTCCAGCTGGTCGATGGGTGCTTGGTACCAGTGGTCTGGGCTGGCGGCTGTACCGGGCCGCGGCTGTGTGACGGTCGCCATGGTGGTCACCTCATCTCGACGGGCGAGCTCTCACGCCGATCCGGTGGAGCCGCCGGCTCTGCTGCCGCGTGGCCATCGCCCCGGGCCGCCGCCTTTGCTCTGCGCTCCCGGTTGCGCTGCTCGAAGGGATCCGGTGCGGCGCCCTTGGGCGCCTGAGCCTCGAGCGCGTACTTCACCTCCTGCAGGGTCTGATGCTGCTCTTCGCTCACCTCCGGGTACCGCGGGTCGATGTCGATCAGCGTGTGGATGAGCACACAGGCCGTGGCGATCCGCATGAACCACTTGCGATCTGCCGGGATCACATACCACGGCGCCCACTCCGTGCTGGTGTGCGACAGCATCTCCGAGAACGCCTTCTGGTAGTCGTTCCACCGCCCCCGCTCCTCGACGTCAGCTGCCGAGAACTTCCAGTTGTGGTCCGGAAGGTCCACCCGCCGCAGGAACCGCGTCCGCTGCTCCTCCTTTGAGATGTTGAGGAACAGCTTGACGACCCGGAAGCCGTTATCGGTCAGGTAGCGCTCCCAGTTGTTGATCTCCCGGTAGCGCCGCTCCCAGATGTCCCCGCGCCTGGCCTCCGCCGGGAGTTTCTGGCGGTCGAGGTTCTCCGGATGCACCCGCACCACCAGCACCTCCTCGTAGTGCGAGCGGTTGAAGATCCCGATGCGGCCGCGCTGCGGCAACCGCTGGGCATACCGCCACAAAAAGTCATGGTCGAGTTCCTCGCTGGAGGGGACCTTGAAGCCGTGGACCTCCACGCCCTGCGGGTTGACCCCGCTCATCACGTGGCGGATGGTGCCGTCCTTGCCCGCCGCGTCCAGCGCCTGGAGCACCACCAGCACCCCCCACGTATCCTGGGCCGCGAGACGCGATTGATACTCGGCGAGCAGTTCCACGCCCTCGTCATGCAGGGCCCGCGCCTGCTTGCGCTTGACGTCACCCTTGAACGCCGGGTCAAAGTCCTTGGCCACCGTCACCTTCCGGCCGGGCTTGACCCGAAACGGCGCGATGAACTGCTCCAGCCGCTTCAGACGCTTCTCATCCAACTCCAGGCGTTTCTCGGTCATTGCGTGCTCCGAACACTCGATTTCCTGGTAGAGCCGGTCGCCGGGGTCCGCCGGGTCGCCACGAGGCTGGCCCTCTATCCGGCGACCCTAGATCGCCGTCCCGGCCGCAACATCCGGGGTCGCGGCTCTCACGGGACCGTGTGGATCACCGAGCCGGCACGGGGGCTAGGCCGCATCCGCAGCGAGGTGAGGGGCTTTCCGGCGGGGCGGCTTGGTTGAATTCCCGCCCATGCCCCCCCGCCCGCGCCGGCGATCTGAGTCGTTGCCCGGCCATCTTCCACAAGCCGCCCCCGGTGAGGTGCTCGTCTGGACCGACGGTGCCTGCCAGCGCAACCCCGGCCCCGGGGGATGGGCGGCGCTCGTGTGCTGGGAGGATGGGGTGGTGGAGGAGTACAGCGGTGGTCTGCCTCTGACCACGAACAACGTCATGGAGATGACCGCGGCGCTGGAGGGCCTGCGCGCGCTCCCCTCCGGCTCCCGGGTGTGCGTGGTCACCGATTCACGCTATCTGCACGACGGCATGACGTCCTGGATGGCCGGCTGGAAGCGCAAGGGCTGGAAGACGGCCTCCGGCGGCCCGGTCAAGAACAAGGAGATCTGGGTCCAGCTCGCCGCCGCGGCCTCCGAGCATGAACACGTCCGCTGGCACTGGATCAAGGGGCACATCGGCCACGCGCTCAACGAGCGAGCCGACGGGCTGGCGGTGGCGGCGACGCGGCGCTCCGCGCTCGCAGGGCGCTGATCGCCGGCCGGTGGCGCCGCCGGTCAACCCGGCGGCGCCAGTCCCGGGGCGGTCAGCGGCGGTGGTTTCCTCCGCGGCCGCCGCAGGTGTTGTTCATCACCGGTCCTTCAAACGCCGGATAGCCGTAGGCGGTGAACTGATCGGTGCCGTACTGGGCATCGCCACCGAAGTCATTGACCCCGGGGCCGTGCACATTGCCGAACTCGATCACGCAGCCACCCGGGCCTCCGGTCTCACTCCAGTAGGGGTAGAAGTGCCCCGGCGCGTTGGGCGGGGGCGCGGCACACCCCGGCCCGGCGGGCCCGGCGCACGTCGACTCGCTCAGCGCGACGTCGGTCTGGATGAAGAACTGCGAGTACTGTCCGTTCGCGCCGCCGGGGCCACCGGCAGCACGCCCGCCCGTTCCCGGGCCACTGGTCGGCGGGGCCTGCAGGAAGCTGCCGGCCGTGTTGTAGGTGGGGTTGGGGCCGACTGGCCAGTCCGCCCAGTACGGGTTACCGTCGAAGTCGAGGTCCCCGTTCTGGGTGACGTTGTCCTCGCAGCCGGTGGCAAGATCTGGGGCGGTGTTCAGCGCCCCGTGGGTGTCACCCGCCGGATAGCAGTAGGCATCGGTTGGTTCGCTCGTCGAGCCTCCGTCCCCTCCCGGAGCCGAGGCCTCGTAGAGGCCCTGACACTGCGTGTACGTGGCGTCGGTGATGGTGGAGCTGAGGTTGAACGTCACCGGCCCGCCGGCCACGGTGGAGCAAGAGATCCAGTGGCCGGTCTCGAACTCGGTGCTGATGTTCGTCTGCAGCGCCGCCCACGGCACGATGTTGTTCTTCTGCGCCGTGTTGTACTCCGGCTGGAAGTTGAACGGCGTGTTTGCGCACGTCGTAAACGAACTCGTCGCAAAGCCGTTGGCCGCCGACGCCTGCATCCACCCGGATTGATGGGTGGTCAGGTCGTCGACGACCACTTCGAAGGCTCTCTGGCCCCGCCCTCCGGGAACGGGCGCGTCGTACATGTGGACCCGGACCACGTCACCCGGACTCATGAGGAGCGTCTGGCGGTTGGGCGTGAAGCTCTGCAGGTCTGACGCCTGCGGAGCCGCCGGACCGGTCGGCACGCCGTCCCGCTGGATGTAGGCAAAGTTGACCGGCTCCTCGCACGCCGAATTGCACGAGGGGAAACCGAACCCCCGGCACTCCAGGCTGTCGATCGTCAGCGCCGCGCACCAGTGGCTGTCGTCGCAGCTGATGCTGTCGACAAACGGGGGGTCTCCCGGCGGGTAGAACTGCATCTCCATGAAGGCGGACCCGCCGCCGGTGTAGCCGGTGCACGGATTGGGGCCCAGGCATGAGGGACTGGGCGCGTTGGCGTCGCTCTGCGGGGTGCACGAGTTACCCGGATAGGAGTTGGGATCGCACATCGCCATGGAGAACCACGGCGCCGGGGAGAGCTCGAACCAGTGTGTGACATCGTGACCCGGGTTGGTGCTCGTCGGCAGGGCCGAGGGGTCACTGGGTATCCGCTCGGTCCACGTGACGTTGTTGCCGGTGCCCGGCCTGCTGGACAGGAACGTCATGTCAGGCTCGTCGTGACCGATGTACGTCCCGTTGTCGTAGAAGCGGGAATTCCACACATTGGCGTTGTCGACGCCGGCGACGCCACGGATGTCCGTACAGTTCATCGACTGCCGCACGGGCTTCTGGACGGTGCTGACACCGTTGCAGTCAAGCTCGCCTCGCGCCGGAAAGCCGCCGGACGCCAGCGCGGCGCTCGGCACGAGGATCAGGAATGTGGCCGCGGCGCACGCCGCGATCGTCAGCCGCCAGCGTGGTCGGACCTCCCGTCGCGGCCGTCCGACGTCAGCGCACCCAGGTGCACGCATGACACTCCTCTCTGGGAAGGGGCCTCTCATCCGCCGCGCCCCCCCGGATCGCCCGGCGCGACGGCGCGACGCTACCACCACGCACCGCACAGAACAAGAGAATTTTAATTTTCGGTCTTAAGAGGTGAGGTGAGACCGCGAGAGGTCACCGCGCGGCGGCGACAGCGCGATCTCGTAGGAGCGCGGCGAGCTCGTCGCGCAGCTCCATGACCACGGGTGACGCGGGGATGCGCTCCTCCAGCAGGGCCACCGAGCGGCGGTAGTGGCTCAGCCGCCGTGCGTGGAGGGCTGTGCCTGGTGGCGCGGTGACACCGGGTCCGGCACCCGCGTCGGTTTCGCGCCGCAGCTCCCGCAGTTTCGACAGCTTGTCGGCGGCAAACAGGGTCAGAGCGTTCTCATCCGCAGCCGCCACCTGCCGCCGAAGCGCGGCTTTGCGCTCTCCGTAATCGGCGATGCGATCGTCCTCGCTGACCGCCAGCACCAGAGAGGCGATCCGCGCTCCAAAGCGCCCGCGCAGCTCCGCGCCGGCAACGTCGGCCTTCTCCACCACGTCGTGCAGGACCCCCGCGGCGATCAGGTGGTCGGCGGCGCCGGCGTAGTACAGCAGCGAAGCGACCTCGAGCGGATGACGGATGAACGGGCTGCCGTCGCCGCGGCACTGGCCCGCGTGCGCCCGCTGCGCAAATTCGATCGCCGCCTGCGTCTGGGGCAGCCCCCGCGGGGACGTCGGCATTCGACGAAGCCCGGTCACCGGGGGCAATCGTAGCCGGGCCAGGCCTGGCGTGTCCGGCCGGGATCTTGGCGTCCGGCGGTCAGCGTCCTTTCAGTGGTTGGGGCCGACGTGTTCTCCGGCGGTGACCGCGGACAGCCACCTGACCGCGGCGGGGATGTGGGCGGGGTCGATGTGATGGGCCGCGTCGGACTCGTGATATTGCACCGGGAGATGCGCTCCCTCCAGGAGCGCGTGCGCCTGGCGGGCGAACCGGACATCGATGACCGGGTCACGGCGGCCGTGCGCGATGAACACCGGCAGATCCGGCCGCGAGCCGAGATCCGGCTCCCACCCGTCGACCGTCGGAATGAAGCCTGAGAAGGCGAGGACCCCGGCGGGCTGCGGTCGGTCGCCGCCCAGGCCCATGCCGTAGCTCATGACCGCGCCCATCGAGAACCCGCCGAGAACCGTGTCGGCCGGCGCGATCCCGGTGCGAGCCCACAGTTCGTCATGGAAGGCGGCGAGGCGGTCGTGGGCGGCGACGAACGTGTCGTGGTCCGGGTAGCCGACCCGCGGAACGACGTACCAGTGGTAGCCGCCGGCGATCGTCAACGGAGCACGGGGCGTGACCACGTGCAGCCGCCGGCCGGGATCCAGGATGTCGGCCAGGCCGAGAAGATCATGCTCGTCGGCGCCACGCCCGTGATGGAGGACCAACAGGCCGGCGGGGTCACCCGCCGCCGGCCGCTCGCGGAAGATCAGGGCACTCACGGTCCTACGCCTCGGTGCGCTGAGCCGCGCGCGGATTGTTCAGCGGGGTCAGCACGCGCTCCAGCTGCGGGCGCAGGTGCTCATGCTGGCTGGGGAGCCGCAGTTCCTCGCCGAGGTGCTCCGGATCCTCGTCGACCGCGAACCCGGGCGAGGTGGTGGCGATCTCGAACAGGACGCCCTGCGGCTGACGGAAGTAGATGGAGAGAAAGTAGTCGCGGTCGATGACCGGCGTGACCTGCATACCGGCCTCGGCCACCCGCTCCTGCCACGGCCGATGGTCCTCGTCGCGAGAGTGCCACGCGATGTGGTGGACCGTGCCCGCGCCGGGGATCCCGCGCTCGCTGGATGCGTCATATCCCCAGTGGAAGCGGCGGTGCTCGCCGTCGAGCCGGTACTCGCCGTCGCCCAGTTCGGTGAAGCCCAGGGTCTCGGTGAGCAGATCCCGGTCGGCGTCCAGTCCGCGCGCGACGTAGGCGCGCGCGCCCCGGACTCCCAGGATCGCGTGCTGGGCGGGGATCTCAGGATGCCAGGCGCGCAGTGGCGGGTTGCCGTCCTCGGCCACCACAAGCTCAAACGCCAGCCCCTCGTAGTCATCGAAGCCCAACGAGTGCTCACGGCGCCGGCTCTCGTACCCCCTGGAGCTGAGTCGCTCAGCCCAGAAATCCAGAGCGTCATCCGACGCAGCCGCCAGTTGGATGGTGTGGATCATGCCCGCGCCGGGGCGGCCGGGCCGGGCGCCGGCAAACTCAAACCACGTCAGGAGCGACCCCGGAGACCCCTGCTCGTCACCGAAGTACAGGTGATAGGCGTCCGGTGCATCGAAGTTGACCGTCTTCTTGACCAGGCGAAGGCCGAGCACGTCGGCGTAGAACTCGACGTTCCTGGTCGCGTCGCCGGTGATCATCGTGAGGTGGTGCATGCCGTCGAGCTTCATCGCGGTCTCCTGCCTGAGATTGGGTGCAGCGAAAGTTGTTGCGTACACAACTATACCAGGCGATGACCTCACCGCAAGGCCGTCCGCTCAAAACCTTCTAATGCGCCACGACGGCGAGGTCTCGGCGGCGCGGATCACGGGACAAACAGGTTGCGTTTGCAACTACCTTCTGGTAGGCTGGCGATAGCTCCATGGCGTCCACCTCCGCCGACATCGCCACCGACTCGTCCGCGCCGCTCTCCGACCGCGAGCTCGCCGCCTGGCGCGGGATGCTCCAGGTCCACGCCGGTGTCACCCATCAGCTCGACCGTCAGATGCGCGCCGAGCACGGCCTGTCGGTGTCGGCGTATGAGGTGCTCATGTTCCTCGCCGACGCACCTGAGCATCGCATGCGGATGGCGGACATCGCCGATCAGGTGCTGCTCAGCCGCAGCGGCTGCACCCGGCTCGTCGATCGGCTCGCCGAGCACGGCTACGTCACGCGCTGCGCCGCCGACTCAGACGGCCGCGGGCTCTACGCCCAGCTGACGGGGGCGGGCGTTACGAAGGCTCACGCGGCGCGGCGCACGCACCGCGAGGGCATCCGCGCGTACTACCTGCAGCACCTGACCGAAACCGATCAGATCGTCCTCGGTGACATCTGGCGCCGCCTGCTCGCGACGGCGCACGGGTAACGTACCGCCGGAGGGACGGATGACGTCGAACTGGCCCGCAGTCAACTACGACACGTGGCAGGCCACGTGCGACACCCTGCACGCGCACAGTCAGCTCATCGGCAAGCTCGCCACGTCCCTCGCCCCGCCAGAGCCCCAACTCCAGCACGCGGCGCTGCGGCTCACCCCCCGCGGCTGGGAGAGCCTGCCGTTGCCGGCACCGAACGGTTCCGGGGCATTTACGGCCCTGCTCGATCTCCGCGCCCATGAGGTGGTGGTCGAACACAGCGACGGTCGCGCGCGGCGCATCGCGCTCACGCCCAACCGAACGGTGGGCGCGGTCACGCGCGAGGCGCTGGAGGCGACCTCGGCGCTTGCCGGTGAGGTGAGGATCAACCCGGCCCCCCAAGAGGTCGCGTGGAGCGTGCCGCTTGACGAGGACGACGAACACGCGACCTATGACCTCCGCCAGGTCGACGCGTACTTCGCCGCGGCGACACAGGCCGCGCTGGTGCTGGCCGCCTGCCGGGCCCCGTACCGCGGACGGGCAACTCCGGTCAACGCCTGGTGGGGGTCGTTCGACCTCGCCGTCAACCTGTTCTCCGGACAGCCGGCCGCCCCGCCGTCGACTGACTTCATCTTCAGAAATGCGATGGACGCGCAGGAAGTCGCGATCGGCTGGTGGCCGGGAGACGGCCGCTACGGCAGGGCGGCGTTCTACGCCTATGCCCACCCGGCGCCCGCCGATTACGCCGCCGCCACCCTGAGCCCGCCGGCGGCGCGCTGGGAGGGCGCGCTCGGCGAGTACATCCTTGATTGGGATGACGTCCGGACCAGCTCTGACCCCCACGGCACCGCCCTTGAGTTCTGCCGCTCCGCGGTCGGCCATGCCTGCGCGGTGTGCGAATGGGATGAGACGCTGGCCGCCAGCGCGGCAGGCGTCCCGCCGCCGGTGAGCTGACGCCACCCCCGGTAGCGTCAACGCCATGAGAGCACTTGTGACGGGGGGTGGCCGCGGCATCGGAGCCGGGATCGCACGGGCGCTCGCCGGCGATGGCTGGGAGGTGGTGGTCGGCGCCCGCAGCCGGGACCAGGTGACCGCGGTGGCGAGCGAGATCGGTGGCGCGTGGGTGCAGTTGGATGTCACCGATCCCGTCTCGGTGACGCGCGCGTTCGCGACCGCTGGTGACCTTGACCTGCTGGTCGCCAACGCGGGCATCGGTGACAACCATGAGCGGCGTGCGTCGTGGGAGATCGATCCCGCGGACTGGTGGCGGGTGTACGAGGTCAACATCCTGGGCGTTCATCGGTGCTGCTGTGCGGCGATCCCCGGCATGCTCGCCCGCGGCCGGGGCCGGATTGTCATGACCGGAAGCGGCGCCGCCTACCTTCCGGGCGGCGCGCGCACGGCCTATCCGCCGAGCAAGGCCGCGGTGTGCCGCTATGCCGAGACGCTGGCCAACGAGCTGGCGGGCCGGATCCCGGTCTTCGTCTTCAGTCCCGGCCTGGTGCGGACGGAGATGACCGACGGCGCCTTCGCCGAGGATGCGCCGTGGACGCCGCCGGATCTTGCGCCGGAACTCGTCCGCCGGCTGGCCACCGGCCGCTACGACGCGCTCGCCGGGCGCTACCTGCACGCCGAGCACGACGACGTCGATGCATTGCTGGCGAGGATCGACGAGGTGCGCGAGCAGGATCTCAACGCGATCCGGCTCAGGAGGTGAGCGCTCGGTAACGCGGCGGTCAGGCCGCGTTGCCATCGAGGGCGGTCAGGACAGGATCTCGACATACCCGTCCGAGCCATGCACGCGGATTCGCTGCCCATCCCGGATCAGCCGGGTGGCGTGCTCGACGCCGACCACAGCCGGCAGTCCATACTCCCGCGCGATCACCGCGCCGTGTGTCATCAGGCCGCCGACCTCGGTGACCAGCCCTGTGATCGCGACGAACAGGGGAGTCCAACTGGGATCGGTATAGGCAGTGACCAGGATGTCGCCCGCCTCCAGGTCGGCCTGCCCGACGTCCAGGATGACCCGGGCCCGCCCCTCAACGGTTCCGGCGGAGACGGCCAGGCCGGGCAGCGCGCCGGCGGGGAGATCGTCGCGTCGGTAGGTGCCGGTGATCACCTCCCCGTCCGACGTGAACACCCGGGGCGGGGTGAGCGCCTGATATGACCTGAACGCGTCCCGGCGCCGGCGGATGAGCGCATCGTCGACGTGGTTGGTGCGCGCGAGGTCGTGGAGCTCTGGCAGCGTGAGGTAGAAGATGTCGTCGCCGGCGCGCAGCACCCGGGCCTGCACGAGGCGCTCCGCTTCCCGCAGCAGCGCCTGCTTGTAGACGAAGTAGCGGCTGACCATGCCGTACTTCGGATACTCGCGGTACCCGGCGAAGGTGCGAACCTGGTCGATCCTTCGCTTGACCTCCTCGGCCTTGCCCGCTCCGTCCGGAAGGGCCCGCACGCGCGTCAGCAGCTCCCGCTCCTTGGCTGCGGCCTCCGCCAGCCCCTGTTGAAAGCGCCGCCGGCCGGCGCCGGGCGCGAAGTTTCTGATGTTGCTCAGGATCATGGGCACCAGCAGGCGGGGACGTTCACTCCAGCGCGGGCGGGTGACGTCGATCTCGCCGACGCAGCGCATGCCATACGTGTCCAGGTACGTCCGGATGGCGTCACGCGCTTCCCGTCCGCCGCTGACCGCCGGGAGCTCGTCCAGGAAGGTCTCGGTCTCGACGTGCTGCAGGAACGCCACGACGTCCGGGTGGGGGCGGATCACATCGGCGACGTCCAGGAGCGCCAGGCCCATCTCGGAGGTGACGTTGTGGGGGACGGACTGCGTGAGCGTGTCGACGGCGTTCTTCTCCCCAAGCCACGCCTGGAGGTTCTCATTGAGCCACCAGGCGGCGGCCATCCCGGCCATGATCACTTCAATGCTCTGCGGATCGAACAGGATCCGCCTCAGCTCCTGGATGTCGGCCAGGATGAAATCGATCAGCGCCGGCCCGGACCTGGTCTGAATCTCGCGATGGGCGGCGGCGATGGAGTCCTGGTTGCGCTGGATCAGCTCGGCGACGATCGCCGGGTCGGCCTTTAGGGAGGCGGGCGCGGGCATCGACAGGGGAGTCGGCGTGGCTGCGGGGGCATCGTCGTGCGCGAGCTTGGGGATGAACCCGCGGTCGAGGATGGTGTTCAGTGCGTCTCCAAGCAGCGGATCGGATCGCCCCAGGGATTCCAGGTGGCGGCGGCCGAGGGTGGGGGACGCCAGCTCCCGGCTGATGTCGACGAACAGCCGGCCCCCGGCCTCGTACATGGGCCGCGGCGTCGTCAGTTGCCACAGTGAGATTCCCAGCGGTTTGAAGGGGTCGGTCATCATTTGCTGATGGCCGACGGACACGTAGACGTGGTTGTCCTGATCACCGGCCTCAGGGATGGGAAACACCGTGGTGATCGGCCGGCTCTGAACGATCTGGAAGCGGCCGTCGACCAGGCACCATTCGATGTCCTGGGGGTGGGCGAAGTGCGCTTCGATGTGCCGTCCCAGTTGCACGAGCCGCACGATCTGGGCGTCGGTCAGCGCCGGCAGGGCCTGTCGCTGTGGCTCGACCGCCTGCTGTTGAGTTCCGCCCCCCGGTGAGGCGGTGACGGCGAGTCGCTTTGTGCCGATCGATTTCGCGACCACCTCGCCGTTGTGCACCGTGTAGACGTCGGCATTCACCAGTCCGGACACGAGGCTCTCGCCGAGACCGAAGCTCGCCTCCACACAGGCGACCGTGCGGTTGGAGGTCACGGGATCGGCGGTGAACAGGATCCCGGCCACCTGCGGGACGACCATCTGCTGCACGATGACGGCCATGTGGACCGTTCGCGGGTCAAAGCCGTTGCGCAGCCGGTAGGTCACGGCGCGCTCGGTGAACAGCGACGCCCAGCACCGGCTGACGCTCTCAAGGACCGCCACCGGCCCCAGGACGTTCAGGTACGTGTCCTGCTGGCCGGCGAAGGAGGCGGTTGGCAGGTCCTCGGCCGTCGCGCTGGAGCGGATGGCGAACGCGGCCGGCTCCCCGAGGTCGGAGAGCGCCGCGGTGATGGTCGCCGCCAGATCATCAGGCACGACGATCGCCTCCAGCCTGCGCCGGATGTCGGCGCTGAGCGCACCGATCGCACTCCGGTCGTCAGGCGCCAGCGCCGCCAGCCGCCCGAGCCGCTCGTCGATCGACGGCGCTTGGCCGATGATCCGCCGGAACGCGTCCGTTGTCACACAGAAGCCCGGCGGCACGGACACGCCGTTGCCGATGCGGGACAGTTCGGCCAGGTGGGCCGCCTTGCCGCCGACAGCGGCAACATGCCGCTGGTCGATCTCGTCGAACCCCAATACGTAGGACCCCATTCGCCCGCCTCCCTTGCACTTTGGTTGCCTGCGGCGGGCGATTATGGGGCACGCTTCACGGCCTCATGAGCCGCTCGTCTGCGGTATAAATTGGTAATGGAGGGGGTGGGGGCCACGGCAGGATGCCGTGGGGCACGTCGGCCCCGGGATCTACGTCTCGGCCGCGGGGTCCACGGGCGGCTGGGCGGTTGTCTGGGGTTGACTCAGCCGTGAGGCGACGCCCCACGGGAGGAACACGAGCAGCGCGACTGCGATGACGATCGCGGTGGAGAGGTTGAAGCTGATCACGTTCTGGGAGCCGACGCTGCCGATCCACGTCATGAGCAGCAAAAACAGGATGTAGGCGACGTACCAGCCGGCGTGGCGCCAGTCTCCCACGCGTCCGGTGAGCCCAAAGATGAGCGCGCCGACGGCGATCAGGATGGCGGCGTAGGGGACAGAGGGCCAGCCGCTCCAGTAGACGATCAGCGACGCGCCCGCGAAGGCGATCCCAGCGATCAGGGCGCTCGTCCACTCGATGGGCTGGTTGTTGGCGCGGCGCACGGCGAGCATGGCGATGGGGATCGCCGAGAAGCCGACGTAGCCGGCGGCGACCGAATCGTCGATGAGGCTGTAGATGTTCGGCAGCGGGGCGGCGATGAACGCGACGATTGCGCCGACGACCATGAGCACGAGGATCCCCCAGATGGGGACCTGGTGGCGCCGGCTGAGTTGCTGCATGCGATTGCTGACATAGCCGCTGCGGCCCATGGCCATCAGCACCCGCGAGCCGGCGCCCTGGTAGACGTAGCCGTCGACGGCGGGTCCGATGATCCCGACCGCCAGCGCAATCGCGAACAGCCCGCTGGCGCCGCGATTGGTGGTCAGCAGCACGAACGGGTTACCTGAGGTCTTGGCCAGGCCGGCCCATGACCCGGTGCTGACCGAGAGCTGTGACCACCCCAGGGCGGCGATGAAGGCAACTGCGAACAGGACATACAGCGCCCACTGGATCCCCACCGCCAGCGGGATCGAGCGCTTGAGGTCCCGGGGGTCATGGGCTTCCTCGGCGTAGTCAGGCATCACCCGCGCCCCCCCGTAGGAGAACATCGCCAGCGGGATGGCGGCCAGGATCCCACTGCCGCCAAACGGGGTGAACCCGCCGTAGTGGGTGAAGCTCTGGGCGCTGAAGAAGACGACGAGGACCCCGGCCCCCAACAGGAGGTACAGCAGGATCTTGGCGCCCCCGAGCACGTTGGTCAGGCGATGAAAGACGCCGATCCCGAAGTAGTTGCACGGGACGAACAGGATCATCAGCGCCACGGCGACCAGCCCGCCGGTGGTGGTGGGGTCCCCGGAACTGGTCAGCAGCCCATGGTCGAAATGGCTGATGCCCTCCATGGCCGCCAGCGCCTCGATGGCGGGGATGAACAGGTACCAGATCAAGTCGCAGACGGCGTTGATCAAGTTCGTCGCGCTGCCGTGGGTGTAGAAGCTGAAGCGCGCCGGCCCGCCCGCCTCCGGATAGCGCAGCCCCATGTCGACGTAGCTGAGGCCGATGAACATGTAGATCGCGCCGCCGATCGCCCAGGAGATGATCATCGCCGGCCCGGCCACCGCCGCCATGCCCGTGCTGCTGAACAGCACCCCCGTGCCGATCGACCCGCCCGATCCCAGGATCACGAGCCCGCCCAGCGACAGCCCCCGCCGCAGCCGGACCGGCGCCGTCCGCTGGCGGACCGGCGCTGCCGCAGGACCCCCCACTCCCAGGCTCTGCGATACGTCACTCATCCGCTTCTCCTCCCTCCTAGTGGATGACACAGAGGACTACCCCCGCGTGCCCGGGCGCAAACCACCGGGTTCTTGTACATGCGCCCGGGGCGGCGGCGGGGTGCCGTCGTTGCCGTCCTCTACGGTCTGGCGATGGTTCCCCCGCCGGGCGCTCGCAGCCACGGCCGCGTCTTTGACGAGATCGCGGAGGACTATGACCGTCATCGGCCGAGCTACCCGGACGCGCTGATCGACCGGGCATGCGAGGCAGCCGGGCTCGGCTGCGGCGATGCGGTGCTTGAGATCGGCTGCGGCACGGGCCAGCTGACCCGCAGCCTGCTGGCTCGCGGCCTGGCTGTCACGGCCGTGGAACCGGGCCGGCAGCTGATCGCCCGGGCCACTGATCAGCTGGCCGGCGCGGGCGACATCGAATTCATCAACGCCCGGTTTGAGGACGCCGTGCTCCCGCCGGCAGCGTACGCGGCGGTGTTCTCGGCATCGGCGATCCATTGGGTCGATCCGGATGTCGGCTGGCGGGGCGCGGCCGAGGCCCTGGTGGACGGGGGGACCCTGGGGCTCGTGTCCTACTTTGGGCTCGATGACCCGCGCAGCGCCGGCGACCAGCGGGCGATGCGTGCCGGCCTGCGCTCAATCGCTCCCGCGTTGGCGGCCGAATGGCCGGTCTACCGCGGTCTTGACCAGACGATCGCCGGGGTGGCGGCCCGGCGCGCCAACGTCTCGGAGGCGTGGGCGTGGCTTGGCGGATACGACCTCGCGCGCGCAGGGGCCGCCCGTCTGTTTGACGATGCCGAGTTGGTGACGTTGCCGACGCTCGTGGAGCACAGCGCCGAGGAGCTCACCGGTCTGCTGGGCACGATGTCGTTCTGGGCCCGTCTCACGCCCCTCCAGCGGGAGGCCCTCGCCGCCGAGAACCGTGCCCTCCAGCGACGCCTCGGCCGGCCGATCCGCTCCAGCACGGTCGCCTGCCTGCTCACCGCACGGCGCCGGCCGCGCGGCTGACGCGCCGCGGTCAGCGGCTGACGGTGTCAAGCAGGTCGGCGCCGTCGTCGGTGAGCGAGTACACGCCCTCCGCCTCGTCCACCAGGTGCGCTCGCGTCATGTCGCGCAGCAGCGACCGGATCTGGAAGCGCGGCAGCGACGTGCGCTGCAGAAGCTCGGTCTCACCGGCCGGCGCGCTCAGCGCGGCAAGCACCGCCTGCGCCGAGCGCGTCAGCGTCCCATCGGGGTTCAGGCAGGCCACGGCCCGCCGCCGGTCACGACGCCGGGGCGGGCTGCGCCGGCTCGGATGTCGCGGCCGGGGCCTCGGCCCGGCACAGGTACCAGTCGGTGCACTCGTAGCCATCGGCGACCCGTTCCTGCGCCAGCTCAAGCGTCAGCGGAGCGGGCACGATCACCTTGTCGCCGGGCCGCCAGTTGGCGGGCGTCGCCAGTTTGTGCGCATCGGTGAGCTGCAGCGCGTCGACCAGGCGCATGATCTCGTCCATGTTGCGGCCTGTCGTCAAGGGGTAGTAGATCATCGCCCGCACGATCCCCCTGGGATCGATGACGAATACGCAGCGCGAGGTCTCGGTCTTGCTCTCGCCCGGCATGATCATTCCGTACTTCGTGGCGACCGCGCGGTCAAGGTCGGCGATGACCGGGAATGTGATCTCGACGCCGAGCTTCTCCTCGATATTGCGCACCCAGGCGATGTGGGCGTAGATGCTGTCGATGCTGAGGCCGAGCAACTCGACGCCACGCTCGCGCAGCGTGCCGGCGATCTTGGCGAACGCGACGAACTCGGTCGTGCAGACGGGCGTGAAGTCGGCCGGATGGGAGAACAGGACCAGCCAACTGCCCTCGTAGTCGCTGAGGCGGATCGTGCCGTGGGTGGTCACGGCCTCAAAATCTGGCGCGGGCTCGTTGAGACGCGGCAGCCCGGGCGGCGCGATCGCCGCTTCTGCGAGATCCGACATGTCGGAAGCTCCTTCGTTCGATGACCCTCTCCTGCCGGACCGGCTCCCCGGGTGGTCTGGCATTTGTCAGCTTACCTATATGGTCAAATAGGCAGACACGGTTCGTCGGAGTAGTTGCACAAGTGCGAAAATTGGCTAGCCTTCCGCGCTGTGGCTACGGACGAGACTCGCGCACGCCTGCCGCTCGCCGTTGTGGAGCGCATCGCCGACCGCTTCCGGTTGCTGAGCGATCCCACCCGCCTGCGGCTCGTCAACGAGCTGCATGCCAGCGGCGAGCTGACCGTGGGTGAACTGGTCGAACGCCTCGGCATCTCCTACGCGAGCGCATCCAAGCAGCTGGCGCTGCTCCGAGCCCACGGGACCGTTGCGCGCCGCCGCGAGGGGACGAAGATCTTCTACCGCATCGTCGACCCCTCCCTCGACGAGGTGTGCACCGTGGTCTGTCGGTCGCTGCGCGAGCACTGGGCCAGCTGGGGCATCGAGATCGACGCCGCGCTGGACGAGTCCTAGCCCGCGCCCCCGGGGCGCAACGGATCTGAAAGCCTGGCGGCGTGGAGCGAGCGGTCGAGATCGCCGGCGACATGATCCGGCTCGGCCAGCTGCTCAAGCTGGCGGGCGTCGCGTCCGGTGGCGCCGAGGCCAAGTCCCTGATCGCCACCGGGGAGGTGACCGTCAACGGCGAGTGTGAGCTCCGGCGCGGCCGCCAGCTTCACCCCGGCGACGTCGTCTGCGTCGGCGCGGATGCTCTCCGCGTCGCCGGCGTCCCATCTAGTGGCGGACCCCGCTGAGCGCGCGGCGCAGCGCCGCGAGGTGCTCCGGAGTCGACCCGCAGCAACCGCCCAGGATCTGAGCTCCGGCGGGGGCGAACTCGGCCAGCCGGGCGGCGAACGAATCCGGGTCCTCCGGGTAGACGACGGCATCGCCGACGATCTGGGGCACGCCGGCGTTGGGCTTGATCCACAGCGGCGCGCTCATGCCGGACTGGGCGAACTCGCTGACGATCGCCGCGGTGTCATCCAGGGAGCGTCCGCAATTGGCGCCGAGCGCGGCCAGGGGCAGGGCGTCGAGCGCGGCGACGACGTCGGTGGGGCTGAGGCCCATCATCGTGCGCGTCCCCTGGTCAAAGCTGAAGGAGACCACCAGCGGTAGGTCGGTGACGCTGAGGGCGGCTTCGGCGGCCCACAGCGCCTCGTCGAGGGCGAAGAACGTCTCGAGCACCAGCAGGTCGACGCCGCCGTCGGCCAGCGCCCGGGCCTGTTCGGCGAAGGCGCCCGAGGCCTCATCGCGGCCCAACGGCCCCAGCGGCTCCACGAGCTGCCCGGAGGGACCGATGCATCCGGCCACGAGGACGCCGGCATCGCCGACGGCGTCGCGGGCGAGCTGAGCGCCGCGGAGGTTCAGCTCCCGGGCGCGCCCGGCCAGGGCGCCGTCCTGGAGGCGCAGGGCGGATGCACCGAACGTGCAGGTCAGGACGATGTCTGATCCCGCGTCGGCGAACCGCCGATGGAGATCGACGACCTCGTCAGGCCGGTCGAGCAGCCACTCCTCAGGCGCGACGCCGGGCTCGATCCCGCGATTCTGGTAGTTGGTGCCGGTGGCGCCGTCCGAGAGCAGGATCCCCCGCTCAAGCAGCATCTCTGAGAACCTGGACATCGGCGTCAGGCTAGTACGGAGGGGTGGCGTAAACGCAGCCGATCGGCGATCATCTGACCGTGGAGCCCAGCTACCAGACCGTCCGCCTGGCTCCCGGCCGCCACCGGGCTCCGCGGTTTGGCGTGTGCGTGATGGAGCTGGCCTCGATGCTGGCCCATGAGCCTTTCAGTGACCGGCCGGAGAACGCGTCTCCGGTGATTGGGGCGTTTCTGCGCACCTACAACGACGGGCTCGACGACGAGCGCCGCCAGGACCTCTACCCGCTGGCGTCGCTGATCGTGGGCAGCGCCGGCCGGCGGTCTGTGGAGCGAGACCGGGCCAGCCGCTGTTTGGAGTTCGCGCGCAGCCTCGGTGCCGGAGTGCCGGGCGGCCGCGCCGCGATCGGTGTCGCCAGCCCGGAGGGGAGCGGCTCCTGGGCGGCCCGGGCCGCCCTGATGAGCGGCCCCTCCGAGGAGATCCACGCGCGGGCGCTGGCCTTCGTCCGTGAGCTCATCACGGGGTCGGCGGGCTCCTCGCGCTGGGAGCGGCTGATCGGTCGCGACCCCGCCGAGGCGGTTCGGCAGGCGCTGGCCGACGCCGACACGCCGGCGGCGACGCCCAGCCGGTGAGAGACCGGCGAGCGCGTCTCGCCGACGTGTCGCCCGGGACGCTGCCGGCCGTCTACTGAACGGCGCGCCGGACGGCCAGAGCGACGGTGAGGCCCGCCAGCGTGCCGGTGATGGTCCCCACCTCGCGCCACTTCGGACGCTTGCCGAGGACGTGCCCGTTTCCGCCGGCGCAGAAGACCGACGCAATCGACCCGGCCGAGAAGATCGACCCCACCGACCCCGCCGAGCCGATCGAGAACGCCGAGCCGATCGAGCCGACGCTGCCGATGGACAGGACCGAGCCGGTCGAGCCGATGGAGAGCACCGACCCGTCGCTGAACGCCGAGAGCTTTGAGTCGCGGGAATGCACCGATAGCGACATACGCCACCTTTCTGTTGTGGACCACGCCCCGGGTACCCCCCTCAGGCCGAGGATCACGTGTCCCGGCGTCATGGTGACATCCGGCAGACGCTGCTAATCTGACGTTACGTGAGTGTCCAGCTGCCCGCTCCCTCGGCATCGCGCCGGGGTCAACTCGCAGCGCAGGCAGCATGAGCATCTCGTCGACAGCGCCAGAGCTGTTCGACAGCGCCGGGGAGGGCGTGGTCCAGGAGGCCGCTCGCCGGCGCACGTTCGCGATCATCTCCCACCCGGACGCGGGCAAGACGACGCTGACCGAGAAGCTGCTCCTGTACGGGGGAGCGCTGACGGAGGCCGGGTCGGTCAAGGCGCGCTCCGGCCGCCGCGAGGTGGCGTCGGACTGGATGGAGCTCGAGCGCCGGCGCGGGATCTCGGTCACCTCCACGGCGCTGCGCTTCGAGTATGGCGGCGCGGTGCTCAACCTGATCGACACGCCCGGCCACCGTGACTTCTCCGAGGACACCCTGCGGGTGCTCGCCGCGGCGGACTGCGCCGTGATGCTGCTCGATGCGGCGCGCGGAGTGGAGGAGCAGACCCTCAAGCTGTTTCAGGTCGCCCGCGCCCGCGGCATCCCGCTCGTCACCTTTGTCAACAAGTACGACCGCCCCGGCATGGAGCCGCTGGGCATGATCGACCACGTCGAGCGGACGCTTGGCCTCGTCTGCTCACCGGTGACGTGGCCGGTCGGCCGGGCCGGGGCGTTTGAGGGCGTGCTGGAGACCGACGGCGAGACGCTGGTGCGCTTCACGCGCACGACCCGCGGCGCGAGCCGGGCCGGGGAGGAGAGGCTTGAGGCGCAGGCGCAGGAGGGCCTGGCCGCGGGCGATCCAGCCGGAGAGGCGGCGCGCGAGGAGCTTGAGCTGCTGGAGGCGGACGGTCGCGCGTGGGATGCGGAGCGGTTCGCCGCCGGTGAGCTGACGCCGGTCCTGTTCGGATCGGCGCTGTGGAACTTCGGCATCCAGCATCTGCTCGACGCGCTGGTGCAGATCGCCCCCGCGCCCGGCGTCCGCGAAACAGCGGGCGGCGGGCGCCGTCCCGTCGATGCTCCGTTCTCAGCGCTGGCGTTCAAGGTGCAGGCCAATATGGACCCGCGCCATCGCGACCGGATCGCCTTCCTGCGCGTCTGCTCCGGCCGCTTTGAGCGGGGCATGCGCGCCACCAACGCACGCACCGGGCGCCCGGTGGCCCTCGCCTACGCCCACGAGCTCTTCGGCCAGGACCGCTCCACCATCCAGGACGCGTACCCCGGTGACATCATTGGCATCGTCAATGCGTCCGACGTGCTGGTCGGCGACACCCTGTACGCCGGCCCTCCGGTCGCCTTCCCGCCCATCCCGTCACTGGCTCCGGAGCATTTCGTGACCGTCCACAATCGCGATCCGGCTCGTCGCAAGCAGTTTCACCGTGCGCTGGAGCAGCTGGACCACGAGGGGGTGGTGCAGCTGTTCCGGCGTGATGCCGCCGATCCCGCGCCGGTCCTGGCCGCCGTCGGCCCGCTTCAGTTCGAGGTGGCGACCGAGCGGCTGGCCGGCGAGTTCGGCGTCAACGTGCGGCTGGAGCACCTTGACTGGCATCTCGCCCGGCGCGTGGCGCCCGCCGACGCCGACGCCGTCCGGGCCTCGCGCTGGTCCGAGCTCATCGTGCGCGGCGACGGAACCCACCTGGCCGCGTTCCGGACCCCGTACGCGCTCGACCAGTTCCGCCAGGACCACCGGCACGTCGAGCTCGACGAGATGGCGGTGCGCTGAGGTGTCGGCGCGGCCCGGCACCACACATGAGGGCCTGCACCAGATCGGCGAGGTCTCGGCCCGGCTGGGGCTGTCGCTGCGCACCATTCGCTACTACGAGGAGCTGGGGCTGATCGGTCCCACCCAGCGGACCGAGGGCGGCTTTCGGCTCTACAGCGACGCGGACATCGACCGCCTGGTGCTGATCACGCACATCAAGCCGCTGGGTCTGAGCATGCACGCGATGCTGGAGCTGCTGGACGCCCGCGACACGCTCGCCGGGACCGGAGCCTCGCGGGCGGCGACTGCCGCCGCGGTCAAGACGCTGGAGCGCTTCAGCGGTGAGGCGACCGAGCGTGTGCACCTCCTGCGCGGCCAGCTGGCCCAGGCCGAGCAGTTTGCGGCGCAACTGCGCGACGAGCTGCATCGCCATCGCGCCACTCACCTCGTCGGCTAGCGAGGCGGGTGCGCGAGGGCCGGGACCTCGCGCTGCGGCGGCGGGCCGCTGCACCCGGCCACCGCCCGCGGGTCAAGGGGCGCGGAGCAGCGAAGAAAGGCAGCAGTCAAGAGGGGCGCGGAGTCCCGGGCCGGCCGGAATGCGGGCGAGAACCCGCCTGTGGGGGGCAAATCCGTGCGAGATCCGAATCGGCGCTGACGATCTCGAACGCAACTGCCGCCATAGGCCACTCACGGACGAAATCGGACGGCGCGATCCGGATTTCGAACACACTGGGGGGCGCTCCGCTCCCGCGGGGGCTTCCCTGATCGCCGTCGTCGACCGAGAGCCTGCCGGCTGCGCCTCAGAGCAGCGGCGGGCCTCCCTCCGGGCTCGACTAACGCCGGCGTTGCCTTCTAGACGACGGCGGGCAGCGCGCGCTCAAGCAGGGCGAAGAGGGCCGCGAAGTGGCGCTCGCACGCCGCCTCGTTGTACGCGCCCATGTCAGACATCGTGTAGCCGTGGCCGGCGCCGGCATAGACCTCGGTGGTGTGGCGCACACCGGCCTCGTCCATCGCCTCGTCGAGCACGGCGATGTTCTCCGGGGTCATGCTCTGGTCCTGGTCGGCGTGCCCCCAGTAGACCTCGGCGGTGACCGACGGCGCCAGGCGGTGGGGACTGGTGGGCTCGTCGGTGACCATCCGGCCGGTGTGAAACCCGCCCAGGGCGGCGACCCGCTCCGGGTGCGCGGCGGCGATCGTCCAGCCCAGCCGCCCGCCCAGGCAGTAGCCGCTGATCCCGGCCGGCCCGGCGATGGCCAGGTCGGCGAGGCGGTCCAGATAGGCGCCGCCGTCGGCGGCGATCCGCTCCGGCGTCAGCGACGACATCACGGGGCGGATCGACTCCATAAACCGGCTGCGGGTCTCCGGGTCGCCGAGATCCGGCGTCTCCCACAGGGGCGCGCGACCGGCCCGGTAGAAGACGTTGGGGGCGAGTACGACATACCCGCGGTCAGCGATCCGGTCGGCCATCTCCTCGATCCGCGGCCGCAGCCCGATCGCGTCGATCATCAGCAGCACGCCCGGGTGCCGCCCGTCCCCGGACGGGCGGCTCAGGTAGCAGTCGGCGACGCCGTCCGGCGTCTGGACGTCGATGGCTGAGCCTGACACCGGCTACTTGTGGGTGCGGATGAAGTGCAGCGCCCGGGCGAAGGTGCCGTCGCTCAGACCCCAGGTGGGCGTGCCCCACTGGAACGGCGCGATCTCCGCCGGGTGCAGCTTGGCCAGACCGATGAGCGCCTGGTAGACGTACCGGTCGACGTTGCCCGGGGCCGTGGAGCCCCATGTGTTCGTCTCCGACGTCCAGCCGTACTCGTTGATCACCATCGGCGTGCGTCCCCGGCCGTACCGGCGCAGGAGGGCCTGCGCGTTGCGGGCGATGGCGATGGTCTGCTTCGGCGTGGCGGCGTAGGGATGAACGGCGATGGCGTCGGCCGGCTTGCCCCGCAGGGCCTTGAGCAGCCGCGGGAGCGAGGAGGGCGTCCACGCCAGTCCGCCGGTGACCACCCGGGCGCCCCGGTCGACGCGGTGCACGGCGGTGCGGACGGCCTCGTACATCTTCACGTAGTCCTGGAGGTTGATGTCGTTGCCCCAGTCGTGCTTGTTGTCCGGCTCGTTCCACACCTCCACCGAGGTGACGGGCTTGTAGGGCAGCGTCCGGTGGCTGCGCCAGAAGGCGCCGTGCGGCCCGTAGCGGCGCATGAACGCGGTGGCATATGCAGCGAAGTTGCCGTTGTTGGCCGGCGGCAGGTAGGCGACGAACGTGCCGTTGGCGACGTGGATGATCCGGGAGCGGTGCACCTCGGCCCAGCGCGGCGCGAAGACGAGGTCAGGCTGCCAGCTCAGACGGGCCTGGGCCATCTCCGACATGATCATGTCGTCGTAGGACCAGAGGTAGGTGTGACGGCCCCGGCGCGGCGCCTTGGGCTCGGTGGCGGCCCAGTTGGAGTCGGCGCGGCCGAGCTGGCCGCCGGCGGCATACAGGGCCTGGAGGTTGCTGGCCACCTGCCCGGCGGACACGTAGCCGCCGGCCTGGCCGACGAAGTCGCCGTTGACCTCGGCACCGAACGTGGTCGCCTGGGCCGCGGCCGGCAGGGCGAGCACGACCAGCGCCAGGAGAAGGGGGAACCAGCGTTTCCTGGGCACGGCCGTGCCCCGGCTCGCGATGGGCGCGAGCGTCGACTGCTTGTGTGCGTGGAGCATCGCCTTTGCCTTGTCAGCAGGGTGGGGAGGGGTGAGCTGCGGCGGCCGGGAGTTCCCAGACCGCAGGGGTGTCGCCCAGAGGGCATCTCACCGCGGCCGGCAAAGTTAGCGTACGTTCCGGCGACGCCCTATGCCGCCCGGGAAACGGCCTCCAGGCTTAACTCTAGCTGCTCGAAGTACGCGCGAGCCCCCGGATGCCAGCGCCCGTGGCGGTCGGCGAACAGGCGATGGGCGCGCTCCCGCGGCCAATCCCGGGGCAGGAGCGCTGCGGGGAGATCCGGGTCCAGGAACGGAAAGCGCCGCCACGCGTGCACCAGCAGCGTCTGCTGGCGAAAGCAGGCGACCGGGGAGGCCGGGCGGACGCGGGAGAAGTCGTCGATGAAGGCGCGGTACTGCTCGCTGACCTGCTCGAGGTCCCAGGCGTCGCGGACCAGCTGGGCGGGGTTGCCCATGGCACCGAACTCGGCGACGAAGGACCGCGCTTCGGCCGCCGGTTCGTCGGCGATGGCGGCAGCGAGCTCCTCCTCGCGCTCGACGTGGGGCGTGAGCCACAGCCCTCCGCCCAGCGACCCCAGCCCCGCCCAGGCGAGCCGGGAGCGCAGCTGATGGCGCACGGCGCGGCTCTCCTCCGGCACGCGCAGGACGACCAGGAGCCAGCGGCCATCCCAGTTCCAGGGCTCGGCGAAGGAGTAGATGCGATGGGCGCCCGCGGACAGCAGCCGGCTGGTGTGATCGCTGAGGGTGACGCGGGCCCGGCGACCATGGCGCTCGGTCTGCAGCCAGCCGTCCCGCGTGCTCCGCGACAGCGCCTGCCGGGCGGCGTGCTGGGTGTACCCCAGCGACTCCAGGGCGGCGACAAGCGTTTCCTGCCAGACGCCGTCGTTGCGGGGGAGGACGTACTCGCCCAGCACCGTGAGCAGCAGCGAGCGCGCCGCCGGGGAACCGACCGAGCGCCGTCGCAGCTGGTCATCCACCATCTCCCGGACCCTAGCCTCTCGCTCCGACGCGGCGCTCAGGCCGCCGGGCCGCCGCGGGCGCCCCCACCGGGGTCGAAGGCGTCGCGGACGGCCTCGAAGTAGGTGTTGCAGGCGCGGCACCGAGCCTGGCTGGTGATCAGCTGGCCGCCCCAGGCGCCGACGAGCTCGACGTCTGCCGAGCCGCAGAACGGACAGCAGACGGCCGGCCGGCCTACCGACGCCGGGTCTCGTCCCATCCGGACCAGTCCGCCGGCTCCTCAAGCGCCGGATCCGCGCCCTCGGCGCTCAGGAGCCCGCTCAGCCACGTCCGCACCCGCTCGCGGATCTGCGCCGGGCCGGCGCTCACCATCCCGGCGGTGACGGCGGCGGCGTAGCCGGGATGATCGGCCGGGCCCGGCCAGCGGGCAGCCTGGGACCACATCTCGGCGATCCGGCGCCGCAGCAGTTCGGCGTCGGCGCCGCCGCAGCGGCACATGCGCCTCAGCCAGGCCTCGGCATGGACCCGGTGGGCGCCCTCCTCCTGGAGGATCTTGCGGGCGCGCTGGGCGAGCGGCTCGATCGAGCTGTCGCGCGCGGTGGCCACGAACGTCGTCAGGATGCCGTCGACGACGAGGTTGGCGGCGATCAGCGACGCCCAGTCGGGCAGCTCGTGGTCGAGCACGGCCAGCGGCCGCCCGCCGTCCAGCCCCTCGTCCACGCGCGGTGCTCCCAGCTTGGCGAGCACCGGATAGGTGGACCGCGCGTGGCCGAGCTCGTCCTGGGCCATGGCGGCGGCGGCGACGGCGGCCTCGATCGTGGGCGCGCTCACCGCCCACTCGCCGTAGCGGCGGCCGAGCGCCCCCTTGTTGTCGGCCAGCGAGCCGATGAGCGAGATCATCGTCGCCGTCGCGACGTCGACGACCAGCGGCGTGGCGGTCACGCGCGGATCGCCTCCCGGATCTGATCGCGGGGGACGAGGATCATGTGGATCCACGGCTGCTCGTCGTAGATGGCCCGGGCGGAGACGAGCGCGAGGTCCTCGTCGGACTCGGTGACGGTCCCCACGTGGTGCAGTGGTTCGTCGTAGGCCTTGCGCGCGAACACCTCCCAGACGGTCTCGTGCGCGCGCGTCATGTCGCGATACCCAGCCGGCGCATGGTGGCGCGGGCGTCGGCGCGAATTCGATCCTTGGTCCACACCGGATCCCACACCACCTCGATCGCCACCGCGTCGATCTCCGGGTCGGCGAGCAGCGCCGCCCGGATGTCGTCCTCGATGAACACGGTGGCGGGGCAGCCCATCGCGGTGAAGGTGATCTGCAGGTCGGCGGTGCGCTCCCGGGGGCGGTAGCTGACGGCGACGATGAGACCCATGCCGACGACGGAGACGGGAATCTCCGGGTCCTCGACGTGGCGCAGCGCCTCCCAGATGCGGGCCTCGACCCGCTCGGCGGCGGTGCGGGCGACAGCGCTCATACGGCCCGCCGCAGACCGGTCGTCTGATAGCCGCGCTGGAGCGTGCGGACATAGTCGGTGTTCATCGGCCCCCGCGCTCGCCAGCGCGCGATGACCTCATCCCAGCTCACCGCGCCCTCGTCGAGGAGCCACGCACGGCGCTCGGCGTCGAACCGGGCCGGGAACGGGCAGTCGATGACGTACCGGCCCTGGTCGGCGTCGAGGTGGGCCGGGACGCGGATGCCGATCTGCGCCATGAAGGGAACGACCTCGGCCATCCAGGCCTGGCGCAGCTCGTCGTTGGATTTGCCCTTGAAGCCATAGTCAAGCTGTTCGGCGTGGCGCTTGTGCTCATCCGGCAGGCCGAACCACTCCAGCGTCAGGATGAACATCCAGTCCACGGCCGCCTGCACCTCGGCGCGGCCGTCGGGCGCCGCGACGAGCTTCTTGAGCCAGGTGCGGCCGTGGCGCAGGTGGAAGGTCTCCTCCTTGTCGACCTTGGCCAGTGCCCGCTTCCACGGGCCGAACGTGCTGGAGGCGAACACGTCGGAGAGCAGGACGAACCCCGCCTGGTCATACAGGGCGTTGGCGCAGACGAGCTCCACCCAGGAGTTGAGCGGAATGTCGAAGGCGTAGGGGTACTTGAACTGTCCGGCCGGGCGCTCGTAGATGAGCCAGTCCATGTCGACACCGAGGTCGCCGAGCAGCCGGTAGCCGATGTGGGCATGGGCGAGCTCGTCCTGGATGATCGACATCGCCGAGCCGAAGTTGTTGAGCGCGGGCGCGTGCTGGGCGGCGCGCAGATAGGCGGGCGCGCTGACGAACTCGGTATCGGCCGACACCGTCAGGATCCGGCGCATCCCCTCCAGATAGGTCGGCGACATGTGCTGCAGCCCCTCCACCAGCTTGCCGGCGGCGAGGTGCGCCCGGACCTCGTCCTCGCTGCGCGGCGCGAGTTCTTCGACGGCGGTGCCAACCAACGAACGGCCTCTCTCCCAGGCATATGTGACACTTGACTTACGATCGGCAGCGTATAGTCTCTCGATCGCATCGTCAAGAGAGGAGAGCCTGTGCCTGAGATGTTGATCGGCGGCGAGTGGCGCCAGGCGACGGCCCACGAGGAGATTGAGGTCATCAATCCGGCCACCGAGCAGGTGATCGACTCGGTGCCCGCCGGGGCGCCGGAGGACGTCGAGGTGGCGGTGGCGACCGCCCAGCGAGCCTTTCCGGACTGGTCACGGACCGACGTCGAGAAGCGGGCGGGAATCCTCTCCCGGGCCGCCGATCTCATCCAGGAGAACCTCAGTGCGCTGGCGGCGATCCTCACCGCTGAGCAGGGCAAGCCGCTGGCCGAGGCGGCGGGCGAGGTCACCCATCTCGCGCACGGAGTCCGGTTCTACGCGGAGGCGGCAACGAAGGTGAGGGGCGCCCATCAGGAACTGCCGTCGGCGTTCGGTCCCGCCTACGGGATGGTGATCCGGCGGCCGATGGGCGTGTGTGCGGCGATCACCCCGTACAACTTCCCCCTGACGCTGCTGGGGACCAAGGTGGCGCCGGCGCTGGCGTGCGGCAACACCGTGGTGGCCAAGCCGGCGGCGACAACGCCGCTGGCAACGCTTGAGGTGGCCCGGCTGTTCTCGGAGGCCGGGGTGCCCGACGGGGTGCTCAACGTCGTCACCGGCCGGGGATCGGCGATCGGCGACGTCCTCGTCTCTCACCCGGACGTGCGGCGGGTGGCATTCACGGGCTCCACGGCCGTGGGCCGGCACGTGGCGACGCTGGCGGGCGGGGAGCTCAAGCGCGTGTCGCTGGAGCTGGGCGGGTCGGATCCGGTGATTGTGTGTGCCGACGCCGACGTGGAGGCGGCGGTCAAGGCCGTGATCATCGGCCGCTACTGGAACGCGGGCCAGGCGTGTCTGGGCTGCAAGCGCGTGTTCGTCCACGACTCGGTCTACGACGCGTTCGTCGCTGCGCTGGTCGACCGCGTGGGCCGCTATGAGCCCGGCGACGGGACGGTCAAGGCGCAGAAGCCGAAGCTGCGCATGGGTCCCATCCACACCCGGGCGGGGCGCGACGAGCTGCTGGAGCAGATCGAGAGCGGGGTCTGTTCCGGAGGTGAGCTCCTGATCGGCGGTGGCACCGGGGCGGGGGAGAGGGGCTGGTTTCTGGAGCCGGCCGTCATCGCCGAGCCGGGCGGCGACTCGCGGCTCATGCGCGAGGAGGTGTTCGGCCCGGTGCTGCCGGTCTTGCGCTTTGCGGACTTCGACGACGCCATCCGGCGCGCCAACGACACCCCGTACGGGCTGGGGTCCTCGATCTGGACCCACGACGCCCGGCTCATCCACCGGGCCGCGCTCCAGATCGACGCCGGGATCACGTGGGTCAACCAGATCCACTATGGCTATGACGAGCTGCCGTTCGGCGGGATGAAGGCGTCAGGGTTCGGCAAGGAGCACGGGATCGAGGCGCTGGACTCCTACGTCGAGCTCAAGTCGGTCGTCGTGGGAGGGCTGGCCTGATGGCGGTCTCCTTCGAGCACCACAACGGCGTGGGCTCCATCACCCTTGACAACCCGCCGGCCAACTCCTATGACCTTCAGGTGATGTCGGAGTTCGGCGCCGCCGTCGACGAGGCGCTGGAGGCCGGGAGCCGCGCCGTCATCGTCCGCTCGGCATCGGAACGGTTCTTCTCGGCCGGGGCCGATGTCAAGCGGTTTCTGGACGGGAACGTCGCCGCCAACATGGAGATGATCGGCGTCAGCCAGTCCGCGTTTCGCCGGATGGCGGCGGCCGACGCCGTATTCATCGCCCACATCGCCGGCCACGCCCTCGGCGGCGGGCTGGAGATCGCGCTGGCCTGCGACGTGCGCCTGGCCACCGACGGGCACTACAAGCTGGGCACCCCGGAGGTGACGCTCGGCCTGCTGCCGGGCAACGGCGGCACCCAGCGGCTGACGCGGCTGCTCGGTCCGTCGCGGGCGATGGACCTGCTGTTGACCGGGCGGACGTTCAGCCCGGCCGAAGCCCACGCGTGGGGGCTCGTCTCCGCCGTATATGACCCAGAGGAGGCCGAGGACCGCGTGCGGGCCTACGCGGTGGCGCTCGCCCGCGGGCCGGCGCTCGCCATCGCCGCGATCAAGCGCTGCGTCCATGAGGGTGGCCAGCTGCCGCTGTCGGAGGGGCTGGCGCTGGAGGGCGAACTTGTGGAGCAGCTGTTTGGATCTCGCGACGCCCATGAGGGGATGCACGCGTTCGTCGAGAAGCGCGCTCCGGAGTTTGAGGGCGCATGACGACGCAGGCCATCGACACGTACACGGGCGCGTTCATCGACGGCGGCGGGCACACCAACCACGGCGACCCTCTGCCCGTGACCAATCCCGGCACCGGGGAGCCGTTCGCCGAGGTCGCCGCCGGCACCGCTGAGGACGTCGACGCTGCGGTCCGGTCGGCGGGGCGCGCCTTCGGCGACTGGGCGGCGCTGGCGGTCTCCCGGCGTGGTGAGATGGTGGCCGCGGCGGCCGGCCATGTGGAGGAGCATCTGGAGGAGTTGATCCCGCTGCTCACCCGTGAGCAGGGCAAGACGCTGCGCGACAGCCGCATCGAACTGACCAAGGCCATCGACACCCTGCGGCACTACGCCGGGTTGTCCAGGGCGCTGCGCGGGGTTCACACACCCGGACTGGATCCCGGCGTCGACGGGATCGTGCTACGCCGACCGCTCGGTGTCGTGGGCGCGATCGTCCCCTGGAACTTCCCCACCACTCTTTTGTGCAACAAGCTGGCACCGGCGCTCGTCGCCGGCAACACGGTGGTGGCCAAGCCGGCCGGGACCACGCCGCTGACCACGCTGCGCATGTGTGAGCTGTTGTGTGAGGGCGGGCTGCCGGCGGGGGTGTTCAACGTTGTCACCGGCAGCGGTGCGGGCACCGGCACGTCGCTGGTCACGCATCCGGGGGTGCGCAAGATCGCGTTCACCGGGTCGACGCCCGTCGGCGAGCAGATCATGGCCCTGGCCGCCCGCGGCACCAAGCGGGTGACGCTGGAGCTCGGCGGCTCGGATCCGATGATCATCTGCGATGACGCCGACCTGACTGCCGCCGCCTCCGCCGCCTCGATGGGCCGCTTCTACAACTGCGGACAGGCGTGTCTGGCGATCAAGCGCGTGTATGTGTTCGAGGCGGTCGCCGATGAGGTGATTGAGGCGGTCACCACCCGGGCGCGGCGGCTCCGGGTCGGCCGCGGAGATGTCACCGGATCCCAGATGGGCCCGTTGCACACGGCCGCCCAGCGTGACCAGGTCGCCGGGCAGGTGGCGCGGACGCTGGCCGCCGGCGGCGAGCTGGTCGCCGGCGGGGGTCCGCCGGAGGACCCGGAGCTTGACGGCGGCTTCTTCTACGCGCCCACCATCGTCGTCGACCCGCCCCATGATTCGCCGATGGCCGCCGAGGAGGTGTTTGGGCCCGCGCTGCCGATCTGGCGGGTGGCCGATCTCGACGAGGCGATCGCCCGCGCCAACGCGTCGATGTTCGGCCTGGGGTCGTCGGTGTGGACGCGGGACCTGCAGCGCGCGCGGCAGGCGGCGGAGCGGATCGAGGCCGGCTACACGTGGATCAACTCGCGCACCAAGGTCTACGACGAGCTGCCCTTCGGCGGCTGGAAATCCAGCGGCTACGGCAAGGAGCACGGCCAGGAGGCCTTCGACTTCTACACCGAGACCAAGTCCGTTGTGTTCGGCGGCGCCGGCCGGTGACGTCCTGACCTGCGACGATCCCGAGGTGCCGATGAACGGATGGCCGTGGGACGGCGAGGCGCTGCCGGAGCCGCTGCTGCCGCTGGGGAGCACGTTTGAGGGGTTCCTCGACCTTGACTGGCAGGCGCTGACGGCGGACAGCGCCGCGGTCAGCTTCACCGTGCGTGACGACCTCAAGCAGCCGCTGGGTCTGCTTCACGGCGGCATCTACTCGGCGGTTGCCGAGACGGTCGCCTCGGTGGCGACGGCCGCCGGCGTGTGGCGCGACGGCATGACCGTCTCCGGCCTGAGCAACTCGGCCAGCTTCCTGCGCCCGGTCACCGCCGGCACCGTGCAGGTCGCCGCGCGCTGTCGCCATCACGATGACCGTGAATGGCTGTGGTCGCATGAGTTCCGCGACGACCGGCAGCGGCTGTGCGCCCTGGTCGATGTCCGGATCGCCGTGCGCCCGCGCCGGCCATGAGCGGCACGGTCCCCGTGCCGGTGGAGGTCGCCGGCGGCGAGCTTGAGGTGCTCGACCTGCCCGGCGATCCGGACCGGTCCCCGGTGATCCTCCTGCACGAGGGCCTGGGCTCGATCGAGTTGTGGCGCCACTTCCCCGTGGCGCTGCAGCAGGCCACGCAGCGGCGGCTGATCGTGTACTCACGTCATGGGCACGGCCGGTCGGCGCCCCCGGCGCAGCCCCGCACGCCGGCGTTCTTTGAGGACGAGGCGCGGCGGGTCCTGCCCGCGCTGGGGGAGCGGCTCGGTGTCCGCTCGCCCATCCTCCTGGGCCACAGCGACGGCGCCTCGATCGCGCTCATCCACGCCGCGCATCATCCGGTGGACGGCCTCGTCCTGCTCGCGCCCCACGTGTTCGTGGAGGAGGTGACCGTGCGGGCGATCGCCGAGACGCGCGAGACGTACCTCCGGGGGGATCTCCGCGAGCGCCTGGGCCGCTATCACGATGATCCGGATGCCGCCTTCTGGGGATGGTGCGATGTCTGGCTTGATCCGGCGTTCCGGGGGTGGGATCTGGAGGCCGACGTGGCGCGGGTCACCGCACCCACACTCCTCATCCAGGGCGCCGACGATCCCTACGGGAGCCTGGAGCAACTGGACCGCATCCAGGTACGCGTGCCGGAGGCCCGGCGGCTCGTGCTCCCCGGCGGTCACAGCCCCCACCTGGAGCACGGGGCGGCGGTGGTGGAGGCGGTTGCCGGGTTTGTGGCGGGCCTGTGAGTCCGGCGCCGCGACGTGGGCGGCGGACTCAGCGAACGGCAGCGGTGACGGGGGCGGACAGGCCTTCTGGGGCCGGCGGCGGTTGCCGTGGAGCGACTGATGCGTGCGAAATCAGGGTCATGGCCCGCGATCTCGTACGTTCCGGGTGCTGAGCGTGCGCCCGGGACGAAATCGCCGGCGCCCCAACCGGGTTTCGCACAAATACGTTGTTGCACGCCCCCGGCCGGTCGTGCTTCGCGCTCCCGGGCGGCCGTGCCCGCGCTCCCGGGCGGCCGTGCGCGCGCCCCGGGGCGGGCGTGCTTCGCTGCCCGCGGGGGGCGAGATCAGAGGGTCTTGGCCGGCAGCCCCGCCTCCGGTTCGGCCACCGTCGCCGGCGCCATCCCGGCCGGCGCCTCGGCTGCCCACTGCCGCAGGCGGAAGCGCTGCACCTTGCCGGTGAGCGTTCGCGGCAGGGCGTCGACGAAGGTGACGATGTGTGGATACTCGTAGCGGCGCAGTCGCGCCTTGCACCAGGCGCGCAGCTCGTCGGCGAGGTCGTCGCCGGGATCGCCGTCGCACTCGATGTAGGCGGCGATCCGGCTGCCCTCCGGTGTGGTGACACCCACCACACCGACACCGGTCACCCGCGGGTGCTGGATGAGGACGTGCTCCATGTCGACCGGTGACACCCACAGGCCGCCGACCTTGAGCATGTCATCGACGCGGCCCACGTAGGCATAGGAACCGTCCTCGGCGCGCTCGTAGCGGTCGCCGCTGGCAAACCAGCCGCCGAGCATGGACGCCTGGGTCTTCTCGTGCTGGTGCCAGTAGAACGCGGCGCACGAGTCACCGCGCACATGCAGCGCGCCCACCGCGGGGCCCTCGACGGTGGCCCCGTGATCATCGACGAGGCGCAGCTCGTACCCGGGCACGGGCCAGCCGCTGGTCCCGGGGCGCAGCCGGCCGGGACGGTTGGAGCAGTAGATGTGCAGCATCTCGGTGGAGCCGATGCCGTCGACGATGTCCAGTCCGAACCGCGCCTGCCAGTGCTCGATGGTGGGTGCGGGCAGCGGCTCGGCCGCCGAGACGCAGAAGCGCACCGACGCAAGCGCGTCCGGCGCCGCGGGCTCGCGCCCCAGCGCCGCGAACAGCGCGGGGACGGAGTACAGGACGGTCGGCCGGTGGCGGCGCAGCGTCTGGAGGATGGGAGCCGGACGGGTGGGACCGGTCATGTACACGGCGGTGGCGCCGACGGCCAGGGGGAACGACAGTCCGTTTCCGAGCCCGTAGGCATGAAACAGCTTCGTCGTCGAGAAGCAGATGTCGTCCGGGGTCAGTCGTAGCACGCCGCGCGCGTAGTTCTCACAGGTGACCTGGACGTCATGCTGGAGATGAACGACGCCCTTGGGCCGCCCCGTCGACCCGGAGCTGTACAGCCAGAACGCCATGTCGTCAGGGTGGGTGGGGAGCGCATCGAGTTCGTCGCACTGCGCCGCCAGGCCGGCGGCCAGCTCGGTGACGCCGGGGCCGGCGCCGTCCCGGGCGAGCCAGGCCAGCCGGCGGCCGGCCAGGGCGGCGCGCAGCCGGTCAAGCTGCGGCGCGTCGGCGACGACCAGCTCGGCGTAGGAGTCATCGACGAAATGCCGGAAGTTCTCGTCGGTGTCGAGCGGGCTGACCGGCACGGGGATGGCGCCGATCCGGATCGCCCCCAGGAAGACGACCGGGAACACGGACGTGTCGTCGAGGATGAGCAGCACCCGCTGTTCACGGCGGATGCCGAGCTCCCGGAGCAGATGGCCGGCGCGGTTGATCTGGCGTCGGAGCTCCTCGTAGGTGAGGGTCGCGTCGTCGGCCACCACGGCGCGGTTGCCGCCCCGGCCGGCCTGCACCTGCCGCTCCACGAGATCGCTCACGTTGCACACGTCCGGGCCGGCGCCCGTCGACTGCATCAGCTGGCCTCTCCTCTCGGTCCGCTGTCGGAATACTACGGACAAGCGTTCGTCAGTCAAGTGTCACACGTCACGGTGTGACCCGGCGTTTGCGAGCAGCCGTCATGGGGGAATGAGTCCGGCATGGACGCGGAGCCCGGACCGTCGCCGCCGCCAAATCCGCTGCTGCGGTACCTGGCGACGCTGCGCGCGGCGCGGGATTTCGGTGTCAGCCGGGCCGATCTGGAGCGGGTGGTCCGGGGATCGAACCCGCTCACGACCTCGCCGGAGGAGCTGGCGGCGACCCTCGCCGA
>DASSZQ010000282.1:0-30147 GCA_035702755.1 Solirubrobacteraceae bacterium | reverse complement strand
TTCACCACTCCCGGCGTCGAGCCACCTCGGCGCCGGGAGTTACCGTCTCCCCCTGACACCGACCCCGCTGGCCCCGGGCCGCGACCTCCTGGCGATCGTGAGCCATCTCGGATGGGGAATCAGGAAGGACACGGGGTGGCGAGTCCTTATGGGCTGCCGCAACCGGGCCGCTAAGCGCCGTCGCCAGCGCGGGGCCACCACCTGAGGACTGACCACCGCCGCGCGCCGGCGGGGCGCGCGCTCAGAACAGCTGGTTCTCGCCGCCGAACACGTCGCTCACCGAGCCGTCGGTGAAGATCTGGCGGATGGAGTTGGTGAGGAGGTCGGCGCAGGACAGCACCCGCACCTCGTTGGGCGCGCCCGGGGGAAGGGGCAGCGTGTCGGTGACGACGATCTGCTCAAAGCCGGACGCGGCCAGGTTCTTCCACGCGTTGCCGGAGAACACGCCGTGCGTGGCGGCCGCGTATACGCGCTTGGCGCCCGCCTCCAGCACCGCGTGGGCGGCGGCCTTGAGCGTCCCGGCGGTGTCGATGATGTCGTCGACGAGCAGGGCGGTCTTGCCCTCGACGTCACCGATGACGTAGCCGATCTCGGCCACCTGCTGCGCCGGGCGCTCCTTGTTGAGGATCGCCAGATCGGCGCCGATCTTGGCCGCGAAGTTCTTGTTCAGCTTCACCCGGCCGACGTCCGGGGAGACGACGACGAGATCCTCAAGCCCCAGGTCCTTGAAGTACTGGGTGAGCATGAACAGCGCGGTCATGTGATCGCATGGCTTCTGGAAGAACCCCTGGATCTGGCCGGAGTGCAGGTCCATGGTGAGGATCCGATCGATGCCGGCGGCCTCCAGCATCCGCGCCACCAGGCGCGCGCTGATCGGCTCCCGGGGCGCCGACTTCTTGTCCTGGCGCGAGTATCCGTACCACGGAGTGACGGCGATCACCCGGTGAGCGGACCCACCGACAGCCGCGTCGATCATCTCCAGCAACTCCATGAGCGCGTCGTTGGCGCTCAGCCCCGTGTACGGGTTGCCGCAGATCGGCTGGACGATGAACACGTCGGCGCCGCGCACCGACTCCTGGTACTTGCAGTACACCTCGCCGTTGGAGAACGTCTTGGTGATCACCTCGCTGAGCTCCACCCCCAGCTTGGAGGCGATCTTGGCGGCAAGCTCCGGATTGGCGCGACCGGAGACGAGCATGAGGCGCTTGTCATACGCCATTCGGAGATCAGTGGGGCTCGTCTGCGTCTCGACCACCATGGCGTCGGCGAGTCTACGCTCGGCCGCTGACGGTTCGGTCGCGCTCACCGCGACTCTCCGGATTTTGCGGGACTCTCATCCGGAGCGGAATCTACGCCGCGCGCGGAGTTGCCACCGGACTCCGCGGCGTGGGCACCGTCGTTCTTCTCGGCCGCCGTGTGGGAAGCGTCGTTCTTCTCGGCCTCGGCCCGCTCCCGCCGGCGCTCGGCATAGCCGGCGATATTCGTCTGCCGCGCGCGAGCGACCCCCAGCGCCCCCGGCGGCACCTCGGTGGTGATCACCGAGCCGGCGGCGGTGTAGGCATCATCGCCGACCGTCACCGGCGCCACCAGCGTCGTGTGGACGCTCGTCTTCACCCGGTGCCCAATGGTGGTGCGGTTCTTGCGGTAGCCGTCGTAGTTGGCGGTGATCGTGCTCGCGCCCAGGTTGGTCCCCTCGCCGATCTCGGCGTCGCCGATGTACGACAGGTGGGGCACCTTCGTGCCCCGGCCGACATCGGAGTTCTTGATCTCCACAAACGTCCCCGCCTTGGAGCCCTCGCGCATGACCGTCCCCGGGCGCAGGTAGGCGAACGGGCCCACACTGACCCGGTCGCCGACGATCGCCTCGGTCACGTACGAATGCAGGACCTTGGACTCGTCGCCCACTTCGGTGTCGATCATCGTCGTGCCCGGGCCGATCGAGCAGCGCTCGCCGATGCTCGTCGTCCCATGCAGGCTGGTGAACGGCGCGACGACCGTGTCGCGGCCGACGGTCACGCCGTGATCGATGACGGTCGCCGCCGGGTTGACGATCGTCACCCCGGCCAGCATGAGCCGGTCATGGATCTGGCGCTGGGCGATGGCGGCCACGTCGGCGAGCTGCCGGCGGTCGTTGATACCGAGCAGCTCACTGGGATCGCTCAGCTCCAGGGCTCCGACCGTTCGCTCGTGCCGACGCAGGACCGGGAGCACGTCCGGCAGGTAATGCTCGCCCTGAGCGTTGTCGCCGCGCACCTCGCTCAGCGCTGTGATCAGCGGCCCACCCTCGAAGGCGAACATGCCGGTGTTGACCTCCCGGATGTGCAGCTCAAGCTCGGTCGCATCCCCAGCGGCCTTGGTCTCGACGACGCGCTCAACCGTCCCGTCCGGGGCGCGCACAACCCGGCCATAGCCGCCGGGATCGTCGAGCACCATCGTGGCGATCGTCGCCGCCGCGCCGGACTGCCGGTGGGCGTCAAGCAGCGCCGTCAGCGACTCCGGCCGGATCAGCGGTGCGTCGCCGGTGAGGACGATCACGGTGTCGGAGTCCTCGATCTCCCCCAGTGCCGCCCTGACGGCATCGGCCGTCCCCAACGGCCGCTCCTGGACCGCGAGCACGACCCCATCGCCCGCCACCGACTCCAGCCGGCGCTCCGGCGAGTCGACGACGACGATCTTTCCGGCGCCCGCCTCCTTGGCCGCGGCGATCGGCCACTCGATGATGGGCCGACCACACAGCGGGTGCAGCAGCTTCTGCACGTCGGAGCGCATGCGCGTGCCCTGCCCAGCGGCAAGGATGACGACGACGGGCGCGGCCACGACGTGATCGTAGCCATCACCCGCGCTTTCAGCGCGGCTCACGCCGCCTCCCGCTCCTCGGTGTCAGAAGCCGCACCGTCTTCCGGCATCTCCGCCCGGGCGCGGTACCAGCGCACCCAATTGCGCGCCGCGTTGTCCGACACGCCGTACTTGCGTCCCACGCCGCGGTAGCCGAGCGCGTCGATCTCGGCGATCAACTGCTCATACGGCGGCCGCTCGACCTTGCGCCGCAGACCCTCGTCATACAGCCGCTGCTTGAGCTTCGCCCGGTTGTAGGTGGAGCCCTCCACCAGGACCTCCTCAAGTGGAATGCGCTTGTGCAGCCTCGGCCTGCTCACCGCGCCGTATGGGTCGAAATGGTCGGTGGAGATCGCGTAGAACGCGATGAGCTTCTTCAGGGTCCGGTAGTTGCCGCCCACCGGACGCAGCCCCAGGCGGCGTAGAGCGGCGGCAGCGGTCCGAGTGTTCTCCACCGCATCTCGAACCTCGCCTTCCGTATATCCCGGTCGATATGCCATACACGAACATTAGTTCGTGCTCCGGACAGAAAAGCCCCGGTAATCCGCTGTTTTGAACTGAGTTGGGGAGCCTGGATTCGAACCAGGACCGAGACGGTCAAAGCGTCGCGTGCTGCCCTTACACCACTCCCCAGAGGACCGGTTCGGGTCGCCCAGGAAGCCTAACCTGTCACCGCGCAGAGTCGAGCACACCTCGCAGCTCGCCGTCCAGCAGCGGATCGGCGAGGGCGGCGCGCACGTCGGCCTCCCGCCGCAGCCCGCGCTCCGGACGGAGCAGCCCCGCCTCCAGGCCGGCCGCGTGGACCGCGGCGAGCATCCTCCCCATCGACTCCGGACTGCGCAGACCCTCCTCCGGACCGGTGCCCAGGAACGGGACCGGCCCGGCGAGGGCGAGCAGGTAGAAGCCGCCGTCGAAGACCGGGCCGACCGAGACGTCACAGCCGTCCGCCAGGTCGCCGAGGGCGCCGGTGGCATGTTCGATCCGCCAGCGCGGCAGCTCCGGCCAGACCACGAGGACCGGCTCGGAACCCGTCCGGAAAAGGGCATCGACCGCGTCCTGAAGGAGGCGGGCGGGCTGCTCACCGATGTGCCCGGGCAGCATCGTCGCGTCGCCGAGGATGCGACCCACCGCAGTCTCCGCGGCGGGCGACTCGCACATGAGGTGGACCGAGCCCGGAGCGACTTCGGCGGCCCAGGCCGCGACCCGCCTGAGCAGGATCTCCTCAAGCGCCGCCGCGCGCTCGCGGCCCAGGAGTCCGGTCAGCTCCGGCCGGGGCGGCTCGCCCTCCGGGTCCCGCGCGACGAGCAGAACGCGCGCGTCCAATGCGCGCTCAGACCCCGCCGAGCCGGAACATCGTCCCTCCGGGCTGGGGCGAGGCTCCAGCCAGGCGGCGCACGGCGGCGGCGAGCACGTCGGCGAACACCGAGGAGCTGCGACCCATCAACTGCTGCAGGGTCGCCACCGGCGTCGGCTCGCCCGGCTTGACCTCGTTGGCGAAGTCGGTGACGAAGCCCATCAGGGCGAACGGGAGCTCGGCCTCGCCGCACAGCACCGTCACCGGACCGCCGTTCTGGCTGACGGCCACCACACCGCAGCGGGCGAGCTGGGCGATCTCGGCGGGCGTGTTGAAGCGCGGGCCGTCGACGTGCCCGTAGGTGCCGCCGTCCCGGGCACCGTGGCCGGCGTCGGCCGCGCCGGCGACGAGCGCCCCGCGCACAGCCTCGGAGAAGGGTCCGCCGTGCAGGATCCAGTGGCCGCGGCCGGACTCGCCCGGCTCAACGAAGAACGTGCACAGCGACCCGTCCGGCAGGCGGTTGGAGGCAAAGTGCAGATCGTCGAAGACGACCAGCGAGCCCAGCGCCAGCGTGGGGTCGACCGCGCCGCAGGCGGTGCAGCCGATGACGGCCGTCGCCCCCAGCTCGCGCAGCGCCCAGATGTTGGCCCGGTGGCCCACCTGATGAGACAGGCGGACATGGCCGGCGCCGTGCCGGGAGACGTGCAGCACCTCCACGCCGGCGAACTGCCCCCGGGACAGCTCCGCGGTGCCGAACGGCGTCTGGTGGGCGATCGGCTCAGGGCCGTCAAAGCCCGGGAGCGCGTGGGTCCCGGATCCGGTGATGATGGCGACCGCCATGCGGCGCGATCCTACTTAGGTGACCACCGCAGACGCCCATAACTCTGAGAGGGAACGGGCCGGATCAGTCTCCGAGTGGCTAATGCGGGACCCGGCCGCCGCCGGCGCCCGGCTCGGTGGCCGGCCCGCGCGGCGCGGCGATGCCGAGCACGCGCATCGCCTTCAGGCCCAGCGACAGCTTCTCGCGGCCGTCGGTGGAGGACACGTCGAGCCCGGTGAGCTCGCGGACGCGCTCAAAGCGGTAGCGGATCGTGTGGCGGTGGGTGATCAGGCGCGAGGCCGTGGCGTTGACGTTGGCGTCGCAGTCCAGGAACGTGGCCAGCGTGCCGAGCAGGTCGGTCTCGTACTGCTCGTCGTAGGCGACGAGCGGCCGCACGGTCTCGTTGTAGAAGCGCTTGAGCTCCGCGGGGTCGCTCATGTACGGCAACAGGAGCTGGTAGGTGCCGGTCTCCTCGTAGGCGAGGGAGATGCGCTCGGCGTCGCCCTCCACAACGTTGAGCGCGAGCAGGGCCTCGTTGTAGGCCCGCTGGAGGTCCAGCGGATCCTCGACACGGCGGCTGCGACCGAGCCGGAACACGAAGCCGGCCAGGCCCGCCTCCAGCTCGCGCAGGACGGCGGCGGCCACCCGGGGACCGGCCTCCCCGGCGGGGTCCGGCAGGAGGAGAACCACCTCGCCGGCGTCGACTTCCCCGGCCGAGGCGATCGTGCCGGAGGCGACCGAGCGGGCGCCGCGGCCGGCGACGGCCAGCAGCCGCCGGCGCCAGTCCTCCTCGCTGGGGGCGCGGGCGTGGGCGCGGACGACGGCCACGCAGGCACCTCCGGACAGATCGATGCCAAGCTCTTTGCCGCGGGCGAGCAGGTCGGCGCGGTCGGTGATCTGGCGGCCCAGGACCGCGCGCTGGAAGCTGGTGGCCGCCTCCTCGGAGGCGCGTTCCGGCGCTCGGACGCGCTCCACCTCGGAGGCGATCAGCGTCGTCACCAGGCGCAGGAGCGCCCCATCCGGGGTGTGCTCGCGGGTGCGCATCCGCAGCTGGCCGACGGCGGACTCGGCGACCCGCAGCTCGACGACGGTCACGTCCTCGCCGCCGCGCAGCAGCGAACGCTCATCCGCCGGCGAGCGGGCGGCGACGGCCAGCACCGTCGCCGAGCGGTCGATCAGGACCAGGCTGGCGTCAAGCGCCCGGGCGGCGGCGCGCAGGATCTCCGGCAGCCCGGCGCCGGCCTCAACGGCATCGGTGATCGCGGCGAAGGCGCCCAGGTCAGGGGCTCGCGACGGACTGCCGCGCTCGGCCACGCCCTCACCCCCGGTCCCGGACCGCCCGCGGACGGCCGGCTAGAAGAGCCGCGGCCACTCGAGAATGACGAAGGCGCCGAGCAGAACCCCCGCGCCGATGAAGGCCGCGAGGACATAGAGCGACAGCACCGCGGCCGCCACGCGCTCCAGCGGCCGCCGGTAGGCGGTGACGGCGGGAACCACGATCAGGCTGCAGAAGGCGATCAGTCCGATCAGCGCGCACCCGGCGCCGACGACGTATGTGACAGTGGTGTTGCTCATAGCTGACAGCCAAGATTCTGCCGCAACGTGCCGTCGTCTGTGACGGGGACGCCGAGAACGCGCACTTTGCGGGAGAAACCGCGCCTCACTTGTTCGGCGTGACGCCCGCGACCCCTCTCGCCACGGGCGCGGCGGCCAGAGCGCCGGGGAAGGTCGCCGTCAGCGCGCGGGCCGCCCCCGCCGCCCGTCTCGGCCCGTCGGAGCCGAGGAACAGGCCGATGACCGTCGGTCCGGACCCGCAGACCAGGGCGTGATCGGCGCCGGCCTGGCCCGCCGCCGACAGCGCCTGACCGACGGCCGGCGCCAAAGACAGCGACGCCGGCTGCAGGTCGTTGACGAACAGCTCGCCCGGGAGAGGGCCCGGCACGGCCGCCACCAGCCGCTGGTGCAGCCGCTCAAGCTCGCGCGCCTCGCGGGCCAGCCCCAGCCGGTCGGCCTCCCGGTAGACGGCCGCGGTCGAGAGGGCAAACGGCTGGGGGATGACCAGCACGCCGTAGGGAGCGAGCGGTGGCAGCGGCTGGAGCATCTCTCCGGCGCCGGTGCCGATGCTGGGCCCGGGGTGCAGCTGGCCGGGGACATCGGCCCCCAGCCCGGCCGCGATCGTCACCAGCACATCGTCTGCGACGGGGGCCAGCCGCGGCGCCACCCGCAGCACGGCGGCCGCGTCGGCGGACCCGCCGCCCATCCCGGCGGCCACCGGGATCCGCTTGTCGATCGCCACCCGCACCGCGGGCGCCGCCCAGCCGGCAGCGCGCAGCGCCCGCAGCGCATCGCCGGCCAGGTTGGGGCCGTCAACGCCGGCGCACACGACCTCGTCCGCGTCCCCGGTCGGCGCCGAGAACACCTCCAGGTCATCGGCCAGGCTGACCGAGTCAAACAGCGTCAGCAGCTCATGGCGGCCGTCGGCGCGCGTGGGCCCCAGGAACAGGCAGACGTTGATCTTGGCGTACGCCCGCTCGGTGGTGAGCCGGCTCATGCGAGAGGAGGGTCCGCCGACCCCACGGCGATCAGCCGGGCCAGCTCCCGGAACTCCGCCGGCGCCAGGCGCTCGGCGCGCTCGTCGGCCGGGTGGCCGAGCGCCACCAGCGCCGCCCGCGCCCGCTCACGGACGCCGCGGCCCATCCCGGGCGCGAGCGCCAGCGACCCGGCCAGCGCCTTGCGACGGTGGGCGAAGGCGCCGTGGACGACCGCGCTCGTCTCGGCATCGGCGGCGGGACCGGTCCGGTGTAGCCCCAGCAGGACCGAGTCGACGTTCGGCACCGGCCGGAAGACCGAGCGGGAGACGGGCCGCAGCACCCGGACCTCGCACGCCAGCTGGGCGAGGACCGATGGCACACCGTAGGCAGCGGTTGCGGGCGCGGCGGCAAAGCGCTCGCCGACCTCGCGCTGGACCATCACCACCCACTGGCGCATCTGGGGCAGCTCGGCGATCGTGCGCAGGATGACGGTGGCGGCCACGCCGTACGGGAGGTTGGCCACCATCTTGTCCGGAACCGGCGACAGGTCGGCGACGGACAGATCGAGCGCATCGGCGAAGTACAGGGTGACGTTGCTAAACGGGGCCAGCGCGTCGCTCAACCGCGGGCGCAGCCGCTCGTCAAGCTCAACGACATGCACGTGGGAGACGCGCTGCGCGAGGCGCACCGACAGCACCCCGGGGCCGCCGCCCACCTCCAGCACCACGTCTGACGGCGACAGCTCGGCCAGCCGCTCGATCACGTCGAGGATGTTGCGGTCGACGAGGAAGTTCTGGCCAAGCTCGCGCTGGCGCGGCGACCGCGCGCTCACCATGCAAACAGCGCGGCGGCGTTGTCCTCCACGGCGCGCTCAAGCTCGGCGTAGGACACGCGGCGCTCCACGGCGAGCGCCTGCGCGGTCGCCACCACGTTCGCCGGCTGGTTGGGCCGGCCCCGCATCGGCTGCGGCGACAGGTACGGGGCGTCGGTCTCGACCAGGAGCCGGTCGGCGGGGACCCGCAGCGCGGCCGCGCGCAGATCTCCGGCGCTGGGGTAGGTGCTGTTGCCGGCAAACGAGAACCACCAGTCCTCGTGGGCCAGGCACTCCTCGACGCGGGCGGCCATCGAGAAGCAGTGGAGGATCACGCGCACGCCGCCGGCGTGTTCGTCCAGCATCGCCAGCGTGTCATCGTCGGCGGCGCGGGTGTGAATGACGAGCGGCTTGCCGACGCGGCGGGCGAGCTCGATCTGAGCGCGGAAGGCGCGCTTCTGATCCTCGTGGGGCGCGTGCTCGCGGTAGTAGTCAAGCCCGGTCTCGCCGATGGCGACACACCTGTCATGGGCGGCGAGCGCCTCCAGCTCGGCCAGGTCGGCGTCGTCGAACCCGGTGGCCGAGTTGGGGTGCCGGCCGATCGCGGCGTAGACCTGGGGAAAGTCCTCGGCGGCGGCGAGGGCGGCGCGGCAGGAGGCGCCGTCGGTGCCGACGGTGACGATCCGGGTGACCCCGGCCTCGACGGCGGCGGCCACGAGGTCGGCGTTCGGCGGCCGGCAGGAGTCGAGGTGGGTGTGGCTGTCGATCACCGTTTGGGAAACAGGGGCTCCAGCTCGGCGACCGCGCGGACGCCGCTGCGGCCTCCGAACTGGGCGGCCTCCAGGGACACATCATGCGCCGACAGCGCGTCCAGGAGCTTGGCGGTGGCGGTCGGCATGTACGGCGTGAGCAGCACGGTCAGGACCCGCAGCGCTTCGGCGAGCGACGCGAGCGTGCGGTCCAGCTCGGCGGCGCGACCCGGATCCTTGGCCAGCTGCCACGGCGCGCGCTCCTCGACATAGCGGTTGCACCGCCGGACGCGCTGCCAGATGCTCTCCAGGGCGAGCGTGATCTCGGCCCGGTCGATCAGCCCGGCGACGGTTGACGCCAGGCCGTCGAAGTCGCCGGCCAGCTCCGGGTCGGTCTCAGCATCCGGCACCGCCCCGTCGCGATAGCGCCGGATCATGGCGATCGTGCGGCTGGCGAGGTTGCCGTACTCGTTGGCGAGCTCGCCCTCGTAGCGCGCGGTCAGCGCGTCGACACCGACGGCGCCGTCGGCACCGAAGGAGACATCGCGCATGAGGTAGAAGCGCAGCGCGTCGGTGCCGTACTGGTCGATCACCTCAAACGGATCGAGCACGTTGCCCAGCGACTTGCTCATCTTGCGCCCGTCGGACCCCAGCAGGAAACCGTGCACGAACACGTGCTTGGGCAGGGGCAGCTCGGCGGCCATGAGCATCGCCGGCCAGAAGATGGTGTGGAACTTGAGGATGTCCTTGCCGATCACGTGGTACTGGGCGGGCCAGAAGCGCTCGGTCAGATCCTGGCCCTCGCAGGCGTAACCGAGCGCGGTGTAGTAGTTGAGCAGCGCGTCGAACCACACGTAGAAGACGTGGCCGGGATCCCACGGCACGGGCACCCCCCAGTGCATCCGCGCGCGGGAGAGGGAGATGTCCTGCAGTCCGGAGGCGACGAACGCCCGGGCTTCGTTGAAGCGCACGTTCGGCATGACAAAGTCCGGGTGCGTGTCGAAGTGCTGCTCCAGGCGCTCCTGGAAGGCCGACAGGCGGAAGAACCAGTTCTCCTCCTGCTCGCGCGTGAGCTCGATCTCATGGATGGGGCAGCGGTTGCCCTCCAGGATCTCGTTCTCCACCTTGAAGTCGGCGCACCGCGGGCAGTACCAGCCCTCGTACACCCCCTTGTAGGTGTAGCCGTTGTCGTGGACCCGCTGGAGCACCTCCTGCACCCGCCGGCCGTGCTCGGCGTCGGTGGTGCGGATGAAGAAGTCGTTGGAGATGTTGAGCAGCGGCAGCAGCGCCTGGAACCGGGCGGCGTTGCGGTCGGCCAGTTCCTGGGCGGTGATGCCCTCCGCCTTGGCGGTGTCGGCCACCGGCTCGCCGTGCTCGTCGGTGCCGGTGAGGAAGAAGACGTCGCCCGGTCGCTGGCGCATGTGGCGGGCGATCACGTCGGTGGCGATCTTCTCGTAGGCGTGGCCCACGTGGGGCACGCCGTTGACGTAGTCGATGGCGGTGGTGATGTAGAAGGACATGGCCTGGCAGCAAGGCTATCCGCGCGGCCGCAGGGGGCGCGTTGCCCGCGCCGCGGCGCCCGGTGGCCTACCCCAGATCCGGGGTGATGAGCACCTTGGCCGAGGCGTCGGCGTTCAGGGCCACCGCCATGGCGGCCGGGGCGTCGTGCACCGCAAAGCGATGGCTCACCATCTCGGCGAACGGGATCGACCCGTTGTGGCGGGCCAGCAGCGCGAGTGTGCCCTCGTAGGCGGTCAGGTCCTCGCCGCCGACGCCGAGCAGCGTCAGGGAGCGCCCGCATACCGTGGCCGGATTGAACGTCTCCTCCCCCATGTCGACGAAGGCGCCGACCTCGATGACGGTGCCGCCGTCACGCACCATCGCCACCGCCTGCGCAAACGACCCGGGAAAGCCGGTGGCGTTGACGCCGAGGTCGGCCCCCTCCCCGGCGCACAGCTCGCGGACCTGCGCGACGCACTCCGGCCCCGGCGCCAGGGTGACGGCGCCGGCCAGGCGGGCGGCGACGGTCCGCCGCCGCGCCGAGGGCTCGACGACGAGCACCCGTCCGGCGCCCATGAGCGACGCCTTGACGGCATGGGCCAGCCCCAGCGCGCCGGCGCCGATGACCACCACCGCGTCGCCGGGGCGAAAGCCGCCGGGCCGGGGCAGCCGCGCCGCCCGCTCCAGGCTGTGGGTGACGGCGAAGATTTCGGTGAGGACGGCGACCTCATCCGGCAGCGAGGCCGGGACCCGGAACATGGCCGTGCCCGGCCGCAGGTACAGGTACTCAGACCAGCCACCGAACAGGTGGGGCGCCTGCGCGCTGGTCAGCGAGTTGCCGTAGTTCTCCAGCCGGCGGCACAGGTAGTACGGAAACCCGCGGGCGCACATGTGACAGCGCCCGCAGGCGCGGTTGGGCGCGGGGACGACGCGGTCGCCGGTCGCCAGCGGCGTCCCGTCGAACGCGGTGGCACCGCCCGGGCCGAGGTCGGTGACGATGCCCACGTTCTCATGGCCCTGGATGATGGGGAACGGCGTGCGGCGCTCATGGGGCGTGCCGACGTACTGGGCGGTCTCCCCGCGGAAGGTGTGCTTGTCGGTGCCGCAGATCCCGGAGGCGAGCATGCGCAGCAGCACGGCGCCGGGCTCCAGTGCCTGCGGGTACGGGTACTCGCGCACCTCGAGGCGCTCGGGGGCGACGAGGGTGGCGGCGCGGACGGCGGACACCGACGTCATGCCCCGGCGCGCGGCGCGGCCGTGGTGGACCGGATCACCAGCGAGGGCTCGACGAGGCGCACGATGCTGTCGCGGCGGTTGTCGATGCGGTCGAGCAGCAGCTCAAGGGCCATCTGGCCCATCGCCGAGCGCGGCTGGTCGACGGTCGTCAGCGAGACATGGGCGAGGTGGGCGATGGAGATGTTGTCGTAGCCGACGATCGAGACGTGGCCGGGGACCTCGACCCCCGCCTGATCGAAGACGCCGAGCAGCCCCGCGGCCACGAGGTCGTTGGCGGCGAACACGGCGGTCGGCATCTGCGGCCCGTCCAGCATCCGGCGGGCCGCGGCGGCGCCGGCCTCCTCGGTGAAGTCGCCGGGGATGACGAGCGCCTTGGCGCCCAGGCGGCGCTCGCGCATCCCGCGCAGAAACCACGTGCGGCGCGGCGGTCCGCCGGCCCCGCTGCCGCCGTCGACGTGAGCGATGCGCTGATGGCCGAGGGCGAGCAGATGGTCAAGGACAAGCTCCACACCGTGGCGTTCGTCGATGACGACGAAGTCGGCGTCGACGCCGCGCACCTGGCGACCGACCATCACGACCGGCACCTCGGCGGCCGCCGACCGGATATCGCCGGCGCGCATGCGCGGGCTGACGAGAATGACGCCGTCGACGCGGTATTCCAGCAGCGTGGCCAGCGCGGAGCGCTCCCGGCGCGCCTGCCGGCCGCCGGCACCGAGGAGCAGCTGGTAGCCGACCTTTGAGGCCAGCTCCTCCACGCCCCCGGCGATCTCGGCAAAGAACGGGTTACGCAGGTCGTCGAGCACCACACCGACCGTGCGCGTGCGGCGGCTGGCCAGGCTGCGGGCCATCGCGTTGGGCCGGTAGCCGATGCGACCGGCGACCTCCAGCACGCGGGCCCGCTTGTCCTCGGAGACGTTGGGCTGCTCACGCATGACCAGCGACACCAGGGCACGGGAGACGCCGGCCTCACGCGCCACGTCTTCCATCGTCGGCGCCCGACGAAGGAGGGGGCTCAGGGGTGCGGGTTTGGCCATGACGGCGGCGGCGAGCTTACTTGGAGCGAGACACACTGGCAAGAAACTTGTCGCGCTCTAACCGCGTCGTTCGCAGCATCCGCGAAAATCAGCAATCTGGCTTGACGTCGGTCCGCGACAGCATCTATAGTCGCCGCTTCGCTGCTTAGAGCGCTCTAAAACCTGCGACCGTTTGAGCGCTCCAACTGAGGAGAGAGAGTGGATCACCCGTCTGGGCAGCCGGATGGCGCGACGCGCGTCCGTGCCCCTGAGGAGCCGCGCGTGCGCGCCCGCCATGTCGCCGGTGCCCCCATTTCCTGGGGCGCCTGCGAGGTCCCGGGCTGGGGCGAGATGCCGGATCCGCAGACCGTGCTGGCCGAGATGGAGCAGCTGGGTCTGCAGGGCACCGAGCTGGGGCCTCCCGGGTTCCTGCCCCATGACGCCGACGAGCTCGCCGCGACGCTGAGCGCGCACCACCTTCAGTTCGTCGGGTCGTTTGCGCCGCTCGTCCTGCACGAGCGCGATGCGCGCGTCGCGCGCCAGATGGCGAGCGAGACGTTGGCGCTGCTGGCGCGCGCCGGGGGCCAGATGCTCGTCGTCGCCGTCGTCGCCGACCTTGACTGGAGCGCGCCCGGCGAGCTCTCCGACGAGGAGTGGCGCCACCTGGCCGAGCACGCCGCCGAGATCGAAGCGCTGGCCGCCGAGCAGGGCATCACGTTCGCGCTGCACCCCCACGTGGGGACGCTGATCGAGACCGAGGCGCAGGTGCAGCGCGCGCTGGCCGAGACCACGGTCGGCTGGTGCCTGGACACCGGGCACCTCGTCATCGGCGGCACCGATCCGGCGCAGTTCGCCCGCGCGCATGCCGACCGGGTGACCCACGTGCACCTCAAGGACGTCGACGGCGACCTGGCCGCCGAGTTGCGCGCCGGGAGGCTGTCGCTGCTCCAGGCCACCCAGCGGGGCCTGTTTCTGCCGCTGGGCCGGGGCGTCGCCCGGGTGGCGGCGACGCTTGAAGCCTTGGACGGGCACGGCTATGACGGATGGTTCGTGCTTGAACAGGACCGCGCCATCACCGCAGACGAGCCGGGCGGTGATCAGGCGCAGGCGATGCTCGACACCACGGAGAGCATCGCATTCCTCAACGCGGCTCAGAAGGCGGAGGAGATCAATCGATGAGAAGACTGCGTCGCAGTCTGGCCGTGCCCGTGCTGGTCGCGGTCGTCGCGCTCGTGGTTGCGGCCTGTGGAGGCGCGTCCAAGAGCAGCGGGAGCGGCTCCAAGAGCGGAAGCAGCTCAAGCACGCAGGCGGTCAACATCGCGTCCAGCGGAAAGCCGTGCACGTATCACTTCGCCGTCATCACCCACGGGGACAACGGCAGCTTCTGGAGTGTCGTGTACAAGGGCGCCAAGAACGCCGCCGCCGACCTGGGCTGCACCCTCACCGAGGTCTACGGCTCCCAGACACAGGGCCAGGCCGAGCCGGATGACAACGCCGAGAACGCCCAGATCCAGAACGCGATCAACGCCCACGTCGACGGCATCGCGGTCTCGGACCACGATCCGAGCCTGATGAACCCCACGCTGGCCAAGGCATCGGCGGCCGGGATCCCGGTCGTCCTGCTCAACGCCGGTTGTGACAATGCCGACATCGCGGCCAGCCACGCCATCACGTGCGTGGGCCAGCCGGAGCAGCTCGCCGGCCAGGCGTCCGGAGCCCGGTTCAAGAGCATGGGCACCACCAATGTCCTGTGCGTCATCCACCAGTCCGGGCAGAATCTGCTCGACCGCTGCAACGGCATCGCCCAGGCGCTGGGCGTGGGCCAGCAGTGCAAGAGCGGCAACCCGCCGGCCCACGGACCGGCGTGCACGGAGGTGACCCTGTCGACGCCCAACGCGGCCTCCAACCCGCAGCAGGCGATCGGTCAGGTGACCTCCTACCTGCAGGCTCACCCCCAGATCAACGCGGTGATGACGCTCAACAACGCCATCGGCACCGCACTGATATCGGCCCACCCGGCGAACAACGTCAAGGTGGCCACGTTCGACCTCAACTCAGGGGTCCAGTCAGACATCCAGAACGGCTCCATGGCGTTCGCCGTGGACCAGCAGCAGTATCTGCAGGGCTACCTGCCAATCACGTTCCTGTACCTCTACAAGAAGCATGAGGGCCAGTCGGTCGGCGGCGGCACCACCGTCGCGTCCGGGCCGTTGCTGGTCGACAAGAGCAACATCTCAAAGGTCTCGGCGGCCATCTCCGCCGGGGACGACTGATCGACCGAAAGGGATAGGTCACAGCCGCCGGGCGTGGGCGCACGCCACCGCCCGGCGGCCAGACCGATGAGACTCACAAGATCATGAGCGCGACCACACCCACAACGACGACGCCGGCGGCGCCCGCGCCACCGACGGCGGATGAGCGGCTCGTCAGCGCCAGCCGCGTCACTCGACTCATGCGCCGGCCTGAGGCGGGAGCGCTGATGGGAGCCGTCGCCGTCTGGGTCCTGTTTGCGATCGCCGACTCAAGCCCCAACCATTTGTGGCTCAACCAGACGGGCCTGGCCGCCTGGACTCAGCAGGCGGCGTTCTTCGGAATCCTGTCGGTGCCGGTCGGGCTGCTGATGATCGGCGGCGAGTTTGACCTGTCGACGGGCGTCATGGGCGGCGCCACGGCCATCGTCATGGCCCTGCTCGTCGGCAAGTACCACTGGAACGCGTGGCTGGCCGCGATCGGCACGCTCGTGTTCGCCACCATCGTCGGGCTCATCAACGGCATCGTCGTCGTCAGGACCAAGCTGCCGAGCTTCATCGTCACCCTCGCCACCTTCTTCGTGCTGCGCGGCCTGAGCATCGGCGGCGTGCTGCTGCTCAACAACGGCAGCACCCAGGTGTCGGTCACGACACCCAACCCGGCCGGCCTGAACAGCGCCAAGACGATCTTCGGCAGCTCCTTCTTCTCCAGCGGTTCGCTGCCCAGCGGTTACAGCACGGCGATCATCTGGTTCATCGTCGTGACCATCGTCGGCAGCTGGGTCCTGAGCCGGACGACGTTCGGCAACTGGATCTTCGCCTCCGGCGGCGATGCCGACGCCGCGCGCAACGTCGGCGTGCCGGTCAACCGGACGAAGATCCTGCTGTTTTTGTCAACCGCGCTCGCCGCCGCCCTGGTGGGCATCGTCTCCTTCACCCAGTCCTCGTCGGCCGTCTCGGAGCAGGGTGTCGGCTACGAGTTCTTCTACATCATCGCCGCCGTCGTGGGCGGCTGCCTGCTCACCGGCGGCTACGGGTCGGCCATCGGCGCCGCGCTCGGCGCCTGCATCATCGGCATGGCGTTTGAGGGCGTCATCTACGCCGGCTGGGACAGCTCATGGGACTTCGTCTTCCTCGGCGTGATCCTGTTCATGGCCGTCGCCGTCAACACCATCATCTACCGCCGGGCGCTGAAGGCGCGGCGGTGAGCGAGGGGAGCCATCGGATGGATGAGTCCACGCCCGCACCGACCCCCGCCGGCTCCGGCGAGACCACCCCGGCCCCCGCCGGCACCGAGGGATCCGCCGCGGCCGCCGGCACCACCGGCACCGCCGGCACCACCGGCACCGCTGGCACCACCGGCACCGCCGGCACCACCGGCACCCCCGCGCAGACGGGGACGCCCAGCCTGCTCGAGGCCCGCGACGTCTCGAAGTACTTCGGCTCGGTCAACGCCCTGCAGGGCATCACGCTCAAGGTCAACGCCGGCGAGGTGACGTGCGTGCTCGGCGACAACGGGGCGGGCAAGTCGACGCTGATCAAGATCCTCTCCGGCGTCCATCAGCCGGACAAGGGCGAGCTGTTCATGGAGGGCACGGCCACCAGCTTCGCCAACCCGCGGGAGGCGCGCGCGGCCGGGATCGCCACGGTGTTCCAGGATTTGGCCACCGTGCCGCTCATGTCGGTGTGGCGCAACTTCTTTCTCGGTAACGAGCCGACCCGCGGCTGGGGACCGCTCCAGCGCATGGACGTCAAGGGCGCCCAGCAGATCATGCGCTCCGAGATGGGCAAGATGGGAATCGACGTCCGCGACCCCAACCAGACGGTGGGGACGCTCTCCGGCGGTGAGCGCCAGGCGGTGGCCATCGCCCGGGCCGTCTACTTCGGCGCGAAGGTCCTCATTCTCGACGAGCCGACGTCGGCCCTCGGCGTCAAGCAGTCCGGGATCGTGCTCAAGTACATCGTGCAGGCCCGGGCGATGGGCCGCGGGGTGATCTTCATCACGCACAACCCGCATCACGCCTATCCGGTCGGCGACCGGTTTGTGCTGCTCAAGCGGGGCCAGATGCTCGGCTCCTACCTGAAGTCCGAGACGACGCTTGACCAGCTCACCTCGCTGATGGCCGGCGGCGCCGAGCTGGAGCAACTGCACCATGAGCTGCAGAGCGCCTCCGGCGATCCGCAGCTGGCCGAGGTGGCCAAGGAGCTGGCCGCCGAGATCAACACCACGGCCTGAGGCGATGGCCGGTCTTGATCTGCTCACCGTGGGCCGGATCAGCATCGATCTGTACTGCGGTGAGCTCGGCGCCGGGTGGCTGCAGGCCACCACGTTCTCCAAGGCGGTCGGCGGCAGCCCCACCAACGTGGCCATCGCCGCCGCCCGGCTCGGACATCGCAGCGCCGTCTACACCAAGGTCGGCGACGACCCGTTCGGCGAGATGGCGATCGGCGAGCTGCGCGAGTTCGGCGTCGACGTCAGCCACGTCGGCGTTGAGGCCGGCCGGCTCACCCCCCTGGCCTTCGCCGTGCTCGACCCGCCGGAGGACCCCAAGCTCCTGTTCCGCCGCGAGCCGCCGGCGCCGGACCTCCAGCTGCACCCGGGCGAGGTGCCGGACGAGACGGTGACCGGTGCGGCCATCTTCTGGGTATCCGGCGGGGCGCTGTCGGTCGATCCCAGCCGCTCCACCGTCCAGGGCATGCTGACCGCCCGCGCCCGTGCCCATCCCACGGTTCTCGACCTTGACTACCGGCCGAGCTTCTGGAGCTCGCGGGCCGAGGCGGCGGCGACGATCGGCGCCGCCGTGGAGCAGGCCACCGTTGCCGTCGGCAACCGCGAGGAGTGTGCGGTCGCCGTGGGCACCGAGGACCCGCATGAGGCGGCCGCCCGGCTGCTGGCGCGCGGGGTGCAGCTGGCAATCGTCAAGCTGGGCGGAGACGGCGTGCTGCTCGCCGACGGCACCGGCGAGCGGCTGGTTGCGCCGGCACCGATCGATGTCCTGTGCGGCCTCGGCGCCGGGGACGCGTTCGGCGGCGCGCTCTGCCACGGCCTGCTCAACGGATGGCCGCCTGAGCGCGCGGTCGCGTTCGCCAACGCGGCCGGCGGGATCGTCGCCTCGCGCCTGCTCTGCTCGCAGGCGATGCCGTACGAGCCTGAGGTGCGCGAGCTGCTGGAGGCGATGCCGGCATGAGCACCACGGTCTCCCCCACCGCCTCCCCGGCGCGCACCGCGCCCGCCCGCCGGCGGCTGGGCATCGGCGTCATCGGCTTCGGCTGGCTCGGCCAGGCCCACAGCCGCTCGCTGGCACGGCTGCCGATGCTGTTCGCCGACCGGCCATACGAGCCCCGGCTCGTCGCCTGCTCAGACGCCGTCGCCGCGCGCGTCGATCAGGCCATCGGATCGTTTGCCTTTGACCGCGGCTCCACCGACTGGCGGACGGTCGTCGAGGACCCGGATGTCGATGTGGTGTTCATCGCCGCGCCCAACATGGTCCACGAGGAGCTGGTCGCCGCGGTGACGGCCGCCGGCAAGCCGGTGTTCTGCGAGAAGCCGGTCGGCGGCACGCCGGCGCACGTCATGCGGGCGGCGGCCGCGGCGCGTGAGGCGGGGGTGATCAGCGGCGTGGGCTACAACTACCGGTGGGCGCCGCTGGTGCAGTACGCGCGGGAGCTCATCGCCTCCGGCGAGCTGGGCGAGCTCACCAACTACCGCGGCCGGTTCTTCTCCATGTACGGGTCCGATCCGCTGGGCTACAACTCGTGGCGCTTTCAGCTTGACGAGGGGGGCTACGGCGTCACCAGCGACCTGCTCAGCCACGCCGTCGACCTCGCCCACATGCTCGCGGGGCCGATCACCCGCGTGGTCGGCACCGTGGAAACGTTCATCCGCGAGCGGCCGGTATTGGATCCCACCCACCCCGCCAGCCACTACGGCCGGGGCACCGCCGAGGATCCACGCCGGCCGGTGACCAACGAGGACTACGCCGGGATGCTGGTGGAGTTCGCCACCGGCGCCCGCGGCACGTTTGAGGCCAGCCGGACGGTCGTGGGCCCGGAGAGCCAGATGGCGTTTGACGCCTACGGAACGCGGGGCGCTGTCGGCTGGAACCTGGAGGAGCTCAACGAGCTGCGCCTGTATCGCGCCACCGAGGATCGCGGCTCCGGCTACACGACGGTGCGGGGCGGCGACCGCTTCGGCCATCACGGGGCGTTCGTCCCCGGCGCCGGCAACTCGATCGGCTTTGAGGACCTGGTGACGATCGAGGATCACGAGTTCTGCTGCGCGGTCGCCGAGGAGCGGCCGTTCGCCCCCGGCTTTGAGGAGGCGCTGCAGTGGGCCGCGGTCCAGGCGGCGCTGCTGCGCAGCGTGCAGAGCGGCCGCTGGGAGACCGTCGTTCCCGTCACGGACGCATGACCGTCGTCGCCACCGCCCCCATCACCGTCGGCATCATCGGTGCCGGCCGCATCGGCCGCCTGCACGCCGAGCTGCTGGCCCGCCGCATCCCCGGAGCGGCCGTCGGCGCCGTCTACGACGTGCACGCGCCGTTTGCCGCCGACGTCGCCGAAGCCCTGGACGTGCCCGCCGCGGCAAGCGTGGAGGAGATCCTGGAGGCCGATGTCGATGCCGTGGCCGTGTGCTCCAGCGCCGACACCCATGTGGAGCTCATGGTCGCCGCCGCGCAGGCGGGCAAGGCGATCTTCTGCGAGAAGCCGGTGTCGCTCGATCTCGCCGAGCTTGACCGCGGGCTGGCGGCCGTCCGCCGGGCCGGGGTCCCGTTCCAGGTCGGCTTCAACCGCCGCTTCGACCCCGCCCACGCCTCGGTGGCCCAGGCCGTCGCCGGCGGCCGGATCGGCGAGCCGCACCTGGTGCGGATCTCCAGCCGCGACCCGGAGCCGCCGCCGCTGTCCTACGTGCAGACGTCGGGCGGCCTGTTCCTGGACATGATGATCCACGACTTCGACATGGCCCGGTTCGTCACCGGCAGCGAGGTGGTGGAGGTGTTCGCCCGCGGGTCGGTCCGGATCAAGCCGGAGTTTGAGCAGGCCGGCGACATCGACACCGCGCTGGTGACGCTGGTGCACGCCAACGGCTGCCTGACGGCGATCGACAACTCGCGGCAGGCGGTGTACGGATTCGACCAGCGCGTGGAGGCGTTCGGCTCCGCCGGGATGGCGGCCTCGGAGAACCCGCTGGCTCACACCGGCGCGCTCATCACCGCGGCCGGCGTGCAGCGCCCGCCGCTCCCCCACTTCTTCCTGGAGCGCTACCTGCCCAGCTACGAGCTGGAGTGGCAGGCGTTCATCACCGCGCTGCGACAGGGAACGCCGCCGCCCGTCAATGCCCAGGATGCGCGCGCGCCGCTGGTCATCGGCCTCGCCGCCTGGCGGTCGCTGCGCGAGGGGCGCCCGGTGACGATCGAGGAGACCCCGGCGCCATGAGGGTCTTCGTCACCGGCGGCGGCGGCTTTGTCGGCTCCAACCTGGTCAGCGTGTTCGCCGACCGCCATGGGGCCGAGGTGCTGGCGCCGGATCACGAGACGGTCGACCTCATCGACGGCCGGCTCGTGCGCCGGGCGTTCGCCGCGACGCGCCCGGACGCCGTTGTGCACGCGGCGATCTGGAATCACCCGCCGGGCCTGATCACCGACCGCCGCCGGGCGTGGGCGGCCTACGTCGGCACGACCCGGAATGTCGTTGACGCCGCCAACACCGTCGACGCCCGCGTCGTGCTCATCTCCACCGACTGGGTGTTCGACGGGACCCAGGGCCCGGCCGCCGAGTCCGACCCGCCCAATCCCGTCAACCCGTACGGCTTCCTCAAGGCCGCCTCCGAACTGATCGTGACCGGCCGCGCCGGCCGGGGCACCGTCGCCCGGATCGCCGCCGTTCAGGGCATCCACCGCGGTGGGCGGCCGATGCCCCGCTCCCAGGACGCCGGCTTTGGCTACCTGGTGGCGTCGCTGGTGGCGGCGCTGCGCGCCCGCGAGACGTTCACCGTGTGGGACGGGCCCGGCCTCAACCGCCGGGCGACGCCGACGCTGGCCAGCGATGCCGCCGAGCTGATCTGGCGCGCGCTGGAGCGCGACGTCGACGGCATTCTGCACTGCTGCGGAGGCGAGCACACCGACCGCGTGGGCCTCGCCCGCCGCGCCGTCGCCGCCTACGGCCTGGACCCGGAGCTGCTGACGGTCGGCGCGCCACCGGCGCAGGCGCTCCCCGGAGACACCCCGGGCGCGGGCACGATCCCGGTCGACACCCGGCTGGACGGGACCACCACCGCAGCCACCCTGGACACGCAGCTTCCGGACCTGAACACGACGCTGGCGCGCCTGGGCGCCGAGCTGGAGAGCGCGGTGGCTCCGGCCTGATGATGCACGCGCGGAGGTGGACATGAGCACGGAACGGTTGACGGTGGCGCAGGCGCTGGTGCGCTTTCTGGCGGTGCAGGAGGTGGAGCGTGACGGGGTGCGCTCGCGCTTTGTCGGCGGCTGCCTGGGGATCTTCGGCCACGGCAACGTTGCCGGCATCGGTCAGGCGCTGTCGCAGTACGCAGACCGCCTCGCCTATCACCCGGCGCGCAACGAGCAGGCGATGGTGCACGTGGCCTCCGGGTATGCGCGCCAGCGCAATCGTCTGGGGATCCTGGCCTGCACGACGTCGATCGGCCCGGGGGCGACGAACCTGGTGACCGGGGCGGCGCTGGCCACGATCAACCGGTTGCCGGTGCTCCTGTTGCCGGGGGACACGTTCGCCACGCGCCGGCCCCACCCGGTGTTGCAGCAGCTGGAGGTCGCCCATGACGCGACGGTCAGCGTCAACGACACGCTGCGGCCGGTGTCGCGCTTCTATGAGCGCGTCGAGCGCGCCGAGCAGCTGATCGCAGCGGCGCTGGAGGCGATGCGGGTGCTGACCGATCCCGCCGAGTGCGGAGCGGTGACGCTGGCGCTGCCCGAGGACGTGCAGACCGAGGCCTTTGACGTGCCGGCGCCGTTTCTGGAGCCGCGGGTGTGGACGGTGTATCGCCAGCCGCCGGCGCGGGAGGCGCTGGAGCGCGCGGTGGCGCTCATCCGCGCGGCGCGCCGGCCGCTGATCGTCGCCGGCGGCGGGGTCATCTACAGCGGGGCGACCGGGGCGCTGCGGGCGCTCGTCGATCAGACCGGCATCCCGGTGGCCGAGACGCAGGCGGGCCGGGGCGCGCTGGTCTCCGAGCATCCGCTGTCGGTGGGCGCGGTGGGCGCGACCGGCACCTCGGCGGCCAACCAGCTGGCGCGCACCGCCGACCTGGTGATCGGCATCGGGACGCGCTGGTCGGATTTCACGACGGCATCGAAGTCGGCGTTCCAGGATCCGGACGTGCGGTTTGTCAACGTCAACGTGACCTCGTTTGATGCCGCCAAGCACGCCGGGCTGCCGGTGATCGGCGACGCGCGGGCTGTGCTGGAGGCGCTGGCGGCGGCGCTGAGCGGTCACCGGGTCGACGGCGAGTGGGAGGCGCACGCCACCCGGGCGAGCGCGGCCTGGGGCGAGGAGGTGGCGCGGTTGGTGTCGGCGCCGCCGGCCGCCGGCGCGGCGCCGTCGCAGGCCTCGATCATCGGCGCCATGAACGACGCGGCCGGTGAGACAGGCGTGGTGGTGTGTGCGGCCGGGTCAGCCCCGGGCGACCTGCACAAGCTGTGGCGGGCGCGCGACCCGGCGGGCAAGGGCTACCACGTGGAGTACGGCTACTCCTGCATGGGGTATGAGATCCCGGGGGCGATGGGCGTCAAGCTGGCCGCGCCGGAGCGCGAGGTGCTGGTGCTCATCGGCGACGGCTCATACCTGATGCTCCCCGGGGAGCTGGTCACCGCGGTGGCCGAGCGGATCCCGCTGACGATCGTGCTCGTCGACAACCACGGCTACGCGTCGATCGGCGCCCTGTCGCGGTCGCTGGGCTCGGCGGGCTTTGGCACCCATTACCGCTACGCAGTCAACGGCTCGCTCCCGGTCGACGAGCTGCGCGACGGCGGCGCGCCCGCCGCGCCGGCGGGGTCGGACGTGCTCCCGGTCGATCTGGCCGCCAATGCCGAGAGCCTGGGCGCGCGGGTGATCCGGGCGCAGTCGGTCGATGATCTGCGGAGCGCGCTCGCCGGCGCGCGGGACGCGGACGGGCCGGTGGTCATCCACATCGCCGCCGACCGCTACGCCGGCGTGCCCGCCTATGACGGCTGGTGGGACGTGCCGGTGGCCGAGGTCTCCGAGCAGGGCTCCGTCCGGGCCGCGCGGGAGGGCTATGAGCAGGCGCGGGGGGCGCAGCGCGCCTACCTGAAACCGGGCGCGCCCGCGTGATCCACCTACTCTGGAGGTTGTGCCCGTGACTGACCTGCTCGTCCACCCGTCCTCGCCGGCCGCCGACGGCACGGTGCTCAGCGTCTCCCCGGCGTCGGCCGGCTGGGAGTACGTCGGCTTTGAGGTGCTGTCGCTGACCGACGGCGTGGCCGCCGAGCGCGCGTGCGGTGAGCGGGAGCTGTGCGTGGTCGTCGTCGCCGGGACCGCCGACGTCTCCTCTGAGCATGGTGAGTGGACGGGCCTGGGCGGGCGGGAGGATCCGTGGTCCGGGCCGCCGGAGGGGGCCTACCTGCCGCCCGGCTCCCACGTGCGGCTGGAGGGGGCCGGTGAGGTGGCGCTGTGCTGGGCGCCGGCGCCGGGCGGCGGAGCGCAGGCCCGGCGGCTGAGCTCGGACGGCGTGACGGTGGAGACGCGCGGCTACGGCTCCCAGCAGCGGACGGTGACGCCGATCCTGATGGCCGACCGCGAGGCCGATTCGCTGTTGGTGTGCGAGGTGCTCACCCCCGGCGGCAACTGGTCCAGCTATCCGCCCCACAAGCACGACGTCGAGAATCCGCCCGCCGAGACCTTTTTGGAGGAGACCTACTATCACCGCGTCCGCCGCCCGGCCGGGTTTGGGCTGCAGCGCGTCTACACCCAGGACCGGTCGCTGGATGAGACACTGAGCTTCGGCGACGGTGACTGCGTGCTGGTGCCGCGCGGCTATCACACGGTGTCGGCGCCTCCGGGCTACGACCTGTACTACCTCAACGTGATGGCTGGGCCGGTGCGGCAGTGGGCCGTCGTCAATGATCCTGATCATGAGTGGCGCCTGGCGCCCTCCTCGTCGTAAACCACCAAGGGAAGTCCGTCCATGTCTGCCACCGCCACCCGTCTTCTGGACAACTACATCGCCGGTCGCTGGACCCCGGCGCAGGCCGCCACCGGCGAGCTTGACGTCACCAATCCGGCCAGCGGTCAGACGCTGGCGCGGGTGCCGCTGTCCGGCGCCGCCGATCTTGACGCCGCGGTCGCGGCGGCGCGCGAGGCGCTGCCGGAGTGGCGGGCGGTGTCGACGATCGCCCGGGCGCGCAAGCTGTTTGAGCTGCGCGAGCGGCTGGTGGCGCGCTCCGAGGATCTGGCGCGGTCGGTGACCACCGAGATGGGCAAGACGATCGCCGACGCGCGCGCCGAGGTGGGGCGGATGATCGAGATGGTGGAGTGCGCGTGCGCGATCCCCACCACCATGCAGGGCCGCATCCTGGAGGACGTCTCGCGCAACATCGACGCCGAGACGATCCGCCAGCCGGTGGGGGTGTGCGCGGCGATCGTGCCGTTCAACTTCCCGGCGATGGTGCCGTGGTGGTTCTTGCCGTTTGCCATCGCCTGCGGCAACACGTTCGTGCTCAAGCCCTCAGAGCAGGTGCCGCTCACCCAGCAGATCGCGTTTGAGGAGCTGCACGAGCTGGGGCTGCCCGCCGGTGTGGTCAACCTCGTCAACGGCAGCCGCGAGGTCGTCGAGTCGATCCTTGACCACCCCGGGATCGACGCCGTCTCCTTCGTCGGCTCTGCGCCGGTGGCCAAGCTCGTCTACGAGCGCGCCGCCAAGGCGGGCAAGCGCGTCCAGGCCCTGGGTGGCGCCAAGAACCACATGGTCGTCATGCCCGACGCCGTCATCGACAAGACCGTCGAGGGCATCCTCGGCTCGGCGTTCGGCGCCGCCGGCCAGCGCTGCATGGCCGGCTCGGTCGTCGTCACCGTCGGCGACGCCCACGAGCAGCTCATCGGCCCGCTCGTCGACGCCACGCGCGCGCTGACCGTCGGCGACGGGATCGACGAGAGCTCCGATGTCGGCCCGGTCATCTCCTGCACCGCCCGCGATCGGATCGCCGACTGGATCGACCGCGGTGTCGCCGACGGCGCCAAGCTGCTGCTCGACGGCCGCGGTGTGTCCGGCGACGGCCTGAGCCCCGACGGCGCCTACCTCGGCCCCACCATCCTCGACGACGTCACCCCGGAGATGGCCATCGCCCAGGAGGAGGTGTTCGGCCCGGTGCTGAGCATCGTCAAGGCGCCCACGCTTGACCAGGCCATCCACATCGTCAACTCCAGCCGCTTTGGCAACGGCACCAGCATCTTCACCGAGTCCGGCGCGTCGGTCCGCCGCTACCGCCACGAGGTGGAGGCCGGCATGATCGGCGTCAACATCGGCGTCGCCGCCCCCGTCGCCTTCTTCCCCTTCTCCGGCTGGAAGGACTCGTTCTTCGGCGACATCCACGCCCACGGCCCGGACGGCGTCGAGTTCTTCACCCGCAAGAAGACGATCACCACCCGCTACTACTCAAGCGGGCAGGGCTCCGGCACCTACTTCGTGGAGCGCTGAACCCAGCGGGCGGATGTCAGGCGCGGACGCCATGGCGGACGGCGCAGCGCTGCCGCTCAGGACTTCGGCAGGCCCGCGCCGATCGAGCTCAAGGTCTTGATCACCCGTCGCTGAACCGCCACCAGGGGGCGCAGCGGATCGGCGCGGTGCAGCAGGTGCCCCAGTTCGGCGCCGGCCTTGGGGGCGAGGCGGTCCGCAGTGCGCAGCAGCGCGGCAGCCCGCATCGCGTCAGCGAAGATCGCCTGCTGCTGGGCCTGACCGGCGGCAGCGGCGCCGCTGTTGCCGAGTCCCACGGCCCGCGCGGCGCCCGTCTGTCGGTTGAGTGCCGTGCACAGCGCGTTCTCATAACCGAGCGCCCGGGCGTACGCCGTGGCCCATCTCGCATAGGCGGGCAGCGCGCGCTGCAGCTTTGCGAGCTGCGGGGTCGCGACGGGATGAGGTGCGGCGACCTTGGCAAACCGGGCGTCCGGAGGATCCTTGGCGATCTTCTTGACGTCATCGGCCTGCGCATAGATGAGGCTGCGCCCCGTGCCCACCGCGGCCTTGCAGACGGCGTAGGAGACGTCGGATGGGCAGGACGGGTTGTAGTTGGTCGCCAGCTGGAAGATCAGGTCGGCCTGCGCCTTGGCCTCCTGCTTCTTGCGTCCCAGGCAGTACGGCAGCCAGGTCGACTCGTCAAGCGAGCCGCAGACGCGGAACATGATCGTGCCGCTCCACTGAAGTGACGCGGTGCATGAGATGTTGCCCGTGCCGGCCGCGATTCCTGCACATGAGCTCGGCACCTGCGCCGGCGCCGAGCCGGAGTCGACGTGGATCGTCACGTTGGAGTTGTGCTCGGTCAGCACGGTCGCCGGGAAGGAGCCGATCGCGGTGGTGGCGTCCGGCAGCGACTGGTTGAGCACGAACACGTCGCGCCCCATGTAGGCGCGGTTGTCCGGCTCCTGGCAGCCGCCGAACGACAGCGGCTGGGTGAGCGACTGGACCTGGAGCTTGACCGGATCCTGGCCGACGACCGTCAGCTGCGGCGTGCCGCCGGCCTGGAGCGCCGCGCTGCAGCCGCCGTCCAGGTAGTTACACGCGATCGACCCGCTCTTTGTGAGGGCGAGGTTTCCGGGACCGACCGAGCTCGCCAGCGCACCCGCCGTGTTCTCCAACTTGCCGTAGCGGATATTCGTGTCATACGTCGCGACCCACGTGAGCGTTCCTGAGTTGTGCGTGTCGCACACCTGCCCCCCGCCGTCATAGCTCTCATCGGCGGTGTACGTCCCGCTGCCGTTGAAAACGACCTGCACCGGGATGATCTGGTTGTCGACGACCGCGACGCTGCGGCCAGGCAGCAGCGCCATCATCAGCACAAAGCAGATTGCCCCCAGGCCCCCCTTCACGGCGGCGACCGTATCAGGCCGGACCGGCCGAAGGCAAGCGATCTACCGGTTCCCGGCGGGCGGGGCGCGGGTCAGCGCGCGATACAGCGCGTTGGCGCTGGCGCCGGTGAGCTCGGCCACGACCGCGGCCGCGGGGCGGGGCTTGGCCCCGGCCTCAACCAGCCGCTTGAGCGCCGCCAGCGGGCCGTCCAGGTCCGGTGCCGCCTCCGGGGCGGGACCGACGACGAGCACAATCTCGCCGCGCGGCGCCGCCGCGCGGTAGCGCGCGGCGAGCTCGGCCGCCGGCCCGCGGACGACCTCCTCGTGGATCTTGGTGAGCTCGCGGCAGACGGCCGCCGGGCGCTGCGGATCAAGCTCGGCCAGGACGGCCAGGCTCGCCCCCAGGCGCCGGGGAGACTCGAACGCCACCACCGTCTCCGGGCTGGCGAAGACCCGCACAAGCTCGGACCGCTTGCGCGGCAGAAAGCCGACAAACTGCCAGCGCTCCGCGGGCAGGGCGCTGGCCACCAGGGCGCTGAGCGCCGCCGAGGGGCCGGGGAGCACCTCCACGCCGAGGCCGGCGGCGACGCACGCCTGCACCAGGACAAAGCCCGGGTCAGAGACGAGCGGCATGCCGGCGTCGGAGACGAGGGCCACCACCGCGCCCTCCCGCATCCGGGCGACGAGCTCCTCGGCGCGCTGGCGCTCGTTGTGCTGGTGGTAGCTGACGAGGCGGCCGGAGACGCCGTAGCGGTCCAGCAGCACCCGGGTGCGGCGGGTGTCCTCGCAGGCGACGATGTCGGCCTCGCGCAGGGCGGCGAGCACCCGCAGCGTCACGTCCTCCAGGTTGCCGATCGGCGTGGGGCAGACGACGAGCCGGCCGGTCAGGGAACCATCTCCTCCAGCCGCGACAGCCCCTCGTAGGCGAGCGCCGCGGCGCCGACCATTCCCGCCTCCACGCCGAAATGGGCGGGCACGATCCGCAGGCCGGCGCGCGCGTAGGGCAGCGTCCGCTCGGCCACGACGGCGCGGGCGGGCTCCAGCAGCAGCTCTCCGGCGGCGATCACGCCACCGCCGACGACGACCATCTGGGGGTTGAAGATGTTGAGCAGGCTGGTGATGACGATCCCCAGCCGCATGCCGAGCAGCTCCACCACCTCCATGGCGGCCGGGTCGCCGTCATGGGCGAGCTCGGTCACCAGGGGTCCGGCGACCGCGCGCGCCCCCCGCACCGCTCGGCCCAGCGCCGAATCCGGGCGTTCGGAGGCCACCCGCTGGGCCTCGCGCACCAGCGCGGTGCCGGAGACGTAGAGCTCGGCGCACCCGCGCCCGGGGCAGTTGTCGGTGCAGGCGGGCCCGTCGAAGTCGATCTCCATGTGGCCGAGCTCGCCCGCCCCGCCGCGAAACCCGCGGTAGAGCTCGCCGTTGAGGATCAGCCCGCCGCCGATTCCGGTGCCGAGCGTGAGCACCAGCGCATGATCGACCCCGCGGGCCGCTCCGGCGCGGTGCTCGGCGAGCGCCGAGGCGTTGCCGTCGTTGTCCACAAACACCGGGATCCCCAGGCGCTCGGCCATGACGTCGGCGAACGCGACGTCGGCGAGCGGGGTATGCACGCCGGCGGCCACCCGGCCGGTCATCCGGTCGATGAGGGCGGGCAGGCCGAAGCCGACCGCGGCCACCTCCGCGCCCGCCGATTCCCGGGCTTCGGTGACCGCTTCGACGGCCAGATCGAGCAGGGCTCGCTGGGAAAGACCTGTCACGGCTCGATGCACCCGGTGATGAACGCCTAACCTAGGGTCCACCGCGCCGGCGAGAAGCTTCGTGCCGCCCAGGTCGACGCCGATGGTGCGCCGCGCGGACATGTCGTCACTATATGCAGAGCCAGATGCCTCGCGACCCCAGCAACCGCATCCCCACCGAGGACGCCCCGTACAACGTGTACGGCGGCTCCGGCCGCTCCGGCGGCGGGCGTAAGCCACCCCCCGCCTCCGAGGAGGGTCTGCGCCGCCTGGAGGGCCGTTCCGGCGGGCGCCAGGGGCGCTCCGGCGGGGGTCAGGGACGGTCCGCGGGCGGCGGCGCCGGGCCGGACTACAAGGTCTACCGGGCCGGGCCGCGGGGCCTGCGCGAGCGCCTGCGCGGCGAGGAGGGGCTGGAGGGCGGCGGAGGCGGCGGGGCGGGCGGGGGCCGCATCCCCCGGCGCGACCGCTTGGGCCCGGGCGGCGCTGACCCCTGGTGGCGCCGCCAGCTGCGACCCCGCCGCCTGCTTCTGTGGCTGGTGGGGCTGGTGGTGGCCTGGCTGCTGCTCTCCTTCGTTTTGTTCATGGTCAGCGCCCAGCAGCAGAGCGGCTCGATTCCGAGCTCGGCGACGGCGGCCCTGACCTCCGGCAGCAACCTGCTCACCGGCACCGACACCGTGCTGGTGCTCGGCACCGACCAGCGCCCCAAGGGCACCCACGAGGCCGGCGCCAACACCAGCGACAAGGGCAGCCGGACCGACACGATCATGCTGTGGCGCATCGGCGGCGGCACCTCGCGCCGGTTGTCGATCCCCCGCGACACGCTGGTCAACATCCCCGGCTACGGGCAGCAGAAGATCAACGCCGCCTACGCGATCGGCGGCCCCAAGCTCGCCATCCAGACGATCGAGCAGTTCACCGGCGTCCAGATCAACCACCTGATCATCGTCAACCTGGCCAACTTCCCCAAGTTCATCGACGCCATCGGCGGCATCACCGTCAAGACCGGCCGGATCTGCTCTCAGATCAGTGGCGGCGCCGCCAACGGCGGCTGGACGCTTGATCTGCGGCCCGGCACCCACCACCTGACCGGCATCCAGGCCCTGGTGCTCGCCCGCACCCGGGAGAACACCTGCAACGCCGCCAGCAACGACCTCACCCGCGAGGCCTACCAGCAAAAGATCCTCAACGGGATCAAGAGCAAGCTCCTGTCTCCCGTGTCCTTCTTCCACCTGCCGTGGGCGTCCTGGTACGCCCCCCAGGCGGTCCGCACCGACATGGGCGGCCTGACCCTGCTGCAACGGTTCGCCGCCGCGGAGATGGGC
>DASSZQ010000262.1:0-7091 GCA_035702755.1 Solirubrobacteraceae bacterium | reverse complement strand
TGCGTCTTTCAGATCCTCAAGCGCCACTTCAGCCGCTACACGCCGGAGATGGTGGAACGCATCTGCGGGATCCCGCCGGCGCTGTTCACCGCGGTCGCCGAGGCCCTGTGCGAGAACTCCGGCCGCGAGCGCACGAGCGCGTTCGCCTACGCCGTCGGCTGGACCCAGCACTCCGTCGGCGTCCAGTACATCCGCACGGCGGCGATCGTCCAGCTGCTGCTGGGCAACATTGGGCGGCCCGGCGGCGGGATCATGGCCCTGCGCGGGCATGCGTCGATCCAGGGCTCGACCGACATCCCCACGCTCTACAACATCCTCCCCGGCTACCTGCCGATGCCCCACGCCCACGCCCACGAGGGCCTGGAGGAGTACTGCGAGCTCAACTCAGCCGACACCGGCTACTGGGGTCACACCGACGCCTACATGACCTCGCTGCTCAAGGCGTGGTGGGGCGATCACGCCACCGCTGAGAACGACTACTGCTTTGACTACATGCCGCGGATCACCGGCGATCACTCCATCTACCGGTCGGTGCTGGGGATGATGGACGGCGACGTCGAGGGATTCATGATCTGGGGCGAGAACCCCGCCGTCGGCTCGGCCAACTCCAAGCTGCACCGGATGGCCATGGCCAAGCTCAAGTGGCTTGTCGTCCGCGACTTTGTGGAGATCGAGTCGGCCACATTCTGGAAGGACGGGCCGGAGATCGAGACCGGGGAACTGCGCCCGGAGGACATCGACACCGAGATCTTCCTGCTGCCGGCGGCATCCCACGTCGAGAAGGACGGATCGTTCACCAACACCCAGCGCCTGCTCCAGTGGCATCACAAGGCGGTGGAGCCGCCGGATGACTGCCGCTCAGACCTGTGGTTCGCCTACCACCTGATGCGCACGATCCGGCAGAAGCTCGCCGGGTCGGACGATCCGAAGGACCGTCCGATTCTGGAGCTCACCTGGGACTACCCCACCGAGGGCGCGCATTCCGACCCCAGCGCCGAGGCGGTGCTGGCCGAGATCAACGGCACCGACGGCGAGGGCAAGCCGCTGTCGGGCTACACCAGCCTCAAGGCCGACGGCTCGACGGCGTGCGGCTGCTGGATCTACTGCGGCGCCTACGCCGACGGCGTCAACCAGCCGGCGCGGCGAAAGCCGGGCCAGGAGCAGACATGGGTGGCGCCCGAGTGGGGCTGGGCGTGGCCGATGAACCGCCGCATCCTCTACAACCGCGCCTCCGCCGACCCGGACGGAAAGCCGTGGTCAGAGCGCAAGAAGTATGTGTGGTGGGACGCCGAGAAGGAGGAGTGGACGGGCGCCGACGTGCCGGACTTCAAGGCGACCAAGGCGCCGGACTACGTTCCGCCGGAGGGCGCCACCGCCGAGGACGCGCTGCGCGGCGACGAGCCGTTCATCATGCAGGGCGACGGCAAGGGCTGGCTGTATGTCCCCAGCGGGTTGACGGACGGGCCGCTGCCGACCCATTACGAGCCGCAGGAGTCGCCGTTCTCCAACCCCCTGTATGAGCAGCAGGCCAACCCGGCGCGCCAGCAGTTCCCGCGCACGGACAACCGCTACCACGAGGTCGGCAACACGGTCTTCCCGTACGTGATGACGACCTACCGGCTCACCGAGCACCACACCGCCGGGGGCATGTCGCGCTTTCTCCCGTACCTGTCTGAGCTGCAGCCGGAGATGTTCTGCGAGGTCTCCCCGGAGCTCGCCGCCGAGCGCGGCCTGGAGCACGCCGGCTGGGCGACGATCATCACCGCCCGCGCGGCGATTGAGGCCCGGGTCCTCGTCACCGATCGCATCAAGCCGCTGCGCGTCGAGGGCCGGATCGTGCACCAGGTCGGCCTGCCCTACCACTGGGGGGCCATGGGCTACTCGACCGGAGACGCCGCCAACGACCTGTTCCCCATCGTCCTTGATCCCAACGTCCACATCCAGGAGGTCAAGGCGGCCACCTGCGACATCCGTCCCGGGCGCCGGCCCCGCGGCCGCGCCCAGCTGGAGCTGGTGGAGTCCTACGTGCAGCGCGGGGCGCAGCCGAAATGAGCGCCGCCTACGAGCTCGCCACCTACCACTCCGAGGCCAAGCCGCGGATGGGGTTCTTCACCGACACCTCGATCTGCATCGGCTGCAAGGCGTGTGAGGTGGCCTGCAAGGAGTGGAACGAGGTCCCGGAGGACGGCCTGAACTTCACCGGCAACTCCTACGACAACACCGGCGGCCTGGGCGCCGATACGTGGCGCCACGTCGCGTTTGTTGAGCAGCGCCTCCCGGCGGCGCCGGAGTCCGGTGCCGACTCGTTTGTGGCCGCGGCGCAGAGGCGCGCGCTGATTGAGGAGCAGGGGCTGGACAGCGAGCAGGTGGAGGGGATGCGGTGGCTGATGGCCTCCGATGTCTGCAAGCACTGCACCAACGCCGCCTGCCTGGAGGTGTGTCCGACCGGCGCGCTGTTTCGGACCGAGTTCGGCACCGTCGTCGTCCAGGAGGACGTCTGCAACGGGTGCGGCTACTGCGTTCCGGCATGCCCGTTCGGCGTGCTTGACCAGCGCGAGGATGACGGCCGGGTGTGGAAATGCACGCTCTGCTATGACCGCCTCAAGGACGATCAGGAGCCGGCGTGCGCGCATGCCTGCCCCACCAAGTCCATCCAGTTCGGCCCGCTGGAGGAACTGCACGCCACCGCCGACGCGCGCCTGAAGACGCTCCAGGAGGCGGGCGAGGCCTCGGCGCGCCTGTACGGCCGCGACGAGTCCGACGGCGTCGGCGGCTTTGGCGCCTTCTTTTTGCTGCTGGACGAGCCTGAGGTGTACGGCCTCCCGCCGGACCCGGTCGTCACGACGCGCGATCTGGGCACGATGTGGAAGTCGGCCGCCGCCGCGGCCGGGCTGCTCGCCGCCGGCGTGGCCGGCGCGCTGATTGCCGGAGGGCGCGAGTCGTGAGCGGAAACGGCGACCAGCGGCTGGGGCCCGGCACCATGACGACGAGCGGCACCGGCGCCCGCACCCCACCGGCGCCGCTGCGTCCCGGCGACAACGGCGCCGGCCTGCGCCCCGTCGCCGGCCGCGCCACGCCGCAGTCCTATTACGGCAAGCCGATCATCGCCGAGCCGGTGTGGAGCTGGGAGATACCGCTGTACTTCTTCACCGGGGGACTGGGCGGGGCCTCGGCCATGCTAGCCGCCGGCGCCGACCTCACCGGCCGCACGACCCTGGCGCGCCGCGCCTGGCTGTGCGCGCTGGCCGGCGTGGGGGTCAGCCCGCCGCTGCTCATCTCCGACCTGGGCCGCCCCGCCCGCTTTCTCAACATGCTGCGGATGGTCAAGGTCACCTCGCCGATGAGCATGGGCACGTGGCTGCTCCTCGGCACCAGCGGCGCCACCGCGGCGGCCACGGCCAACAACCTGTTCGGCCTGCTCGGCCCCGCCGGGCGGATCGCCAAGCCGGTGGCCGGGGCCCTGGGCGGGATGCTGACCACCTACACCGCGGTGCTCATCTCCGACACCGCCGTCCCCGTATGGCATGAGGCCCGCCGGGAGCTGCCGTTCCTGTTTGCCGCCAGCGCGGCCGCCAGCGCCGGTGCGGCGGCCACCCTGACAACCCCGTCCCGGCATGCCGCGCCGGCCCGGCTGCTGGCCGCCGGGGGCGCGGCCGCCTCGGTCGGCGTCATGCAGCTCATGGAGCACCGGCTGGGCGAGGTGGGCGAGCCGTACTCCAAGGGCACGCCGGGGATCCTCGGCCGCGCCGCGGAGGCCTGCGCCGCCTGCGGAGCCGCCGCGGTCGCCTTCGGCGGCCGCCGCCGCCCGGCGGTGGCCCGCGCCGGCGCCGGGCTGCTGCTCGCCGGCGCCGTGCTGGAGCGCTGGTCGGTGTTCCGGGCGGGCTTTGCCTCCGCCCGGGATCCCAAGTACACCGTCGGGCCCCAGCGGGCGCGAGCCGACGCACGCGCCGGATAACGCCGGGCGCACCGTCGAGGGCCGGGCGCTCCATCCCCGCTTTGGCCGCAACAACGGCGGCGATGAAGGGGGCCGCCGGGTCCGGGAGCGACCAGTTCGTGCGAGATCCGGGTTGGGGCATTGCGATTTCGTCCGTCGGGCCCGCTCAGCAACCGGATTGTTCGACATCGTCCGGGCGGGATCCGGGTTTCGTACAGATCGGCTGCTGTCAGCCTGCCCGGTCGCGGCTCCGGGGACGTTGGCGTGGGCTGACCGCTCCGGTCTGTGCTTTGGCCGCAACAACGGCGGCGATGAGGGGGGCCGCCGGGTCCGCGAACCACCATCTTGTTCGAAATCCGGTTGGCGCGGCACGATCTCGTCTGTCGGGCCCGCTCAGCAACCGGATTGTTCGACATCGTCCCGGCGGGATCCGGGTTTCGTACAGATCGGCTGCTCTCACGGTGACCGCCGCCGGCGCCGGGGCAACCCGTGCCCCTTCATCGCTGCCGTTTTCGCCCGCACCGCCGCCAACGCCCGGTGCGCTGCGTCGGCACAGACACGAGCGCGGTGGGTCAGCATGGACACTGCGGCGACGCTCCGCTCCACCCCCGCCCCGGCGGTCGGCTAGCGTTTGCGAGCGATGACCACCGTGCCGCTCACCTCCCTGTCGCACGGCGCCGGCTGCGGGTGCAAGCTGCCGGCCGCCGATCTGTTTCCCATCGTCCGCGACCTGCCCGTGCCGGAGGACCCGCGCCTGCTCGTCGGCTCGGTGACCGGCGACGACGCCGCGGTCTTTGCCCTGCGCGACGACCTGGCGCTGGTGCAGACCGTCGACTTCTTCACGCCGATCGTCGACGACCCGTACGACTTCGGCCGGATCGCCGCCGCCAACGCCCTGTCGGACGTGTACGCGATGGGCGGCCGGCCGCTGACCGCGCTCAACCTGGTGGCCTTTCCGCTCCAGAAGCTCGGCGGGGAGGTGCTGCGCGCCATCCTGGAGGGAGGACTGGCCGTGGCCGCCGAGGCCGGCTGCGCGATCGTCGGCGGGCACTCGATCGACGATCCGGAGCCCAAGTACGGCCTGGCGGTGACCGGCACCGTTGATCCGGCGCGGATGCTCACCAACGCCCGGGCGCGGGCCGGGGACGTGCTCGTGCTGTCAAAGCCGCTCGGCGTCGGCGCCCTGACGACGGCGCGCAAACGGGGGGCGATCGGCGACGCTGAGGCCGCCCCGGCCGTGGCGACGATGGTGGCCCTCAACGCCCGGGCGGCCGAGCAGGCGGTGGCGGCCGGCGCGTCGGCGGCGACCGACATCACCGGCTTTGGGCTGCTCGGCCACCTGCACAACCTGGCGCGCGAGAGCCGCCTGGCCGCGGAGATCCGGGCCGCGGACGTGCCCGCGCTTCCCGGCGCGCTGGAGTGCCTGGGCGATGACAGCGGCGTCTCCGGCGGCGGGGCGCGCAACCTGCGCTACGCCGAGGGGTTCACCGAGTTCTCGTACGGCGTGGAGGAGGGACGGCGGCGGCTGCTCGCCGACCCGGCGACCTCCGGCGGGCTGCTCATCGCCCTGGCCGCCGAGGACGCGGCCGCGGTCGACGGCGCGGTCATCGGCCGCCTGGTGGAGGGCACGCCCGGTGCCGTCCTGGTTTCATAGACGTGCTGGGAGCGGCCGGGGCTGGTGCCCCAACCGGCCTTCAAAGCCGGCGAGCCGTGGCAACCCCACGGTGGGAAGGTTCGACTCCTTCGCCGCTCCGTGACCTGACGCGATGAGCACGGCCAGCAACGGCAGCGACGACAGCGGGGCCGACCGCGGCGCCGCCGGCCCCACCCGCTCCGGCCGGGAAGCGCTGCGCGGCCTTCCGTCGGTCGACCGGTTGGGGGTCTCGGTGGCGCGGGCGGTGCTCGCCGAGCGCCGGGCCGAGCTGCTCGCCGGAGCCGAGGACGACGTCGACCTCGTCGCCGAAGGGGTCGCGCGGCTGCGCCCGTCGCTGCGGCGGGTGCTCAATGCCACCGGGGTCATCGTCCACACCAACCTGGGACGGGCGCCGCTCGGCCTCGCCGCCCAGCAGGCGGTGGCGCGCAGCGCCCGCGGCTACTCAAACCTTGAGCTTGACCTCGACAGCGGGGAGCGCGGCTCCCGCCACGCGCACGTCGAGCGGCTGCTGTGCGAGCTGACCGGTGCCGAGGCGGCGATGGCGGTCAACAACTGCGCCGCGGCGGTGCTGCTGGCGGCCGCGGCACTCGCCGCCGGACGGGAGCTCGTCGTCTCCCGCGGGCAGCTGATCGAGATCGGCGGCGGGTTTCGGATCCCGGAGGTCGTCGCTCAGGCCGGAGCGCGCCTGGTGGAGGTGGGGACGACGAACCGCACGCGCGTCGAGGACTTCCGGCGGGCGATCGGCCCGGACACCGGCGCCGTGCTGCGCGCCCACGCGTCCAACTTCCGGACGCTCGGCTTTGTCGAGCAGGTGGAGATCGAGGCGCTGTGCACGCTCGGCGTGCCGGTCATCGACGACGCCGGCTCCGGGGTCCTCGCCGACGAGCTGGAGCTGCTCGCCGACGAGCCCGCGGTCCGGCGCTCGGTGCGCGCGGGCGCGGCCATCGTCTGCTTCTCCGGCGACAAGCTGCTGGGCGGACCGCAGGCGGGGGTGCTGGTGGGCCGCCGGGCCGAGATCGAACGGGCGCGACGGCATCCCCTGGCCCGGGCGGTGCGGATCGACAAGCTCTCGCTGGCCGCGCTGGAGGCGACGCTCGCGCTCTACCGCGATCCGGAGCTGGCCCGCCGCGAGCTGCCGGTGCTGGCGATGCTGACCGCCGGCGAGGATGAGCTCACCCAGCGCGCCCGGATCCTCGCCGACGGCACCGGCGGTGAGATCGTCACCGGGATCGCCCGGGTCGGTGGTGGGGCGCTGCCCCTGCTGGAGCTGTCCGGGCCGGTGGTGGCGCTGGCGCAGGGCACCGGCGAGGCCGACTCCCTGGCCCGGGCGCTGCGCGCGTCTGACCCGCCGGTGATCGCCCGGGTGCACCGCGACCGGCTGCTGCTCGATCCGCGCACGCTCACCGACGACGAGGCCCGGCAGGTGGCGCGCGCCGTGGCGGCGGCGCGGGGATGACGGCGGATCCGCCGCCGCTGACCGTCGGCACCGCCGGGCACATCGAC
>DASSZQ010000208.1:0-4943 GCA_035702755.1 Solirubrobacteraceae bacterium | reverse complement strand
CAGGCGCTCGCTGGCTACCTGGGCTCCGGCCTCGCGGATGCCCCGGTCGGCTGGACTTCCTACGCGCCGCCGTTAGCATAGGAGACCGCACGGCTATGAAGAAGCACAGCAAGTTCAGCATCCTCCAGGGGACGATCACGCGGGAGTATGAGCGCAAGGGCTACAGCCCGCGCACGGCCCGCGACTTCGCGCGGCGCACCGCGGCCAAGGTCTACTGGGCCAAGCGGAAGAAGCGCTGACGTGCCCGGGGACGAGCTGCTGGAAGACATTCGGAGGCGCCATGGACGAGCCCGAACCGGTGGAGGCGAAGCCAGCGCGCAGGCGGTCATCCTCGACGACGGAGGAGACGATTCGCCCGCTGCTGGACCGGCTGGAGAGCCTGCACGGCCTGTTGCAGACGCGGGACCGGGAGACCCTGGCCTTGACGGACCAGCTCAAGCGGACGCTGGCCCTGACCGAGAACCTGGTGAACAACCTGGACGAGCGGCTGGAGACGCTGGCGGACGCCGAACTCGGGCTGCACGACCTCCACGCGCGGATGGAAGCGGCCCTGAAGGCGCTCAGCGCCGAGACGAGCCGCTTGCGCGCCCTGCCGGCCCGCGAGCCGGCGCGCGACTCCGCGAGGCGCTGAAGCCCGACCCCGCCGCCATGCGTGGCGCCCGCGACCGGGTGGGGAACCTGTCGCTCCTTGGGTTCGTGAGTCACGACCCGCTCAAGCGCGGCGAGGCGGACAAGCTGCGCGGCCGGGTGGTCCAGGCACTCCAGGTGCTCTTCGCCGGTGTGGACTGGCTGGTGTCGCAGACCAACGGCGAGCACCGTGACTGCGAGATTTGGGCGCTGGACGAGGAGGAGGCGCAGACGCTGGCCGACGCCTGGCTGACGGTGGCCGCGACCAACGTGGCCTTCGCCGTCGGCGCGCGGGTGGCCGCGGAGCTGGCCGACCGCTACCAGGTCGGCGCGATCCTGCTGCCGCGCTTCGTGCGGACCTGGCAGTTCTACGCCCGGCACGGCGGCATGGTCTTGCCACCGGTTATGCCGGCCACGCGCAAGCGGCGGCCGGTCGCGCCGCCGCCCATGGGCGGGCCGAATGCTGGGCCGCCCTATGCGCCGTCATCGAACGGAGTGGCCGATGCCCGCGTCCCGTCCTAGCCGAGTCCCCATCGCGGTGGGCGCCGAGACGGTCTACCTCGACCCGGCCTACCTGCAAGCCGCGGTGCTGCGCCTGCTGCCGCCGGTGCTGCGGCCGGACGTGCCGCATGACGCGGGCCAGCGGATGCAGCGCACCATCGTCAAGGGCCTCATTGGGGAGTTCGTAGAGACGGCCGCGTTTCCGGACCCGCCGTCCAAAAAGGACCCCGGCGACTACATCCTGAACGTGCTGCTGTGGTGGGTCGGCAGCCTCACGGCCCACTGGCTCGAGCAAGGAGGGCTGACCATTGACCTTGACGACGCGGGGACCGTCCGGGCCGTGGTCCTGGGATACCACCACGCCACCCACCCTGACGGCGCCGGTGCGGCTCTCCCTGTCGGACCGCTGGGCGATCGTGGGTCAGACCGGGACGGGCAAGACGACGCTGATGAAGGAGCTGCTCACCGCGATCCGGCGGTCGTGGCCGCGGGTGCCGATTCAGATCCTCGATAGCAAGCAAGCCGGCGACTTCACCGGCTGGGCCGGCGCCTGGCGGCGGGACGAGGTGCCGCCGCCCATCGAGGACGGGCACCTCATCTGGCAGCCGAGCGGAGACGACGTGGACCTGTACGACGCCTGGCTCGAGGGCATCTATAGCCGGCGCAAGCCCACCGTCGTCGTGATCGACGAACTGTCGTCGCTCGCCGGGCCGAGTTTCGGCCGGCACCCGAAGTACCCGTTCTCGTTCTACAAGCTCGAGAAACAGGGCCGGGGGCTCGGCATCAGTATCGTGACGCTCACGCAGGAGGTGGCCGCCATCCCACGACAGGTGCTGGGTCAGGCAACCCATATCGTGCGCTTCCAACTGGTCAACGCCTACGACGGGCGCGAGGTAGACCGGCTGCTCGGGCGCACCACGACCGATCAACCGGCACACCGGCACGGTTTCTACTATAATCGGACCGACGAGCCCGGCCGACCTCCCGCGTACTACCCGAGTTTCCACCCGTTCCTCGACCTGATCCGCGCGGCATAGTCCTATAAGGAGGATCCCCATGGGTCGCAAGGTCATCGAGTTCTACTCTGGCGGCTTTAGCCTGCTGGCTATCCTCATCATCATGTTCGCGTCGCTCGCGCTGATCCAGCGCGTGACGGCGAGCCGCATCCCGCCGGTGGCGCAGGCCGCGGGCTGGGTCAAGAGCGCCAGCGTCGGCGCGGCCAACACCCCCTGGACTGGTGCCTGATCGGCGCCGGTGCGGTGCCGTTGATCCCGAGAGAGGAGAGCCCCCGCGATGAGTGCTCCCGTGATGGCCGGCGCCAACGGCGCGTCGGCGGCGCAGATGGCGCAGGCGCAGGCGCAGGCGGTGGACGCCGCGAACGCGCTCTACATGGCCAAGAGCCTTGAGAAGGTCGCTCTGGCGGACTCGCCCGGCGGCGCGCTCAACCAGGCGTGGAGCGCCGGTACGGCGCTGACCTTCACCCTGGGCGACAAGGCCGGCGGCTGGCTGAAGCGCCTGCGCTTCACCTACAACCTCACCTTTACCAACACCCCCGGCACCGGCGCCGCCACTACCAACGCGGCCGCGCCCTACAACATCATCCAGGAGATCGACGTCAACTACGGTGGCGTGCATTTCCGCACCCGTCCCTACTACGTCAAGGTCATCGCGGAGGCCCGACGCTTCCAGGGCTTCGCGGTGCCCTACGTGGTGGCGGCACCCTTCCAGCACAACAGCACGATCGACACCAACCTGCGCGCGTTCACCGCCGGCGCGCAGGCGAGCGGAGCCACCACCTGGACCTTCACGCAGGAGATCCCCCTCAACGCGCTGCACGCGCTCAACCCCTCCGGCATGGTGCCGCTCTCCGGCGTCTCCAACGACGTGCAGGTAACGGTCATGTGCGCGCCGTCCCTCACTGGCCCCGACCCCCTCAACAACGCTATGGTCCTGACCGGCACCGCGGCACTGTCGGCCATCTCCGGCACCGTCGCCGTCGAGGGCATCTACACCGACGGCCTGACCATGGACGGCACGAGCCGCCTGGCGCTCGATCTCTCCAACGTGCCGACCACGCAGATGTGGTGGGACAACCCGCTCATGAACATGACCGCCGGTGGTATGCGGCGCCAGCGGATTACCAAGGAGCTGCGGCACCAGTTCGTGGGCCTGATCGCCATCGACGGTCAGCAGTCCAATACGTTCGTCTCGAGTGAGTCCAATTTCACCGGCTTCGAGCTGGATGCCGACTCCTCCGGGGACGTGCCGTTCCTGCGGTTCGGCGCCACGCTCGGCGCCAACATCTCGATCTACCACTACTACGAGCAGATCCGGCGCACCTACGGGCAAGATTTCGACCCCGGCGTGCTGATCCTGGTGGACGCGGCCGCGCGTAACATCGCGGACGCGAGCACGCAGCAGGGCCGGCAACAGCTCGACATGACGCCCTCCGGCTGGCCGGGCGTCAACTACGGCGTCTACCTGGGGGCGGTCTCAACGGCAAATTCGATCACGCCGCGGCTCGAGTGCTTCGGCATCGGCGTCAACCCGCTGCCGCTCCAGGGGAGCTAACCATGGGGGTGCGCGACCACGCGGCCTACGGGGTCCTGCTCGTGCTCGGCCTGGTCCTGATCGTCGCGGGTATCCGCGGCCAGCTCGGGGCCATGGTCGCGGCGATCCTGGCTCCGGCCGCGCTCGCGCCGAACCAGTGAGGATGTCATGATGGCGGAGAAGGAGTCGGCACGGGAGCGGTTGCGGCGACGCGTCCACGCGGCGCCCACCGGCCTCTCCTCCGGCAAGCAGGAGGAGTACGTCGCCGCGCTCACCGCGCTCGGCTACTCCCGCCGCGAGGCGATGGACCGGCTCCGCGCCGGCCACGTGACCGACGCCGACAGCCCGGAGGAGGCCATCCGCAAGGCGCTGGCCGAGTTCTCGCCCGCGGACCTGGCCGCGGCGGCCGACGGCGACGAGCCGCCCACCGCGCTCGCCGAGGCGCCGGCCGACGAGCCCACCGAAGAGCGGCCCGAGCCGACCGCCGGCGCGGCCGCGCTTGACGCGGCCATCAACCGCGCCACCCCGGCGGTGGAGGGCTTGCAGGACTGGCTCGCCGGTCTCTCGACCCCCGGCGGCATCGGTGGTCTGGTCCTCGTCCTGATCGTGCTGCTGTTCGTGCTGGTGCCGGTCAAGGGCAAGGACACGCGGCTCAGTTTGCTCTGGAAAGCCCTAATGGGACAGGAAGTGGTCCCGCTCGACCCCAAGACCCCGACCTACGACATCCCGGCCCACCTCGGCCAGTGGGCCGAGCAGGTGGGGACCGACATCGTGACAGGCACCGTTCGAAAGGTGCCGGAGATCATCCCGGCCGTCGGTCAGGCCGTGCTCTCCATTCCGGGCGCGCAGCCCGTGCCCGGACTGGGTGCCGCGCCTCCGGGCAGTGCCGCGATTCTCGGTGCCGCCGAGCGGGCACTGTCCGAGGCCGAGCAGCTCCTGAAGGACCTGGGGATTACGCCGTGAGCGCGGGACCGTCCCCGACCAGCACCCTGGCCGCCCAGGCGGCCGCGCAGGCCCCCAGCCCGGCGACGGACTCCGGCGCCGCGTTCAACGAGGTCCTGGCGGTGCTGGTGGCGGTTATCATCCTGTGGCTCCTGTCTAAGTCACAGGCCGGCCACAACGCCGTGTACTACGTGCTCCTGCTCCTGATCGTGTTGACGCTGGTCACGCAGGCCAGCAAGATCGCGGGATACCTGCAACCGATTAGCCGGACCGGCGCTCCGCTCGCCGGATAAGGAGGATAGTCCGATGCGCTCCATGTCCAT
>DASSZQ010000191.1:0-3033 GCA_035702755.1 Solirubrobacteraceae bacterium | reverse complement strand
GACGGGCTTGCCCGCCTCCGCGGCGCCGGCCGCCGCACGGGCAAAGGCCCGGCCGTCGCGGAAGTCCTCGACGTACAGCGCGATCAGCCGGGTGGCGTCATGCTCGGTGAAGGCGTGGACGAGGTCGGTGGCGTCGAGATCGGCCTGATTGCCCAGCGAGGCGAAGCGGCTGAAGCCCAGCCCCTCCGGCGCGGCCAGCAGTCCGAGCTCCAGCGCGAGGTTGCCGCTCTGGGAGATGAGGCCGATGGATCCGGCGGGAAGAGGGCTGGACGCCAGGTCAAGCTCCTCGCCGGAATCGAGCACGCCGAGACAGTTGGGGCCGAGCAGGACGGCCCCGGCCGCCGCCACCCGGGCCGCCAGCGCCGCATCGTCGGCCGCCGTGCCCCCGGCGCTGATGGCGACGATGGCGCGGGCGCCCGCGGTCAGCGCGTCGTCGACGGCGGCGTGCAGCGCGGCGAACGGGACGGTGATGACGACGAGGTCCGGCCGCTGGGGCAGGTCGGCGAGCGAGGCGTAGGCCCGGCGGCCGAACAGTTCCGGCGCGCGGTGGTTGACGAGGTAGGCGGGGCGGCGCGCCTCGCCGCGCAGCGCCCCCCGGGCCAGCCAGTTGCCCCACTTGCGCTGGTCCTCGGAGGCGCCGACGACGGCGACCGAGTCCGGGCTGAACAGGGCGTCCAGGGGGCGGTCGCTCATCGTGGCGGCTCCTCGGCCAGGCCCCAGGCATCGGCGCCCCCGTCGACGGTGATGGTGGTGCCGGTGATGTAGGCGCCGCCGGGACCGGCCAGGAACGCGATCACGCCCGCCACCTCGGCCGGGGTGCCGATCCGGCCCAGGGGGATGGACCGCCGCCAGCGCTGCACCTCCGCCTCGCCGTACTGCTCCAGGCCCTCGCTGGCGACCGTCCCCACGGCGATGCAGACGCTGCGGATCCGGTGGCGGCTCCACTCCAGGGCCAGGCCGGAGGCGAGGTTGGCGACGGCGGCACGGGCCGACGCGGCGTGGGCGAAGCCGGGCACGCCGCGCAGCGGGCTGAAGCCGATGAACACGATCAGCCCGTCACGGCGGGGGATCATCGACCGCGTGGCCACCTCGCGGGTCACGGTCCAGGTGGCATCGACGGCGAGCCGGTGCACGGCGCGCCAGCCGTTGTCGGTGATCGCCTCGGCGGCGGCGGTGAACTGGCCGCCGGCGTTGTTGACCAGCATGTCGATGTGGCCGAAGCGCTCAAGCGCGGCGTCGATGACCCGCCCCACCTGCTCCGGCTCCCGGATGTCGGCGCTGACGGCGAGGCACTGCCCGCCGGCGCGGGCGATCTCGGCGGCGGTCTCGTCCAGGGGCTGCGGCCTGCGGCCGCAGACGACGACGGCGGCGCCGGTGGCGGCCAGTTCCCGCGCGGTGGCGCGGCCGATTCCCGTGCCGCCGCCGGTGACGAGCGCCACCCGGCCGGCGTTGGCATCGGCCCGCAGCGCCGAGGCGGCCGTGGCGGTCACTTCCCCGGGAGTCATCGCGGGCGGTACTATAACCACGATTTGAACTGGCTGTTTGAAATGACCGTTTCAAGTTGGTGGCGGCCGTGACCCCCCGGGCGGGCACGCGGCCGCGGCGCCGGCTTGATGCCGTGCGCCGGCCGCAGATCCTGGAGACGGCGATCGAACTGGTGCGCGAGAAGGGGCTGTGGGCGATCCGGCTCTCCGACGTCGCCAAGCGCGCCGGGATCAGCCCCACGAGCGTCGTCTACTACTTCGGCACCAAGGACGATCTGTTCGCCGAGGCGATCACCGGCGTCGACGACGCCTTCTACGACGGCGTGCTCGCTGAGCTTCAGGAGATGCCCGCCGCCGTCGACCGCCTCGCCTGGCTGATCGTCCGCTCCAGCGCCGCCGACTGGCTGCTGTGGATGGAGCTGTGGGGCTACGCCCGCCACCACCCGGACACCGACGTCGCCCAGCAGCGCTTTCACCGGCGCTGGCGGGCGACACTCCAGGACGTCGTCGAGTACGGCGGGCAGACGGGCGAGTGGGCGGTGACCGGTGCCGCCGATGTCGCCCAGCGGCTGTGCGCGCTGACCGAGGGGCTGGCCGTGCACATGGTGCTCGGCGACCCTGACCACACGCCGGAGCGCTACGTCGAGATGACGCTGACGGCGGCGGCGCTGGAGCTGGGGTGCGACTTCGGCGAGCTTCAGCGGGCGGCCGGGCGCGCCAGCGCCCCGTAGGGCTCGCGGCCCTCGAGCACGGCGGCGACGGCCTCGGCGGCCATCCGGTAGGGCGCGGTCGCCGACTGGGGCGAGTACCACGCCGAGTGCGGATTGATGATCGTCCGCGGCCAGCCGAACGCGGGCTCGGACGGGGGCGGAGGCTCGGTGGGCAGGACGTCAAGCGCGCAGCCGCCGAGGTGGCCGGAGCGCAGCGCCTCGCCGAGCGCGGCATGGTCGACGAGCGCGGCCCGGGCGCAGTTGACCAGGTAGGCCCCCGGGCGCAGGCGCGCCAGCTCGGCGGCGCCGATCAGCCCCCGGGTGGCGGGGGTGAGCAGCGCATGGAGGGTGATGACGTCCGAGCCCTGGAGCAGCTCGTCGAGGCCGACGAGCTCGACGCCGGCCGGCGGGTCGGCGGGCGGGTGGGGATCGGCGGCGAGCACCCGCATCCCCAGGGCGGTCGCGCGGTGGGCGACCTCGCGACCGATCCGGCCCAGCCCCACGATGCCCAGCGTCGCCCCGGCGATCCGCCGCGGCGGTGCCGGTGACTCGTCCCAGATGCCCTGCCGGGCGCCGCGGTCAAGCTCCACGACGCCGCGCAGGAGAGCCAGCGCCAGCGAGACGGCGTGCTCGGCCACCTCCTCGTCGCAGTAGCCGGGGCAGTGCGTCGCCCAGGCGCCGGCGGCGGCGATCGCGGCGGTGTCGAGGTGATCAAACCCGGTGGCGGTGGCGGCGACGATGCGCACGCCGGGGAGCGCCCGCAGCTCGGCGGCTCCGACCGGGATCTCCGGTGGCACCAGCACGGCGACGACATCGTCGGCGGCGGGCAGGCGGGCGGC
>DASSZQ010000029.1:0-3148 GCA_035702755.1 Solirubrobacteraceae bacterium | reverse complement strand
CGGGGCGCGCTCAGGCCCCTCGGCGATCGCCACCTATGACCTGCTGCTCCGCGACGACGCGTTCACCGGACGGGTGCGCCCGCAGCTCGTCGTGCGCTGCGGCGACCTGCCCACCTCAAAGCCGCTACGGGCGTGGCTTGCGTCGCTCGGCGACGACGTCATGCAGGTGGCACTGGACCCGGAGGCCGCCTGGCAGGATCCCGCCGGGGTGCTGGGCGAGGTGATTGCCGCCGACCCCATCCAGACGCTGCGCGCCTGGAGCCCGCCCGCCCAGCTGGACCCCGAGTGGCTGGCCATCTGGCGGGAGGCCGACGCGGTGGCGTCGGAGGCGATCGACAACGAGCTGGGCGGGGAGCTGTCTGAGCCCCGGGTGGCGCGGCTGCTCGGCTAGGCCCTCCCGGACGATGCCACCCTGCTCGTCGCGTCCTCAATGCCGATTCGCGACGTCGAGCTCTACCTCGCCGGCGACCACCACGTCGCCCGGATCATGTCCAACCGCGGCGCCAACGGCATCGACGGCACCGTCTCGACCGCCTTTGGCATCGCCGCCGCCGGCCCGGAGCCGGTGGTCCTGTTGATCGGCGATGTGGCGCTGGCCCACGACATCGGTGGCCTGATCACCGGCGGCCAACTGGGCCTGGCCCTGACGATCGTCCTGCTCAACAACGACGGCGGCGGGATCTTCCACTTCCTGCCCGTCAGCGGCGAGGCCGACGCCTTCGAGGCCCACGTCGCCACACCGCACGGCCTTCGCTTCGAACACGCCGCCCGGCTGTACGACCTTGACTACGAGGTCGTGTCCGCCGAAGAAGAGCTTCGCGCCGCGCTGCGGGCCGACCGGGCGCCGGGGCGGTCGCGCCTGGTCGAGGTCCGCACCGACCGGGTCGAGAACGTGGCGCTGCACCAGCGGGTCGCCGACGCGGCGGTGCGGGCGGTCAGCGAGCTCAGCCGGCGAGCGCCGGCAGCATCACCTGGAGCTTGACCTCGGTCTCGGCCAGCTCGGCGGCCGGATCGGAGTCACGGACGATCCCGCAGCCGGCGTAGCAGCGGCCGACGTTGCCGCGCACCAGCGCGCAGCGCAGGGCGACACAGAACTCGCCGTCGCCGGAGGCGTCCGTCCAGCCGACGGGGCCGGCATACCAGCCGCGGTCAAAGCCCTCAAGCGCGGGAATCACCTCAAGCGCCGCCCGCGGCTCGGCACCAACCGCCGGCGTCGGATGCAGGTGGCCGACAAGCTCGACGGCGTCAAGCGGAGAGGCGAGCTGGGCGCGGATCGGTGCGGCGAGATGCTGGATGTTGGCCACCTTGACGACGACCGGCTCCGGCGCCGCCGTCACCCACACCGAGAACGGCGTGAGCGTGCGTGCGATGCGCCGGGCGACGATCGCGTTCTCCTGCCGGTCCTTGTCGGAGCGCAACAGCTGCTCCCCCAGGTGGTCGTCGACGGCGGGATCGGCGCTGCGCCGGGTTGACCCGGCGAGGGCCACCGTGCTCGCCCGCTGGCCCTCTCGCCGGATGAGCAGCTCCGGGGTGGCGCCGATGAACGTGGCGTCGCCACGCCCCACGGCGTACGTGAACGAGGACGGGAATGCCTCGCGCAGCAGGCCGAACACGGCCGCCGGGTCATGGGCGACCGGCGCATGGACCTCCACCTCCCGGGCGAGCACCACCTTCTCAAAGTCCCCGGCGGTGATCCGCTGCACGGCGCGGGCCACCGCCTCCTCGTAGTGGGCGGGCGGCATCGGGCTGACGACGTCGTAGGTTCCGACCGGGACCGGATCGAGCAGCGGGAGGCGGGCCCGGCGCAGCTCGGCCAGCCGCGTCTCGACGCGTTCGGCCGCCGTGTCGGCGGTGTCCTCACCGCTCAGCGCGACGTTGACGGTGATCCACGAGGCGCCGCCACGGCGGGCGAGCGAGACCTCCGGGACGATGAGCGATCCGGGGGCGAAGCCGGCCCAGACGGGAGACGCGCCGCCGGTGGGCGCGAAGGCAAAACCGCCGAGCGCGACCAACCCGGCGCCACCGGGGCCGTCGGCGTCGTCGGCAAGGGCATCGCGGGCGATCGCCCGCCACCGTTTCGCCATCTGGCGAAAGCGGTCCTCTCCCCCGGTCTCGATGGCGAGCACGCTGCCCAGCGCGGCCAGCGCGGCGCCGTCGCGGTCCGGCTGTTCAAAGCAGAACCACGGCTCGTCCGGGCGCCGGGACGCGGCCACGACCGCACTCGGATCCGTCGCCGGGCCGAGCGCCGATGTGACGCTGACCAGCACCCGTGAGCCGGAGGAGCGGCGACGGCGAATCGCAGCCTCGAGTCGTCGGCGCAGCCGCGCCTGGGCGCGCGGGTCAAGCCAGGGGGTGCTCGTCGCCGAAGCCGAGTGGGCCATCCCGGTTGAGCCTACCCACTGGGTCGCTCCGCAGTCAGGATGCCAGCCGCCGCGTGGCGGCGAGCACGTTCCATGCGGGTGAGCGGCGCAACCCCATGAGGACCGGGGAAACCTTGAGGCGGAACCGTCGATCGTCGTCGACGCGGTAGACGCCGATCCGCGGCCACCGCAGGGGATCCTGTCCGTCGAGCTTGGCCGGCAGCGCTGCTCCGGTGCGGTAACCGACCCGCGCGGCGGCAGCGGCCACCCGCGCGTCGACGTCACCGTACGGGTAGGCCACCGACAGACAGCTTGCTCCCAGGCGGCCCTCGCAGACCTCCTTGGAGCGGGTCAACTCGCTCTCCAGAGCGCCGTCGTTGAGCTGAGTCAGACGCGGGTGTGACCCTGTGTGCGAACCGATCTCCCATCCGGCCTCGGCGAGCGTCGCGACCTGCGCCCAGGACATGGGGGTTAGCTCCGGCTCATCAGGCCCGGCGAGCCACCCGTCGATCCCGGGCCATTGCAGGAGTCCGCCGGTGTCGATGTAGTCGGTGGGCACGTACAGCGTCGCCGGGACCCCAAGTCGCTGCAGGATGGGGAGCGCGAGCGCAAAGACAGACAAGAACGCATCGTCGAAAGTGATCGCCGCCAGGCGGCCGGGCCCGGTCGCCTCCACCAGCTCGGTGAAGCGAACGAGCCGATAGCCACGCTTGAGCAGAAGGCGTACCTGGTGCTCAAACCGCTCCGGCGTGGTCGAGATGTCGGCCTCCCACGAAGGACTGAGCGCG
>DASSZQ010000287.1:0-3891 GCA_035702755.1 Solirubrobacteraceae bacterium | reverse complement strand
CCGGTTCGTCCAGCTTCACGAGCCCCACGCTGATCCGCAGGCGACGGCGTATGCGGAGGTGCTCGCAGCCAACCTGGCGGTACTGAGTACAGACGCTCCACGCCAGCAGCGACACGATCGCGATGGCGACGAGCGCCATGAGAACTGCGTCCAGGATTAACAAGACGCCTCCTTTGCGGGCATGCCCCCGGCGTGCCCGGCGATTGTTGGTCCCGCCCAGCGGTTGGGCTGGTGCCCTGGTCGACCGCTAGGCCCCCCGGGTAAGACGATTCTCTAAGAGAACTCTCAGAAAGCCTACGCGCCCTCCAACCGCATCGACCGCGTCGTTTGACACATGCCAAGCGCACATTTTCAACCGGGATCAGGCCTCCTCAGGCTCGGCGATCCTGGGTTCAGGCGACGCGTCGATCGGCGCTGTGCAGGCTGAGGAGAGCGGTGATCGCGCGATAGCGCTCGGCCGGCTCCGCGCGCTGAAGGGTGAGGACGCCGTCCAGGTGGTCGATCTCATGCTGCATCAACGAGGCGCCGAACCCCTCGCACTCAAGCTCGCGCGGGTTGCCGTACACGTCGCAGCCGACGACGCGCACCGCGAACGGCCGACGGACCGCGACGGCCACCGAGTTAAAGCTCAGGCACCCCTCGACGAACAACTCGCGATCCTCAGAGCGCCAGACAATCTGCGGGTTGACGAGCACGTCGATCGCGCTGGCCCGGCTGAGGCGAAAGGCGAACATCCGGCGCAGGGAGCCGACCTGAGTCGCCGCCAGGCCGGCTCCGCCGGCCGCCTCGAGCCGGCGGCCGAGCCGCGTCGCTTGAGCGCGCAGGAGATCATCGAAGTGCTGTACGGCCGGTGCCTTCTCATACAGCGCCGGGCTTCCCCACTGCAGGATGTAGTCGTCGGGCATCTACGGATCACACAGCCCGGTGGGGCCCTCGTCAAGCCACCGATGTCGCCGACCGCCGCCTCTCCTGGCCCGGGCGGCCTGGGTTTCCGCCTTTCGCCCGCCGCGGGATTGGCGCTCGTTGCGGGATCTGGACTCGCGCGACCGCCGCTCGCGGTCTACCGTGTGGGGCTTGAGTGGCGGCAGACGACGACGCGGGTCCGGCGGCCATCCGGCTCGGGTGGCGCAGCGCCGTGAGCGCGAGCGAGCGCAACAAGCGCCGCTGCCTGAAGAGGTCCGGGTCGCGCGGATGATCGCGCAGTCGGCGGCAGAGCTCGGCTCGGCGCTTGACGCCGAGGCGTGGGCGTCGCACCTGCTCGGCACCTTCCGCCAGCAGCGGCACGGGCTGCCGTTCCCAGACGCGGTCGAGGTCGATGCCACACTGCGGTTCGGCGAGCCGCTCGTCACCCGGCTGGCGACCTTCGACGATCCCGCCGCGAGGGTCGCACTGGCATCGATCGCAAAGCTCGACGACGGCGACCTGGGTGGCCTGGCGGCGGAGCTGCTCGCCAGCTCGACGCCGGTGGCCGGCGTCCCGCGGTGGATCGAGCAGATCGGCGAATCGGATGTCGTCGGCGCTGCGGTGATGAGCGAGGCGGTGTTTGACGACGCTCGCACAGTGTTGCTTGAGAGCCGTCATCCTGATGGCGAGACGATGGCGGTCGGCGTGCTGATCGACCGCAACCTCGGCGGGCTGGCCAAGGACGTCCTGTTGGCCGAGTCGATCGAGCAGGTCGCCGCCGCGATGAATCGTTACTCGGCGGGCGAGGGGGCCGAACTGGAGCTTGAGCAGATTGAGCCCGGCATCGCTGCCGGGCTGATCCGGGCGGCGATCGCCCTGACGGACATGACCTGGGATCCGCCGGTCGACCAGGACTTCTGGTCCGGGCGGGCGCTCGCGCTCCTGCGCTCCGACCAGACACCGGGCGCGGTTGAGCCGCCTGAGCCCACCGAGCTGTCAAGCGAGGAGCGCGACGGGCTGCGCGATGAGTTCCTCGCCTCACCGGAGGGGCGCGAGTTCGCGCCTGACGGCGACGAGGCCTGGGCGGCGTCGCTGGCGATCGACTTCGGCGCTGGCTACACCGACGGCGATCCGCTGCGCTGGAGCCCGGTGGTCGTCGAGCTGTTCATGACTGACTGGATCCCGCGAAAGGTCCTGGCGACGCCCGAGCTGCTTGACCGCCTGCCGGTCGCGCTTGACGCCTGGGTGCGCTTTGCCGCCCGTCGGCGCGGGATCCCGGAATGGGCCGCCAAGCAGACCCGAGGATCAATCGGCAACTGGGTGGAGGAGATGGTCAACGCCGCACTTGACCCGGCGGTCGGCGGCCCCTCGAAGCAGTTTCTGCTGGCGGCAAAGGCGGCCGGCGTCGATCTCGAGGATGAGCAGGCGCTGGACACCTTCATCAAGGGCTGGAACGCGCGCAGCGAGCTCGACCTCGCCGATCTCGACGTACCGGAGGCGATCGAACCTGACCAGATCCTCCAGCTGAAAATCACGCTGAAGGGAATCAGTAAGCCGCCGGTCTGGCGCCGCGTCCAGGTCCGCGCCGACACCACGTTCGCGACGCTCCACCAGATCATTCAGGCGGCCTTCGGCTGGACCGACACGCACTTGCACAGCTTCGAGTATGAGGGCGAGCAGATCGGCGTCCCGGATCCCGAGTGGGACAACGACTGTGCCGACGAGGCGGAAACGACGCTCGACGAAGTGCTGCTCGGTCCAAGCGATCGGGTCCGCTACACCTACGACTTCGGCGACAACTGGGAGCACGACATCGTGCTTGAGAAGGTGACCGAGCCGGACACCGGCGCTCAGCGACCAGTGCTTCTCACTGGCAAAGGCGCCTGTCCGCCCGAGGACTGCGGCGGCCCGGGGGGCTACGCCGAGCTCAAGAGCACCGGGGGCTTCGACCCCGCATCGGTCGACCTGGAGCTGGCCCAGCGACGGGTCGGGGCAGTCCGGCGCTGAACGTCGGCATTCGCCGACACACGCCCTAGTCAACGCCCGCCCGCGGTCTCGTCGTCCGGTTCACGCTCATCCAGCGCGCATCGGCGACCAGGCGCGGCTCGCGCTTCGCCGGCTCTCACCAGTGCTTTGAGTTCCTCTCGCCCCCTGCCAGACTCTGGGGTCGCTCGATCCGGCGAGATTCACGCGGCATGCGGAAGGCACGTGTTCGCGGTCCACGATCCGCGGCGGCTCACAGGCATCCGCCCGGGCGGGCGAGCTACGCTCGCGATAGATAGCCGCGTTCGGTGTACGGGAAGTCAGCGAGTTCGCTGTCGGCCGCCCCGTCGACCATGAAATAGGCGCGCACCTCGGTGATCACGCCGTCGCGCATCACATACCACTCCGTGCCCCGCGACATCACCCAGCGCGAGGCCTCGGTCGGCCGCCACCGGCAACTCCACTCGCTCACGACGAGGTCGCCCGCACCGATGATCTGGTCAATGCGCCAAGTGGGGTCAAGCGTCCGCTTGTACTTGCGCCAGAACCGCGCCAGGTGGTCAGCGCCTCGGATCGTCGGGAAACTCTCTGGAAGGAAGTAGTGGATGACATCCTCGGCCAACGTCGGGAGCAAGTCGTCGAGTTCGCCCGTGTTGCACCCGTCGAAGTACCGGAGCACGACGTCGACGTTTCGCTGCTCTGCCAATCGCATGGAGAACCTCCGTCAATCTGCCTCTGGCGCGGCGATCCTATAGGTGCGTCGACGCCGGCGGTCGGGCAGGCGCCGGGATTGGGCACAGAAATCGCCTCTGTACCCAATCGGCCGGGAAGTGATCACTGGAGCCAGTGGATGAAGCTCTCGTATGGCGGCTCAGCCATGATCGGTTTCTCCAACGACTCGACGAGCGGTCCGATCGACCCCGCTCCCTGGGGAAACCGCCGCGGGTTGAGCATGACAATCCCGGCGTGTCGGCGGCCTCGCCCGCGGCAGCGGCGATCGAGCTC
>DASSZQ010000234.1:0-4623 GCA_035702755.1 Solirubrobacteraceae bacterium | reverse complement strand
CCGAGGATCCGGCCCAGGCGGCCGACGATCGGCATCATGTCCGGCGTGGCGATCGCGGTGTCGAAGTCGTCAAAGCCCTCCTGGATGCGCTTGGCCAGGTCCTCGCCGCCGACAACGTCGGCGCCTGCCTCCTCGGCCTCACGCGCCTTGTCGCCCTGGGCGAAGACGGCGATCTTGACCTCCTTGCCGAGGCCGTTGGGCAGCGCGATGGTGCCGCGCAGCTGCTCGTCGGCGTGGCGGACGTTCAGGCCGGTGCGGACGTGCACCTCGACGGACTCGCTGAACTTGGCGCTGCCGAGCTGCTTGACGAGCGCGACCGCCTCCGCCGGGCTGTACTCCCGCGAGCGGTCAAAGCGCTGCTTGGCGTCGATGTAGGCCTTCCCGTGCTTGGGCATCTGCGGTGGTCTCCTTGCGTCTCTCTAGACGACGTCGACGCCCATCGAGCGCGCGGTGCCGGCGATGATCTTCGCCGCCGCGTCGATGTCGTTGGCGTTGAGGTCGGACATCTTCTTCTCGGCGATCGCCCGCAGCTGGTCCTGGGTGATCTTGGCCACCTTGTCGCGATGGGGCTCGGCCGAGCCCTTCTCCAGCGACAGGGCCTGCTTGATCAGCACCGCCGCCGGCGGGCTCTTGGTGACAAACGTGAACGAGCGGTCCTCATAGACCGTGATCACGACCGGGATGACGGTGCCGGCGTCGGACTGGGTCTGGGCGTTGAACGCCTTGACAAACTCCATGATGTTGACGCCGTGCTGACCGAGCGCCGGGCCGACGGGCGGCGCCGGGCTGGCCTGCCCGCCAACCGCCTGGAGCTTGATCTGGGTTAGGACCTTCTTGGCCATCGGATTCCTTGCCTTCTCTAGATCTTCTTGACCTGGTCGAAGCCCACCTCGACCGGCGTCTCACGACCGAAGATGGACACCAGCACCTTGAGCCGCTGGGCGTCCTCGTTGACCTCGGAGATCTCGCCGGAGAAGTCAGACAGCGGCCCGGAGACGACCTTGACCGACTCGCCGATCGAGAACTGGGCGCGGCTGCGCGGGCGCTCGGCCGGCTCCATGTGCAGCAGCCGGTCGACCTCGGCCTGGGTCAGCGGCACCGGCTCGTTGGAGGCGCCGACGAAGCCGGTCACCCCGGGCGTGCCCTTGACCAGCGACCAGGAGTCCTCGTTGAGGTCCATGTTGACGAGCACGTAGCCGGGCATCGTCCGCTTCTCGACCGTGACCTTCTGGTTGTCCTTCATCTCCGAGACGGACTCGGTGGGGACGACGATCTGGCGCACGGCGCGCTGCTGACCGAGCGAGACCACGCGGTGCTCAAGGTTGTGCTTGACCTTGTTTTCGTGGCCGGAATAGGTGTTGACGACGTACCAGCGGAACATGTTCTCTTTGGTTTCGAAAGCTTTACTTGAGGAGGAACTGGACGAGCTTGTTGGCGACGAGGTCGGCCACGCCCAGGAACACGCCGGCGATGATGACGAAGCCGATGACCACCCCCGTGGCCTGCATCACCTGCCGACGGTCCGGCCACTGTACCCGCTGAAGCTCGCGCCAGCTTCCCTGAAGGAAATGGACGAGGCGGTTGCCGGGCCGCGTGGCCGGCACCGAGGCGGCGGTGGTGGCCGGAACCGGCGCCGCCTCCACCTCCAGCTCGTCGTCGTCGAGCTCCTCGGCGACGCCGGGGCGGCCGAGCGCCAGCTGGGCCTCGGCCAGCTCAACGTCCGGAGCCGCGTGCTCGATGGGGTCCGGCGCCTCCTCGCGACGAGCATCATCCGGCTCGCCGCGCCGGGACGCGCTGGCGGTCGCGATCCCCGGCTCCGAGCGCGCACCCTCGGCCGGCCGGTGGGGCCGGCGGTCAGAGCGGCGTTTGCGGTTGCGGGCCACGGATGCGTTCGCCCTTAGCCCTCAGCGCGTTTCCCGGTGGGCGGTGTGACGCCGGCACCAGCGGCAGTACTTGCGCAGCTGCAGCCGCTCCGGGTTGTTCCGCTTGCTCTTGTTGGTCTGATAATTCCGGCGCTTGCATTCCTCGCAGGCGAGGGTGGCAGCGATCCGGACGTCTCCACGGGCCATTTCGCGCTTCCGAGATCGAAGTGGTGGTATGCAATAGCCGCCGCGGGCGTGAGAAAAAACGCCCCACGGCGCCGCCATCAGTGTAGCGCCAGGTGTCTTGCCCGGCAGATCCCGCTTCCCCATCGGTCCGCGCACGCGACAATTTGCCGATGCCGAGTCCCCACCGGCCCCGTCCATGATCCGTCTGCTCGGTCTCGCCATCTCGATCGGGATCGCCGATTCGCTCAATCCGACGACGATCGCGCCGGCGCTCTACCTCGCGTCCGGGCGCCACCCGCGCCGCCAGGTGGGCGAGTTCACGCTCGCGGTCTTCGGCGTCTATCTCTTCGGTGGGCTGGCGATCGCCCTGGGGCCCGGGCGGCTGCTGATCTCGCTCGTCCCCCAGCCCCGCCCCCACCTCGGCTACCTGCTGGAGACGATCGCCGGCGGGGCCATGCTCGCCGCCTCGGCATTTCTGTGGGGCTACCGCCACCGGCTCTCGCAGGCGGCCAGTCCGCCCCAGCCCAAGCCGGGCAGCAAGTCCGGCGCGATCCTCGGCGCGACGATCATGGCCGTCGAACTGCCGACGGCGTTCCCGTACTTCGCCGCCATCGCCGCGATCGTCGCCGCCGACCTCGACGTCCCGCGCACCATCTTCCTGCTCGTCGTCTTCAACGTCTGCTTCATCGCCCCCATGCTGGGGATCCTCGCCGTGCTGACGTTCGCCGGCCCCAATGCCCAGCGCCTGCTCGCCACCGGCCGCGAGAAGCTGGAGGCGCACTGGCCGGCGGTGCTGGCCGTCCTCGCCCTGCTCGCCGGGCTGATCGTCACCTTCCTGGGCGTCACCGGCCTGGCCTACAGCCACCACAACGACTTCGGCACGCTCTCGCGCCGGCTGCGCCACCTGCTCCACCTGCACTCCTGACGGCGCCCGCGCCATATGCTGTCGCCGTGTCGGCCGTGAGCGCAGAGGACCTGGGGTTTGATCCGGCGGCGCTGGCGCGCCTGCTTGACGGCCGTTACGCCGAGGTCCGCGAGGAGTTGCGCGAGGTCCTCTCCCGGCCGCAGTTCGCTCCCGTCATCGCCCTGCCGACCGCCGAGTACCGCGAGCGCGTCATGCAGTGGGCCCGGGCGCTGGCTGCCGAGGGGCTGACCGCCCCCGGCTTTCCTCGCCGCTACGGCGGCCAGGGCGACCCCGGCGCCAACGTCGCCGGCTTTGAGACGATCGCCTTCAGCGATCTGTCGCTGCTGGTCAAATTCGGCGTTCAGTTCGGTCTGTGGGGCGGGGCCGTCCAGCAGCTGGGCACCGAGCGCCACCACGAGCGCTATCTGCGGCCCACGGCCTCGCTGGAGCTGCCCGGCTGCTTTGCCATGACCGAGGCCGGCCACGGCTCTGACGTCCAGCAGCTGCGCACCACCGCCACCTATGACCCGGACTCCGATGAATTTGTCATCGACACCCCGGATGACGAGGCCCGCAAGGAGTACATCGGCAACGCCGCCTGCCACGGCCGGGTGGCCGCGGTGTTCGCCCAGCTCATCGTCGGCGACGAGGGCCACGGCGTGCACTGCCTGGTCGTCGAGCTGCGCGACGAGGACGGCCATGTGCGCCCGGGCGTCCGCATCGAGGACAGCGGCGAGAAGATGGGGCTCAACGGCGTCGACAACGGCCAGATCTGGTTTGACGGCGTCCGCGTCCCCCGCGAGGCACTGCTCAACCGCTACGGCGACGTCGACGAGGCCGGCCGGTACTCCAGCCCCATCGAGAACCCCAACCGCCGCTTCTTCACCATGCTCGGCGCCCTCGTCCAGGGGCGGATCTGCATTGCCGGGGCATCGGTGAGCGCCGCCAAGACCGCGCTGACGATCGCCGTGCGCTACGGCCTCCGGCGCCGCCAGTTCGGCCCGGAGCCCGGCCACGAGGTGCCGATCCTTGACTACCGCACCCACCAGCGCCGGCTCATGCCGCTGGTGGCCCGGACCTACGCCCTGCACTTCGCCCAGGGCGAGCTCGTCGACCGCTTCGACTCGATCATGCGAAACGCCGACGCCTCAGACCGCGACCGGCGTGAGCTTGAGTCGCTGGCCGCCGGGATGAAGGCGACGGCCAGCTGGCACGCCGCCGAGGCGATCCAGACCGGCCGCGAGTGCTGCGGTGGGGCCGGCTACATGAGCGTCAACCGGTTCGCCGCCCTGCGGGCCGACACCGACATCTTCACCACGTTTGAGGGCGACAACACGGTGCTGATGATGCTCCTGGCCAAGGGACTGCTGACCGGCTACGCCGAGCAGTTCGGCGAGCTTGACCCGGTCGGCACCGTGACCTTCGTCGCCGGGCAGGCGGTCGAGACGGTGCTGGAGCGGCTGTTCGCCCGGCAGATCGCCCAGCTCATCGGTGACTTCGTCTCCCGCTCGGACGAGGACGAGGACCTGATGGCCCCCGCCAACCAGCTGGAGCTGTTTCGCTGGCGCGAGGGCCACATCACCGCGGCCGCCGCCCAGCGCTTCCGCCGGGGGATGTCGGACGGCCATGAGCCCTTTGAGGTGTTCCGCGCGGTTCAGGATCACGCCGTCA
>DASSZQ010000105.1:0-16803 GCA_035702755.1 Solirubrobacteraceae bacterium | reverse complement strand
ACCGGCTGCTGCGCTCCGGCGCCTGAGCGTCGAACCCAACCGCTGCCATACGCCACTCGCAGACGAAATCAGACGGCGCCGTCCGAGTCTAAAAATCCGGGCTGCTGCACCCGGCCGCGGCCCGACGGTGAACGGGCTTGGTGGCGCGCAAAACGGCAGCAGTCAGGAAGACTCGGTGGCGGGGGCGCCCGGGATGCGGGCGAGAACCCGGCCGGGAGGGTCAGATGTGTTCGAAATCCGGATCCGGGCTGACGATCTCGAACGCAACTGCCGCTATAGGCCACTTACTGACGAAATCGGACGGGGCGATCCGAGTTTCGACCAAACCGGGGGTTCTCCGCGCTCGTCCCGCCCCACCCCGCACCAACCAGGGGCTGGCGGGGTTTGCGATCACCTTCTCAGGAGCGAGCCCATCACTCCCCGGTGTCGCGCAGCGGCAGCGTGGTGGCGATGATCCGCGCCATCTCCCCCGGCGGCGTCACCCGCGCCGGCGACGGGTCGGCGGCCGCCCGCGAAGAGATCCGGCTCAGATCCAATTCGGCCACCCCGCCGACGAGGACCGTGTTGCCAGATCGCCCACCGAGCGCCCACACCCGCGGGTAGGCGGCCGCCAGTCCCGCCGCCACCGCGTGGACGACGCGCGCCGAGCGGTCGTCGACGACGTTGACGAGCGCCAGCGGCGCCACGCGGGCGACGTCGCGCAGCGCCTCCTCGCTGACGAGCGCGCGCGGAACGGCCGCACCGATGAAGGCGTCGATGACGATCGCATCCCAGGCGCCGTCAGCCTGCGCGGCGACGAACGTGCGGCCGTCCACGCAGCGCACCCGCAGCCCCGGCGCGCGACGCAGCCCGAGATGCTCGCGGGCGACCGCGAGCACGTCGGCGTCGGCCTCGCAGACCTCCTGGCGACCCTCCGGGTCGGCGGCGGCGAGCGCCCGGGCCAGCGCGCACGCGCCCCCGCCGATGTGCAGGACCCGCCGCGCCCGCGCCGCGGTCAGCACCAGGCGGATCCACCGCAGGTAGTCAAACTCCAGGTGCGAGGGGTCGGCGAGATCGATGTACGAGGCCTCCATGTCCCCCTGGCGCAGCAGGCGGCCGGACGGCCGCTGCGGATCACGCTCCACGATCAGGTCGCCGCGCTGGGCCACCACGGCGCGGGCCGAGCGCGGGCGAGCCATGCCCCGCCGGCCGTCAGGCGCCGCCGCCGGCGTCGGCCTCGGCGGCGGGCGGCATGCCCTCCAGCCGCCGCACCGCCCGCCGCCGCAGCAGGTTGAGCGAGACCACCATCCAGGCTATCCCGGCGCCGATGAGCACGGCCTGCACCCAGGTGGAGGCGCTGGCCAGGGCGTCGCCGAACCAGTAGTACTCAAGCCCGTTGACGAGCGCCCACACCAGCGCGGCGGCCGCGCTGAGCGGCAGGAACGTCCCCAGCGGCATGCCGCTTGAGCCGGCGAGCAGCCCGGTGACGTTGCGCAGGCCGCTGACGAACCGGCCGATGAACAGCCAGCCGCCGCCGTGCTCGGCGAACTCGGCGCGCAGCCGGTGTACCCGCGCCGGGGGCTGGCGCAGGCGCGCGGCGATCCACAAGAGCAGCCGCTCCCCGCGCCACCGCCCCAGGATGAAGCCCCCCGTCGTGCCGGTCACCGCCCCCAGGGCCCCGGCGGCGATCACCCCGGCGATCGGCAGGCCGTGGCTGGTTCCGGCGTAGAGGGCGGCCGCGACCAGCGCGGTGGTGCCGGGCAGCGGGGCGCCCAGCGCCTGCAGCCCGGTGAACGCGAACACCAGTCCGAGGCCGTACTCGTGCAGCAGATGAGTGATCTCATGGGAGCTCACCTGCAACAGTGTCGCGCAGCCCCGGGACTCCGGTCCCCCGCCCGCGTATAGGCCCTCCCCCCGCCCGCATCTGGCGGGCGCGCGCCAGCGCCAGCTCGACGACCTCGCCCGATGGGCGAAACGGGTGGGCGACATGCTCAAGGCTGACGAGCGACACCGCCACCCACAGCTCGCCCCCGGCTTCGGTCACCAGCACCGGCGACGCCGGCACCGGCGCGCCGTCCAGCTCGGCCAGGCGTGCGATCGCGGCCGTGTCGTCTGGCTGCGCGCGGCGCAGGCGCAGCTCGGCGAATGGTGCCGCCGGCCGCGCTCCGCCCCCGCGCTCCCGGCGGTGGCGCCACCTCATGACGCCATGGGGGCAGGAGGCCGGTCCGTGGTCACGCCGGTCGCACCCACATCCCCCGTGGGCAGTCCGGCGAGCGGGAGACGATGCAGGCGCAGGCGCCCGTCGGTGCCGACGGCGGCCAGCAGGCAGAGCCGGCGGGGGTCGCTGTCCGCCCACAGCCAGAAGCGCTCCTGCGCCCCTCCGGGCACCGCCCCCACCACCTGGTCGGTCACCGACACCCGGCTGCGGCGCCCACCCGTGCGGCGGTCGGCAACGGGCATCAGCCGCTCGCCGCGCCGCGCGCGCGTGATCTGGAGCCCCACCAGCGCCGTGCCCGGCGCGGGATTGGAGATCGTCACCGCCACCCAGCCGCCGGGCCGCAGCGCCTGCCCGGGCCGGCCGGCGACGGTCTGCACCCGCGCCGAGACGCCGAGGTCGGACTGAAGGTCGCCGTGGCGAAACCCGTTGCGGACGAGGACGGCGATGACCGGGAACACGGCCAGGAGGGCGATGACGATCAGGATCAGCGGGCTCATATCTCACACTGTGGGCCTCCCGTCGATGAAGCACAAGCAAAGATTCCTAGACAGCTTTTCAGCGGCGCTGTACAGTCAGCCCGGTGCTCAACGTCCACCGTCTCACCGTCCTGCACGCGGTCGTCACGGAGGGCTCTGTGACCGGTGCCGCGGCGGAGCTCAACTACACCCCCTCGGCGGTCAGCCAGCACATCGCCGCGCTGGAACGCGAGACGGGGGCGCGGTTGTTGGAGCGCGTCGGCCGGCGCGTCCGCCCCACCCCGGCGGGGGCGCTCCTCGCCGGCTACGCGGGGGAGATCCTCAACCGGGTGGCGGACGCCGAGACGGCGCTCGCCGCCCTCACCGACGGTCGCACCGGCCGCATTCGCCTGGCCAGTTTCGGCAGCGCGGGGACCGGCCTTGTGCCGCCCGCGGTCGCCCACTTCCGGGGACGGCATCCGGAGATCGACATCCAGCTCACGCTCGCTGAGCAGCCGGAGGCCCTGGCCGCGCTGCGCGCCGATCAGGCCGACCTCATCGTCATCCTCCTCGACGTCGAGGAGAGCGGGGCCGAGAGCCGGCCCGCCCCGGCGGGCAAGGGCCTGGACTGGCATCCCCTCCTGCTCGACCCGTATTTCGTCGCGCTCCCCTGCGCCCACCCCCTCACCGCCCTGGGGGAGGTACCGCTCCCGCGCCTGGCCGGCGAGCGGCTGGTCTCCGGCGACCGCAACCGCGTCTGCCCCATCGGGGAGGCGTTTGAACGGATCTGCGCGGCGGCCGGATTTCGACCGCGGTTCGAGATCGAGGTCGACGACTACCCAACCGTGCAGAGTCTCGTGGCCGCCGGGCTGGGCGCGGCGGCCATTCCGCTCCTCGGCCTCTCCCCGGCCGTCCATGAGGGCGTCGCCGTCCGGCCCCTTGTCCAGCCGAGCCTCACCCGCCGGATCTTCGCGGTCTCCCGCTCCGGTCGCAGCGATGACCCGCTGATCGCCGGGATGATCGCCTGCCTGCAACGGGCCGCCGACGAACTGCTCATCCCGGATGCGGTCCCGGCCGTGCCCGGGGCGATGACGCGGGACGTGCCCGCGGCGGTCACACCGGACGCGCCGCCGGTCGCGGTCTAGCGGTCAGACGCGGCGAGCCCGGCCGATGGCATGCGCGGCGACCGGGATCGCGGCCGGTCCGACCGACAGGCGGCGGTCGCGCTCGATCTGGAACCCGGCGGCGGCGATCGCCGCCGGCGTGTCGCGCGCGGTGTGGCAGCCACCGAACAGGCGAGGCCAGAACACCACGTCGAGGAGCCGCTGGCCGAGCTGGACCGTCCGGTGGCCCGAGCGGATGTGCTCATAGAACCGCAGCTCGCCGTCCGGGCGCAGCACCCGTCGCAGCTCGGCCAGCGCCGAGGCCTGGTCCGGCACCGAGCACAGCACCAGGCAGGCGACGGCGGCGTCAAACGACGCGTCCTCGGCCGGCAGCGCGTCGGCGACACCGTCGACGACCTCCACCCGGACCGGCGCCTGCAGCGCCGCCCGCCGCGCCAGCTTGCGCAGGTAGGGCTCCGGCTCGACCGCCAGCACCTCGTCGACCGACGGCGGGTAATGGGCGAAGTTGCTCCCTGACCCGGCGCCGACCTCGATCACGCGCCCCGTCAGCCCGGCGAGCAGCTCCTCCCGGTGGCGACGCATGTCCGCGGGCTCCCGGCGGCTTGCCAGCCCCCACACGTGGGCGAAGACCGGGTGGCTGACCTTGGTGTCGGACATCGGCGGAGATTGTGCCGTACGCGCCGTCCGCGCTCAGTCCGGCGCCGCCAGCCGCGCCAGGGTCTGGGCGATGTCAGCCTCGGTCGTCCGGGGGTTGATCGTGCACAGACGCAGCGCCGGGATCCCCTTCAAGGTGGTGCTCGTCACCGCCGCGTAGCCGTCGGCGGTCAGGGCCGCCACCCGGGCGGTGTGCTCGGCGGCGTCCCACCCGGGGTGGGTGAAGGTCACGATCCCCAGCTGGGCCGGGGTCACCGTCTGCCAGTGGGGGTCGGCCTCGATCAGCGCCTGCGCCCGCTCGGCCAGCGCGATCCCCCGCTCGATCGCCGCCCGCACGCGCGCCGCGCCGTAGGTGCGGAACATCATCCACAGCTTGAAGGCACGGGCACGGCGCGAGAGCTCCAGGCTGCGGTCGCCGAAGTCAACCTCCCCGGACGCCGACCGCACGTCGGCGAGGTATTCCGGGCGCATGCTGAACGCGTGGTCGAGCACGCCGGGGTGACGGACGAACAGGACGCCGGCGTCATAGGGGGCGAACAGCCATTTATGGGGATCGAGGGCCAGCGAGTCGGCGCGGTCGAGTCCGGCCAGGAGCGCGCGACCCGCCTCACAGAGCGCCGCGGGCGCGCCGTAGGCCCCGTCGACATGGAGCCAGAGATCCTCGGCGGCGCACAGGTCGGCGAGTCCCTCGAGGTCGTCGACGGCGCCGGTGTTCGTCGTGCCCGCAGTGGCGACGACGAGTCCCGGACGAGCACCGCGGCGCCGGTCCGCCCTCACCGCCTCGGCGACGGCCCGGGCGGGGAGGCGAAAGCCCTCGTCGGTGGGCAGGACCCGGATCTCCTCAGAGCCGAACCCCAGCGCGGTCAGACCCCGCGCCACCGAGGCGTGCGTCTGGTCGGAGAGGTAGGCGATGCCGTGTCCGCGGGCGTCGCGGGCCGCGGCCAGAGCCGTCATGTTCGACAGCGATCCACCGCTCATGACCACGCCCTCGGTGCCCGCGGGCAGCCCCAGCAGGGAGCGCAGCCAGTCGAGCACCACCAACTCCACGGTTGCCGGTCCGGACCCCCCTCCCCAGCTGCTGGCCAGCGCGTTATAGCCGGTGCCCAGCCAGTCGGCGAGGACCCCGGCGAATGACGACGGCCCCGGGACGCGGGCGAAGTAGCGCGGGTGGTCTCCGTGCTGCATGTGGGCCAGCGCCACCGCGACCAGGACCTCCAACGCACGCTGGGGATCGCCCGGGTCCTCCGGCGGCGGCCCGCCGAGGAGCTCGCGCAACTCGGCGGCGTCTCCGCTGCGGATGGCGGGTCCGTCCCCGCCGGAGACGTAGTGCTCGACGACGCGGTCCACCACCCAGTGGCCCAGGCGCCGCATCTCCTCAGGTTCCATGCCGAGGGTGTCCGCGCCCTCCCAGGGCGGCCGATCAGCAGAGGTCACGGGGCCACGCGCGTCGCATCGCGCTCCTCATCCAAGCAGAGCCGCAGCTAACATCGATGACCGAGCCCGGCCGCGTACGGCTTGCCGGCGACGATGTCGCGTCTTCGTAAACCGGCCGCGGACCGGCTTAGCCATTTCTTTGAGCCGTGTCGTAGCGTCGCGTGACGACTGGGCGGCCCAATCCCTCGGTCAGCACCGCACGGAGCGCGAGCCGTTTGAGTCATAACGTCACGGAGAGAGAGCCAGTCCGGCGCCGCCCTGCCGGACCTGCCGAACGTCCCCGGGCGCGCCGGCACCCGCCCCAGCACCGCCCGCAGCTGACCCGCCGGCGCTTCCTGCGGCGACTCATCGACGCGGGGACTCTGGCGGCGCTGGGCGCCGCCACCTACGGGGTGGATGAACTGCTGCACGGCGGGAGCTCGGCGCCGACCCTCCATGCCTTCCGGCCAACCACGCATGGAGCCACGCTCAGCTTCCGCTCCCGGGGGGATCTGCGCCCCCCCGCCGTCGAGGTTCAGGGCGCGGAGACGGCGGCGGGCTACCTGCTCCTGGGACCGGGCAGCCAGGCTGACAACACCGAACAGGGTCCCATGCTGGTCGACGCCACCGGGCAGCTGGTGTGGTTTCGGCCGCTCCCGCACGGACTGTGGGCCTCCAATCTGGGAGCCGGTTCCTACGGCGGCCGCAGGGTGCTCTCCTGGTGGGAGGGCAAGGTCGTCCCGCCGGGCTTCGGTCAGGGCGAGGGCGTGATCGTCGACCACTCCTATCAGGAGGTCAAGCGGATCCGTCCGGCCAACGGACGCCAGATGGACCTGCACGCGTTTCACCTCACCCCGGAGGGCACCGCCGTGTTCACGTGTTTTCCGGAGACGGTGCCGGCCGACCTCTCGTCGGTGAACGGCCCGGCGGACGGGCAGGTGAGCGAGTCCATCTTCCAGGAGATCGATGTGCGCACCGGCCGCCTGCTGCTGGAGTGGCGCAGCCTGGACCACATCCCGGTGACCGACTCCTACAAGCCGGTCGGCGCGCCCTACGACTACCTGCACCTGAACTCCATCCAGATCCTCCCGGACGGCAACTTCCTCATCTCCGGCCGCCACACCTGGTCGCTGTACAAGCTTGAGCGCGGCACCGGACGGGTCATCTGGAAGCTGGGGGGCAAGCGCAGCGACTTCAACATGGGCCCGGGAGCGCAGTTCGCCTGGCAGCACGACGCGCGCTCGATCTCCGACACCCGGTTCACCGTCTTCGACAACGAGTCCGACGGCCCCAACACCAACCTGCCCCAATCCCGCGGGCTCATCCTCGACGTCGACAGCGCCCGACGGTCGGTCACCCTCCACCGCGCCTTCCAGCACCCGCAGAAGCTCCTGGCCACGGCCATGGGCAACGTCCAGGTGCTGCCCAACGGCCGCGTCCTCATCGGATGGGGCACCGCCTCCCACACCACCGAGTTCACCACCGACGGCAGGCTCATATCGGACGCGCAGCTGCCGCCGAACATGTACTCATACCGGGTGTACCGCTCAGCCTGGAGGGGCACTCCCGCGGACCCCCCCGCGGTCGCCGCCCAGCGCGACGCGCGGACGGGCAAGAGCACCATCTACGTCAGCTGGAACGGGTCCACCGAGGTCACCGGCTGGCAGGTTCACGCCGGTCACCGCCGCCGGCACCTGACCACGCTGGGAGTCGCACCGCGGCAGGGCTTTGAGACCGCGATTCCGGTCGGACGGCACCGGTATGTCGCCGTCAGCGCGCTGGACCGCTTCGGCCGGCGATTGGCGCGCAGCGCCACCCTGCGCGCATAAGGCCTCCAGCGCGCGGTCAGATCCCCAGCGCGCAGCCGTCCTTGCGGGCATCCGAGCCGCCCAGCCACCCGCCGCCCTCGCGTCGGATGATGGCCTGACCCCCGCCGAACAGGCTCCGGTCGCCCCCGCGCTCGACGCGAAACCGCAGGTCAGCCAGCTCCGGGATCCGCGGCCACAGGGGCTCCTCCAGCGCAAGCGCGCTGCCGTCGAGGCGGAATCGCCCGCGGTCCAGCGCGGCCTGGGGATCACCCCCGTTGCGGACCAGTTCGGCCACAAACTGCACCGCGGCCTGCGCCTGGACGAAGCCGCCCATCACGCCGAACGGGCCGAGCAGCTCCCCGTCGCGCATGAGCATGCCGGGGATGAGCGTGTGGTACGGCCGGCGCCCGGGCGCGACCTCGCCCTCGACGCCAAAGCACGCGGCCCGGTTGTTGAGGACCACTCCGGTGTCACCGGCCACGACGCCGCTGCCGAACGACTCATACAGGCTCTGCATCATCGAGACGGCCAGCCCGTCGCCATCGACCGCGCACAGGCAGACGGTCCCGCCCGCGGGCTCGACCACCGGCGCCGGATGGGTGGCGCGGCGACGTGCGACGTGCGCGGGATCAAGGAGATGATCGACCCGGGCCCCGTCCCTGACCGTCGCCAGGGCGTCCTGGAGAGCGAGCGCAACCGCCGACACCTCCTCGTCCAGGCCCGGCTCGTCATCCCCCAGGATCGCCAGCGCCTCGAGCACCGCCACGCCCTGCGTGGGCGCCGGCAGCTCGGCCACCTCCAGGCCGCGATGGGCGACGCGAAGCGGCTCCACCCAGCGCGCCCGGTAGCCGCGCAGGTCCTCCCCCGTCAGCCAGGTCGCCTCGGCGATCGCCCGGGCCACCGGCCCCTCGTAGAACGCCGGCGGTCCGTCGCCGGCGATCCGCTCAAGCGTCTCGGCCAGACCCGGCAGAACAAAGCGCTCGCCCGCCGCGGGGGCCGCTCCGAACGACCGCGGCGCCCGGTCACAGTCGCGCCACGCGCGGGCGGTGTTCGCACCGGCAGCGACGCCCCGCCGGGCCAGCTCAATCGCCGGTCCCAGGCATCTGTCGATCCCCACCCGGCCGAAGCGCTCGGCCAGCTCGCCCCACCCGGCGACCGCGCCGGGAACGTCAACCGACCGCGGCCCCGCCGCCTCCGGGGGCTGCGCCGCAACCGCCGCCGGCGCCGGTCCGGCGGCATCAAGCCCCCACACCCCGCCCGCCGGCTCGCGGACGATCGCGAACAGGTCACCGCCGACACCCGTCGCCTCGGGCTCGGTCACGCACAGGACCGCCGCCATGCACAGCGCGGCATCCACGGCGTTGCCGCCGTGGCGCAACATGTCGATCCCGCTGAGCGTCGCCAGCGGCTGGCTGGAGGCGACCATGGCGTCCAGCCCCACGACGGGCGCCCGGGCCGGAGCGAGTCGAAAGTCCATGTCGGCACCCTAGAGCAATCGGCCCACCAGACCTGCATTACGATGACCGTGACCGGCGGCATCCAGCACGAAAGGAGCGCTGATGGAGGCCGGGCACGCGCATCTGTCGGTGATGCTGATCGTCCCTGACGCACCCGCGGCGGTGAGCTGGTACACGCGGGCCCTCGGCGCCGAGGTGCTGTGGGATCTCGGCGGCGTCGCCGGCCTTGAGCTTGACGGGGCTGCCTTCTTCCTGCACGAGACCAATCCGGCGAACCCGCGCGAGTCCGACCCGGACGTCGCCGGGATGACCAGCACGCGGATCGAGGTCTTCACCAACGATCCGGACGCGCTCATCGAGCGCGCTCAGGCGGCGGGTGCCCGGGACGCCCAAGCTGCCCAGGAGCACGCCACGCCGTGGGGGCCCCACCGACAGGGCGGCTTCATCGATCCGTTTGGTCACGTCTGGTCTGTCGGCGACCGCTCGCCCCTGACCGCGGAGCGGAGGTGACGGCGGTCGTCCGGGAGCTCGCGTGAATGACGCCGCGGTGATCGCCGCAGCTGAGCTGATGGCCCCGCGGGGCTCGCTCGGCGCGCTGCGCGACTTCTACGTCGGCTGCCTCGGATTCTCGGCCGCCCCCGCCTCCGGCGCCGGACTGCAGCTCCGCGCCGGGCCCGCGAGCATCCGCTTCGAACCCACCGCCGCGGCGCAGCAGCCCTTCTATCACTTCGCGTTGCTCGTGCCCGGGAATCGCTTTGCCGCCGCTGCGTCATGGGCGGGCCGGTGCGCCGGGCTGCTCAGCCGCCCGGGCGAGACGACGACGACCTTCCGGTTCCGCGCATGGGATGCGGAGGCGTGCTACCTCCATGACCCCGCCGGCAACATCGTCGAGCTCATCGCCCACCGGGGGGTGGCCGAGCGGGTCGACGGGCGCGGCGAGGACCCGCCGTTCTCGGCCGCGGAGATCGCCGGAGTCTCAGAGGTCGGCCTGGTCGTCAGCGATCCGCCAGACGCCGCGCGCACCCTCGCCGCGGCGGGCGTGCCCCTGTGGTCAGGCACGGCCGAGGGCGAGGCGGCGCTGGCCTTCGTCGGCCGTCAGGCACACACGCTCATCCTCTGCCGGCCGGGACGGCCCTGGCTCCCCACGCAGCGACCGGCCGAACTTCATCCGGCGGCGGTGACGATCGCCGCGCCGGGAGGTCGCTCGCTGACCGCTGCGGTCCGGGACGGGCGGCTGGCGGTCCGGTGACGGGGGGCCTGGCGGTCCGGTCATCTCAGCGGGGCCGCCCGGTGCCCGGCGCGCAGTCAGCTCACCGCATAGGCGTCGTAGACAACCTCGTCGACCAGGCGGATCGCCGAGGCCACGGCCACGATCTGGTTCAGCCACGCGTACGCGGCCGCCGACGTCTCGTACTGGATCGACACGCGGAAGTAGTAGGCAGAGGGGTCGACGCGCTCGCCGGCGGCAAGCTGCGCCAGCACCTCCGGCGGTCCGTGCCGCACGCCCGCGGTGGCCACGGAGATCAGCCCGCCGTCATCGCCGCGCAGCGTGTAGCGCGTGTCGATCGCCGCCGTCCCGTCGGCGTGAACCACCTGCCAATCCGCGCCTCCGGGCAGGACGGTGCCCGTCAGCCGCGGGCCGTCGAAGTCTCCGCCGACGATCGGGATGACGCGGCGGCGCCCCCATGGCGTGGGGCCCAGCTCAAGCGGCTCACCGAGCGACACCCGGAAGCGGGCGATGAGCTCCAGCGATGGCTTCACGGGCTCCGGACGGTCCATGCGTGCGGCGTCCAACCTAGCGAGTGAACCGGCGGCGAGCCCGCGCGGACGGTTCGGCGTTGACGCCCGTATCGCCGGGGGGTAGCGTCCGCCACACCGGAAATGACTCTGGTCTTGGCACGATGGGGATGGGTGCGGCGGGCGATCACGCTGGGGTGCATCTCCGCGGCCTGCACGGCCGCCCTCCCCGCCACCGCCACCGCCGCCGGCGACGCCGGCGCCACCGTGACCAGGACGTGGCTCTACGTTGAGTTCGCCGGGCGCGGCCAGGGGATCGCCCAGAACGCGACGCCCAGCGGCGGGACCCTGCGCATGTCGGCCTCATGGACGTTTCTGTACCGGCTCCCCGTCCTTGCGTTTGGGACAAGCCTGTCGCCGCAGTGCCGCAACATCAGCTGCGCCGGCCATGCCTTCCCGTATGCGGCGCGCGGCTCCGGCCGCGGATCGATCACGGGCGCGGGCGACGCCTCCCTTGACTGCTCGGCGCGGATCGGGGCCTCCCGGCGCTACATCGGTCCCGCCACCGCGATCAGCTGGCATGTGTCGCGCCGGGCGCTGCGCGTCTTCACCTACAGCCCGATGGAATCCGGTCTGGCGCTCGCCGACCAACGTGATCTGTGCCCGGTCTTCGGCGGTGAGTTCGCCGAGCGAACCGGCACGGCCGGCTCCGCCGCGGAGCTGATCACCGCGCTTGAGCGCCATCGCGGCACCGTCTTCAGCACCGCCGTCGGTCGGGCCAGCTCCCTCCCGGCCGACGGCACGGAGCGCACGCCCCAGCACGTATGGTGGACGGGGCGCGTGAAGATCAAGCTCGGCGGCTGCGTGCCGACGCTGCGCAACGTGCGGACATGCTTCGCCCGCCCGTCCCGGCACCGGCGAGCTCGTCGCGCGCCTGCGGCCTGAGCCTGCGCCGGGTGTCTGCGCCGGAGGTAATGGTCGCCGGCCACGTCTCGCTGGACGTGTTCCCGGAGCTGTACGGCCCGGTGCGCCTGGCGCCCGGGCAGCTGGTGGTGGTCGGCCCGGCGGTTATGTCCACCGGGGGCGCGGTCGCCAACGTCGGAGTGGCCCTGCACCGTCTCGGCACACCGGTGGAGCTGTGCGCGAAGGTCGGCGATGACCTGTTCGGCACCGCGGTCCGCGATCTGCTCGGCGCTCGCGCTCCGCGGCTGCCCGACGGGATCGCCGTCTCGCCCGGCGAGGCCACCAGCTACACCATCGTCATCAATCCCCCCGGTGAGGACCGGAGCTTCCTGCACTGTCCGGGCGCCAACGAGACGTTCTCCGCGCGTGACGTCGGCTACGACCGTCTGAACGGGGTGCGCCTCTTCCACTTCGGCTACCCGCCGCTGATGCCGGTGATGTTCGCTGACCGGGGGGCGCAGCTGCGGACGATGTTCGCCCGCGTCCAGCGCAGCGGCGTGGCGACGTCGCTCGATCTGTGCGAGCCGGATCCGGAGAGCGCGGCCGGCAACGTCGACTGGCCGGATCTCCTCACCGAGGTGCTGCCGTTCGTCGACGTCTTTGCCCCCAGCATCGACGAGCTGCTGTTCATGTTCGATCGCCCGGCGCACGACCGCCTGCGGGCGGGCGCACCCCTGGCGACGGTCCTCGATCGCGACCGGCTTGGCGGCCTGGGTGAGACCCTGACCGCCATGGGCGCCGCGGTGGTGGCGATCAAGCTCGCTGACCAGGGGCTGTACCTCCGGACCGCGCGGCGGGTCGAGGATCTCGGCGCCCGGCTCGGACTGGATGCCGGGGCGTGGGCGGCCCGCGAGGTGTTCTCGCCCTGCTTTGCGCCCCGGGTGCTCCGCGGGACGACCGGCTCCGGCGATGCGACGATCGCCGGCCTGCTCGCCAGCCTGCTGCGCGGCGCGGGACCCGCCGAGGCGGCGACCGCGGCCACCGCCGTCGGCGCCTGCAGCGTCGAGGGCGTTGATCCCACCAGCGCCATTCCGGAATGGCGCCAGGTGGCCGCCCGCATCGGCCACGGCTGGCCGAGGCTGCCGAGCGCGGTCGCGCCACCGGCGACGGCCGCCGCGTCATCCGACGCGACCGGCACGATTCTCCTGCGGACATGAAGTCGCTCGACGACAAGCTCGCGCGCCTGCGCGCCGATCCCGGCGACCCGGGCGCCTTCATCCTCGCCGACGCCAAGGACGCGGACCTGGCGTTCGGCCTGGCCGCCCCCGGCACCGACCCAGCCACCGGCCGTCCGCGGTCGCTGGCCGACTTCCGCGACCAGATCCGTGAGATCGTCGACCAGGGACTGGTCGACATCATGCTCATGAGCCTCAGCACCAGCGAACTGCTGACGGTGCAGGAGCGGCGGTTCGATCGCTCCGACGTGACCCCGGCCGTCCGCGCCAACGACACGACCGACATCCACATGCTCGCCGGAGCCCGGTACGGACGCCAGCCGTCGCAGCCGTTTCGCAGCGCCTCGGTCCGCCAGGTCACAGAGCACGGAGGCGTCGATCTCGGCCTGTACTCGATCACGCCCGCCAACGACGCGGAGCCCGACGTCCGCTCCCTGCTCGCCTACCGCGAGTTCCGCAACGAGGCCGCGGGCGCTCAGTTGCGTCACTTCCTGGAGGTGTTCCCGCCCAACATCCCGCGCCTGGCGCCGAAGGACGTCGGCCGCTTCCTCAACGACTTCGTCGCCCGCACGCTCGCCGGCATCCCCCGGGCGGACCGGCCGCTGTTTCTCAAGCTCCCGTACTGCGGCGCTGACGCCATGCGGGCGCTGGCCGAGTACGACCCGCAGCTCGTTCCCGGCATCCTCGGCGGCGCGTCCGGGACCACCTACGACGCGTTCTACCTGCTGGAGCAGGCCCGCCGGCACGGCGCCCGGGCGGCGCTGTTTGGGCGCAAGATCAAGGACAGCGAGCACCCGCTGACGTTCATCCGCCACCTGCGGCTCATCGCCGACGGCCAGCTCGGTGCTGCCGACGGCTGCCGGTCCTACCACTCCGAGCTGCACCGGCTGGGCATCCGGCCGATCCGCTCGCTCGACCAGGACCTGCAGCCCACCACAGCGGGCGAGCGGTGAGCGCGGTCAGGCGCGTCCGCGAACGAGGTCGAGCAGGTGGCCGAGCACCCGGGCTCCGTCGGCCCGCAGGCCGTTGTGGTCGTACTCGCTGGTGACCCAGGCACGCAGGCGCGGGATGTGGGCCGCGGTCTCCTCCGAGAACGCCCGCTCCACGTACATGTCCTCGGTGTAGATCGCGGCCGCGCACGGCACCTCGTTGGCGGCCAGGACGTCCGGGTCATAGAGGTGCGGCCATTGGTGGCGCGCCAGCAACTCCGCCGCCTCGCGCAGCGGCGCCAGCGCCCCGTAGTCGTCGAACATCCAGCTGAACACGTGCTCACCGGTGAACAGGTCCGGGTCGTCGGCGAAGTCCTCCGGAAGCGTGCGCTGCGCCGACCACCCGGTCGTGCCGCCGTCGGCGTAGCACGCCTCGTGGAGGATCGCGTACAGCGGGTTGCGGGCAAAGCCGCCCGCCTCGGCGACATCGTGCGCAAATCCCGGCGAATCGAACGGGAGCTCCAGGATGTGGTGCAGGTGCTCGGCCCCGTCGCTCATCCCCAGCATCAGGCCCAGCTGACGCACCCGTCGCCAGGTCAGCGCCTCTCCCCCGGGTAACTCGATGCCCGGATCCTCGACCGCCGCCCGCAGGCGCCGCACCCGGTCGCGGTCCTCCGGGAAGGTGGCATAGAAGCGGCGGTTGCGCTCGCGCACGCGGGCGTACGTGCGCGTGTAGACCTCGTCGATCGAGCGGCGCAGCGGCGGCAGGCCGCCGGTGAACAGCGCCTCCCGCAGGCCCTCCGGCGCCTGGGACAGGTAACTGAGCACGCAGAAGCCGCCGAAGCTCTGACCGAGCACCGTCCAGCGATCGACATCCAGCGCCCGGCGAATGTGCTCAGCATCGCGCACGATCGCGTCCGCGCGAAAGTGCGTCAGGTACTCGGCCTGCTCGGCGGCCGTTGCGCCCGGGAGACTGCCCACGGGGGTGGAGCGACCCGTGCCCCGCTGATCGAGCAGCAGGACGCGGTATTCGCTCAGCGCGTGATCCACCCAGCCCGGCGACCGCGGCCGGCCGGTGGCTCGGACGGCCTCAAAGCCGGGGCCCCCCTGCAGGTAGACGAGAAACGGCCGGTCGGTCCCGTCAGGATCGGCCACCTCGCGGGCGAACACGTCGATCGACGGCCCCTCCGGATGGGCGTGGTCAAGCGGAACCTCAAAGGTGTGCTCGACGCAGACCAGTCCCGGGATCCGGATCTCGGTTCGCATCGGCCCATCATGCCTGACGGGCGGGCCACAGAGCCACCCGGCGGTAGTGTCTTTCGCCATGAGCGAGATCGACTTCGTACACGGCCGCCAGATCTTCGACAGCCGGGGAAACCCCACCATCGAGGTCGACGTGCGCCTCGGCTCCGGGGCCTTTGGCCGGGCCGCCGTCCCGTCCGGGGCGTCGACCGGCGAACACGAGGCGGTGGAGCTGCGTGACGGCGGCGCCGCCTACGGTGGGAAGGCGGTGCGGGCGGCCGTCGACCACGTCAACGGCGAGATCGCGCGCGCCGTCGCCGGCCGCGACGCCGTCGACCAGGCCGGGCTTGACCGCGCGCTCATCGAGCTCGACGGCACCGACAACAAGTCGCGCCTGGGCGCCAACGCCATCCTCGGCGTCTCGCTGGCGACGGCGCGGGCCCGGGCCGCGGAGCGGGAGCAGCCGCTGTGGCGCACGCTCGCCGGCGACCGGGATCCGCTGCTGCCGATGCCGATGCTCAACGTCCTCAACGGCGGCGTTCACGCCGACAACTCCGTCGACTTCCAGGAGTTCATGATCGTCCCGGTGGGCGCCGACTCGTTCGCCCAGGCGATGCGGATCGCCACCGAGACCTACCATCAGCTCAAGCGGACGATCCACGCCCAGGGGCTCGCCACCGGCGTGGGCGACGAGGGCGGTTTCGCGCCCAACCTGGATTCCAACGAGGCGCCCCTCCAGCTTTTGGTGTCGGCGATCGAGTCGGCCGGCTACCGCCCCGGACAGGATGTCGCGATCGCGCTGGATCCCGCCAGCAGCGAGCTGTTCTCTGAGGGGTCATACCGGCTGGCCGGCGAGGCGCGGACGCTGAGCTCCGCCGAGATGGTCGGCTACTGGGAGCAACTCGTCAGCCGCTACCCCATCGTCTCGCTGGAGGACGGGATGGCCGAGGACGACTGGGACGGCTGGCAGGCGCTCACCGAGCGGCTTGGTGGGTCGCTGCAGCTCGTCGGCGACGATGTCTTCGTCACCAATCCGGCGATTCTGCGCCGGGGCATCGACCGCGGGATCGCCAACTCGATCCTCATCAAGCTCAACCAGATCGGCACCTTGACCGAGACGCTTCAGACGATCGACCTGGCCGGTTCCGCCGGCTACCACTGCGTCGTCTCCCATCGCTCCGGCGAGACCGAGGATGCCTTCATCGCCGACTTTGCCGTTGCCTGCGGGGCGGGTCAGATCAAGACCGGGGCGCCCGCCCGCTCCGAGCGCGTGGCCAAGTACAACCAGCTGCTGCGGATCGAGGAGGAACTCGGTCCCGCGGCCCGGTTTGCCGGCCGCGGGGCGACTGCGATCGCGCGGTAGACCCCGTGTGACGGCTCGTGGAGGATGTGCGCCGGGTCGGCTCGGTGACGGCATCGAGCGCGGTCCGCGCCTGACCGAGGAAGATCGCGCTGCTGAACCCGCCCAGGGGCGGGATCAGAGCGAATGACCGTCGCGCAGGAGCACGTCGGCGAGGGTCGCCGCCAGCTCCTCCGGCGAGGTCGTGAGCGGGTTCGATCCCCGGACCACCCGCTCCAGATCGGCCCGGCTGACACCGAAATCCCGCGCCGCGCGCAGCGTCGCCAGGTACCGCAGCAGCGGATTTGGC
>DASSZQ010000298.1:0-3417 GCA_035702755.1 Solirubrobacteraceae bacterium | reverse complement strand
CCGAGCGCGAAGACGAATGTCGCAAAGACGAGGAGGTAGTAAGCCAGGTTGTGCGGGGTTAGATGTGCGACGTGCGTGACAAGCCGGAAACACAGACCCGCAGCGAATGGAAAGAGCGCATAGTTGGCGATGTTGTTGATGAAGTACTTGAGCGGCTCGCGCGACTGAAACCAGCCGGCTGAGATCGCGATCACTCCGAGGATCGCGGCGGGACCCCCGCCAAGAACGACGGCTGCGAGGACGAGCCCCAAGAAGCTGCCGCTCACCCAGAGGAGCCCGGGTACATCGACCGCCGTCAGGTCGCTGCCGACCGTGAAGAGCAGGATCACGCCGAACAGCGGGCCAGACCACGCGTCGAGTCGCCAAGTGGCCGGGATGACAACGCTGATAAGAGCGAGCATCAGCAGGTCACACGTCACCATGCGGACCTCTCGCCGCCTTCGTGCCGCCGTCTCCGTTGCAATCCGTGCTCCGGGCATCGGGCTATACATCGGCCGCGCGACGAAAACCTCAAGGTGTGGCCAAATTCTTTTTTGGGGCTAAAGCTCAGAGCGGCTGCAGCCGATGAGGTGCCTCGATGCGACGCTGAAAACGAAAAGAGGGCCCGTATTGACGACGGACCCTCTTATCTCAGCCACCCATCTTGTAGCCCACGGTGGACCTCCTTTCCCAAAGGGAACGCCGTGCGGCATATGACGATTACGCAACGAAGGTTGGCGCCGCGCATTTCCGGGCTCGGCGCCAACTTTCGCGCTGGATTGTGGTGCGCGCGCGTGCAGAAAGCAAGCGCCGCGCGCTCGTACTTTCGTCCAACTTGCTCAAGCTGGGCCGCGCATCTGCCGACTGGCGCTGGCTTTGAGGCCGGACGGAGGGTTTCGCCGGGCGCTGGAGGAGCCCCTGCCGCTGCACGAGATCGTGCGTGAACGCACAAGGCTCCCGGCGGTGGATAATCATCGGCGCTCGTCGCCCGCTCGCCCTCGGCCCTCTTTCGTCCGCCCATGCCCCTCTCCCCCCTTGTCGCCGCTTACGACCACGTCCTGCTTGATCTCGACGGCTGCGTGTGGGTGGACCAGTCCCCCACGCCCAACGCGCGCGAGGCCCTGACGGAACTGCGAGCGGCCGGTAAGACGCTCGCCTTCATCACCAACGACAGCCGCCTCGCGCCTGAGGAGTACGTGCGGAAACTGTGGGCGATGGGACTGCAGGCCTCGCTGGAGGAGATCGTCACCGTCGGTTCGGCCATCCAATATGTCCTCGCCGGCCGGCAGCCGCGGACGCCGACGTTCGTCATCGGCTCGGCCGCCATCTTCCGCCACGTCGCCGACGCCGGCCAGCGGATCGTCAACGGCACCGACCGCGCCCCCCACGCCGAGATCGTGGTGGTCGCCGGACATGACGACTTCTCGTTCGCTGAACTGCGCACGGCGACCCAGGCCGTGCTCGACGGCGCCGAGATGATCGCCGCCGGGCGTGACCGCACGTTTCCCGCCTCCGACGGCTGGTGGCCGGGGACGGGCGCGATCGTCGCCGCGCTTGAGTACGCCACCGAACGCACCGCGCGCAGCGTGGGCAAGCCGGACGCGATGCTGTTTGAGACCGCGCTGGATCGCCTGGGGCCGGGCACCGCGCTCATGGTCGGCGACCGGCTTGACTCCGATCTCGGCGGGGCGGCCGCGGCGGGGATCGACGGCGCCGTCGTTCTGACCGGCGTCACCACCCGCGAGCAGGCCGAAGCGGCGCAGGATCCGGCTCCGGTGGCGATCGCCGACAGCCTCTACGCGCTGGTGACCGGGTGACGCTGGCGCTGATCGTCAACCCGCACGCCGGCGGCGGGCGGGCCGGCCGAGAACTGCCGCGCGTCGTCGAGACGCTCGGCGGCCTCAATCTCGACCATCACGTCGAGGCGACCCGCAGCCTTGACCACGCGCGGGAACTCGCCCGGGCCGCTGCCGGCACCGGGGAGACCGCGGTGGCCTTCGGCGGCGACGGGCTGATCGCCGCGGTGGCCGACGCGGTCCGCGAGGCCGACGGGGTCCTGGGAGTCCTGCCGGGCGGCCGGGGCAACGACTTCGCGCGGGCCCTGGGGATTCCCCTGGACGTGGCGCAGGCCTGCTCGGTCCTGTCGACCGGCACCATCGCCCGCCTGGACATGGGAGAGGTGGGCGACCGCCGGTTCATCGGGATCGCCAGCTGCGGGTTTGACTCCGTCGCCAACCGCATCGCCAACGAGACGACCCTTGTCCGGGGGAACCTGGTGTATGCCTACGGCGCTCTCCGGGCGCTGGCCGCCTGGCGTCCCGCTACCTTCAATGTCACCCTCGACGGTGGCGAGAGCCGGTTCGTCACCGGCTTCACGGTCGCGGTTGCCAACTCCAGTTACTACGGCGGGGGCATGAAGCTTGCCCCGGACGCCAGCCTCGATGACGGAATGCTCGACGTTGTGATCATCCTCAAGATGCGCAAGCTGCGGTTCCTGCGCCTCCTCCCCACCGTCTTCAACGGAGCCCACGTGCGCCAGCCGGAGGTCCAGCTGGCCCGCGCCCGCACGATCCAGATCTCCTCCTCGCAGCCCTACACGATGTTCGCCGACGGCGACCCCATCGCCGAGCTGCCGGTCACCATCCGCGTGCTTGCGGGAGCGGTGCGAGCGCTCGTCCCCGCCGGTGGGCGCGCGGGAGCGGGCGCGACGGCGGCGGCGTCGCCCACAGCCGCATCATGAGCCTGCTGGAGGCGAAGATCGCGGCGGCGCGCGCCGTTGGGCGCCTCGCCCGCCGAGCCGGCCGGGGCGGGGGGACGAGTCTGCCCGGCCGAGTCCTCACCCGGCTTGACCCCCACGCCATCGCCCGGCTGGCTCATCGGCTGCCGGCCGGCAGCGCCGCCGTGTCGGCGACCAACGGCAAGACGACGACCACGGCGATGGCCGCGACGGTGCTGGAGCGGGCCGGGATCGCCCTGGTCCACAATCGCGCCGGCGCCAACATGGCCGGCGGCGTGGCCTCGACGCTGCTGGAGGCCGCGCGGCGGGGCGGTGGGATGGAGGGTCAGCTCGGCCTGTTTGAGATCGACGAGTTCTGGCTTGACCGGGTCGTGCCTCAGCTCGGTCCCCGGGCGCTGGTGCTCGGCAACCTCTTCCGCGACCAGCTCGACCGGTACGGCGAGCTGGAGACGATCGCCGATCGCTGGGCGGCAATGGTCGCCCACCTGCCCCAGGGCGCCCGTCTGGCCTGTAACGCCGACGACCCGCTGATCGCCGATCTCGGCCGCCACCACAGCGACGTCATCTACTTCGGAGTCGAGGACCCGGCGATGGCCACCGCCGAGATGCAGCACGCCGCCGATTCCAAGCACTGCCGCCGCTGCGGCGCCGCCTATGAGTACGAGGCCATCTACCTGGGCCACCTGGGCCGCTACCGCTGC
>DASSZQ010000285.1:0-3425 GCA_035702755.1 Solirubrobacteraceae bacterium | reverse complement strand
CGCCGAGTTCGTGGACAGCTGCTGGGAGGACGGCGCCGCTACGGCGGGGGCGAGCGCTGCGGTCGCGTCTGGGTGAACCCGCACCCCGCCGAACGCCGACGCGGGGCGGGCGAGATCTGGCCGTGGTGCGACTGCAGGGGGGCCCGGGCGTACCGGCTTGGCGGCGAAGAGGGGGGAGGGGATGGCGGAACGGCGGAATCGTTCGAAATCCGGATCGGCCCTCACGATTTCGTACAGATCAGACGCCCAGCCCCACTCGTTGACGAGAGGCAAAGCCGCCAACCGGATTTCGAACAAACTGGTAGCTCTCGGACCCCGCGCGCGGCGCAAGGGGAATCCGGCGCACCCCCTCTTCACTGCCAATGCCGGTCTCCATCGGGATCCACCTGGGCTCGCCATCGGTCAGACCCCAGCACGACCGAGTCGGCCCGGAAACGGCCGCCCATGATGACCACCTCGGTAGGGTGAGCCCATGCGCGCCGTCACCATCACGGACACGCGGCTGACCGTCGCCGAGCATCCCGATCCGGAGCCGGGGTCCGGCGAGGTGCTCGTCCGCGTCCGGGCCGCCGGCCTCAACGGGGCCGACATGATGCAGCTCAGGGGTGGCTACCCCGCGCCGCCGGGGTCACCGCAGGACATTCCCGGCCTTGAGCTCGCCGGCGAGGTGGTCGCCCGCGGCCCGGGGGCGGAGCGCTTCTCGGTCGGCGACCGGGTCATGTCGATCGTGGGCGGCGGGGGCCAGGCCGAGCTGGCCACCGTCAACGAGCGCCTGCTCATGCCCGTCCCGGACGCGCTGTCCTGGGCGGAGGCGGGTGGCGTGCCGGAGGTCTTCACCACCGCCCACGATGCCGTCTTCACCCAGGCGGGGCTGACCGTCGGCGAGCGGCTGCTCGTGCACGGGGCCGCCGGGGGGGTGGGCACGGCGGCGATCCAGCTGGGGCGCGCCGCCGGCGCCCGCGTCACCGCGACCGTACGCAACCCGGACGTCCGCGACGGGGTGGCCGCCCTGGGGGCGACGGTGATCGCTCCGGAGGGCTTCGTCGAGCACGGGCCGTTCGACGTCATCCTTGAGCTCGTCGGCGCCGTCAACCTCCTGGACAACCTGAAGAGCCTCCAGACCGGGGGCCGCATCGCCGTCATCGGCACCGGCGCCGGCGCGACCGGTGAGATCAACCTCGGCCTGCTGATGGCCAAGCGGGGCCGGATCCACGGCTCCACGCTGCGGGCCCGCCCGCTGGAGCAGAAGGCGGCCACCGCCCGCGCCATGGAGCGCTCGGTCCTGCCGCTGCTCGCCGCCGGCACCGTGACGGTGCCGATCGCTCACACGTATCCCCTCGCCGACGCCCAGGACGCCTACGACCACTTCCAGGGCGGCGGCAAGCTCGGCAAGATCGTCCTGGAGATGTAGGCGGGCGGGCGGGCGGGTCCGGATCAGTACGGCGGCAGGTCGGCCCACCACTGGCCGAGCACGCGGAACGCCGACCAGAAGGCGCGCTTGGCGCCCTCCTCGTCGAGCGAGTCGTCGATGTTGGGCACATACAGCGCCTCGATCGACGGCGTGAAGCGCTGGATCTCCCCGGCAACCGCCTCCAGCCGGCGGCTGAGGGGGACGCCGAGCTCGTTGACGACCGCCAGCGCCTCCTCGCCCATCACCACGATGATCTTGGGTGCGACGATGGCCAGCTCCTCGACCACCCGGCCGATGCAGGCCGGGTCGGCCATCGCCGGATCGAGCACCGGGCACTTGACGCACAGCGTTCCGTAGACGGCGAGCGGGTCAATCGACAGGCGCTTGAGCGACTTCATGAGCGCGTTGCCGGTGCGGCCGTAGAAGGCGACGCCCTCCTCGACCTCCGACGGCCGGGCCGCGTACTTGATCATGAAGATGTCGGCCTGGGGGTGCCCGGAGCCGAGCACCGGCATCAGCTGCCCGCGCGGGCAGTGTGCGCAGTCCCCCAATCGGCGGGCGAACGCGTTCAGCTCACGGATCGCCCGCTCCAGGTATTTCTCACGGATCTCGTCGTCGGTAGCGGGCACCCCCCTCGGATTGGACGGCTGCCGTGCTTGTCCTTGCGACTGCATCAGGACTTGCGGCCGGTGGCGCGCCGCACCCGTCGCTCCCGGGAGGCGCGCCGCGCCGGAGCGGGCAGCGCCTTGGTCTGCAGGAACTTCAGCGCCTGGACGTAGAACAGGCTCGCCGGATTGCGGATGATGTCGGCGTCGCGCAGCGACTGGAGGAACTCTTCCGGCCCGTCGAAGTCGCGCATCCGGATCCGTACCGACCCCAGTCCCTGCGGGACGTGGGCGTCGGAACCGGCGCCCGCCGGGATGCGGTACTTGGCGGCAAAGCGCACCGCCTCCTCGTTGAACTCGTGGATGGCGACCCGCGGGTTGAACACCTCGATGGCGTCGACGTCGTCCAGGACGGGCAGCAGATGCTCGTAGTCCGGCACCGAGTGCATGCGATCAAACGGGTGGGGCACGTAGACGATTCCCCCCTGGCGCTTGATCTCGGCGATGGTCTCGGCCAGCGTCATCCCCCGCGGGATCTTCTCCTCGATGAACAGGCCGATGACCTCGCCCTGCTCGGCGGTCTTGACCTCCTCCCCCACGATCACCTTCAGCCCGCTCGCCTTGGCGCGGGCGTCGAGCGCCCCGGAGACCTCGTTGTGGTCGGTGACCGCGATCGCCCCCAGGCCGCGGGTGCGGGCCTCGGCCAGCAGCACCTCGACCGGGGTGGCGCAGTCGTTGGAGTGGTCGGTGTGCATGTGCAGGTCGACGTCGATGAGCGGCCGTGACCCCAGCCGCGAGCGCAGCCTCTTCTCGCCCGCCGGGTCCCGCCGCCGGCCGGCCAGGCCCAGGTAGATGCGCTCCAGCTCATCGGTGACCCGCGCCCAGCCGAACGCCGGCAGCGGATGCTCGGTCCGCCGGGCCGCCTCCGCGCACAGCTGCGGATCGCCCAGCAGCCGCGCCAGGTGCGCGGCCAGCGTCTGCGCCTCGCCGGGCTCGAACAGCAGCCCCCGCTCGCCGTCGCCGAGCACCTCCTCGTAGGCGGGCAGCCGCGAGGCGACGGCCACCGCACCGGAGGCCACGGCGCGGACCAGCGATCCCGGCACGGCGCGGACGCCCTCGGAGGCGAACACGGCGATATCGGCGGCGGCGATCACGGAGGCCTCGTCGATATCCGTCGCCTCGACAAACGTGATCCGGTCGCGCAGATGCCGGCTGAGGGTCGCCGGAGGCGCCGTCGGCCGCGGCCACCAGACGGTTGCGTGCCAGGCGAGGTCGTGGGGAAGCGCCCGCAGAGCCCGCAGGAACGTGCGCAGCGCCGCGCGCTCCTCCAGTGCCACAAGCGCGAGCTCCGGCACCGCGTTCGCCGGGCGGACCGCCGGGGGATCGGCGCCCGGGGTGATCACCTCGTA
>DASSZQ010000119.1:0-37143 GCA_035702755.1 Solirubrobacteraceae bacterium | reverse complement strand
GCCCATACCGGTTTTCGAGACCGGCGCATTCAACCGCTCTGCCACCTCTCCGGTGCAGCAACCCACACGTTAGAGGACCGTGCCGCCGCACCGTATCCTCGCTGGTGATGGGCGTGACCCGTCAACGATGCATGGGGATTGTGCCGGCGCTCCTGATCGCGCTGGGGGCGGCGGGATGTGGTGGGTCCGCGCCGGGTCCGCACGGCACCTCGGCGACGACTCCCCCCACCCGGACCGGCGCCGGCTCGGCGCTCGCCGGCGCGGCGAGCCCGGGGACGCCGCAGGCGGCCGTCTGGAGGCCGTTTCGTCATGTCCGCGGGATCGTGGATCTGGCCTCGCCGTCGCCGGCCGGGACGATCGTGGTGGCCGCCCGCGGCCGTCTGTTCACCCTGTCTCCCGCGCACGGATTGCGGCCGTTCGCCCCGCGCTACGCCGCCCCGCCCGGCCTGGAGCCGTACATCGTGCGCTCGCCGGGACTGCGCGTGGCCGGCGCGGGCTGCGCGTTCCCGGCCGGCACAACCTACGCCCTGCGACTCTCCGGCGGGGATGGCGTCACCGCCGTCAGCCCGGGCGGGACCGTGCGTAAGTTCGCCGTGCTGCCCCGCCGGGGCCTGGAGAACGGCATCGCCTTCGACGAGACCGGCCGGTTCGGCCACCGGTTGCTCGTCACGACGAAGGTGGGCCAGCAAACGGTCGTGAGTGCGATCGACTGCCGCGGCCGCGTGCAGACGCTGACGCGCCGGGCTCCCCGGGTGGAGGGGGGCATCGCGGTGGCGCCGGCCGGGTTCGGCCGCTTCGGCGGAGACCTCATTGCGCCGGACGAGCTGTCCGGCAACATCTATGCCATCGCTTCGAGCGGGCGCGCCACCCGGCTTGTTGCCTCCGGCCTCCCGCACGGGCAGGATGTCGGCGTCGAGAGCGAGGGATTTGTGCCGCGCGTCTTTCGCAGCGCACTCGTTGCCGATCGCGGCACGGCGCGCAACCGCCACCCCGGCGACAACGAGATCCTGCGGATCCCGGCGCCCGCGCTGACGCGGGCGGGGGTGCGGGCGGGTGACCTGCTCGTCGTCGGCGAAGGAGGCGCCGAGACGATCGACGTCCGCTGCCACGCCGCCTGCCGGGTGCGCGTCGTCGCCCACGGCCCCACGGTGGCCCACATCGAGGGCCACGTCATCTTCAGCCGCGCCTTCTGAGCTGGCCGACGGACGGGGCCGGCGACGGGGCGGACGGGCGGCCGGAGCAGCCGAACCGCTGCCAGAGCCCGGATCAGCGCCGCGAGGCGAAGAAGGCGCGCAGCAGGTCGCCGCACTCCTGCGCAAGCAGGCCGGACTGCACCTGGGGGCGGTGGTTCAGCCGCCGCTCACCCATCACGTCCAGCACGCTGCCGCCGGCGCCCGCCTTGGGATCGGTCGTCCCAAAGACGACGCGGGGCAGCCGGGCGAGCACAATCGCCCCGGCGCACATCGCGCACGGCTCCAGCGTCACGTACAGGACCGAATCGAGCACCCGCCAGCTTCCCAGGGTCCGAGCCGCCTCCCGCAGCGCGATCATTTCGGCGTGCGCGGTGGGATCGGCCCTCAGCTCACGTTCATTATGACCGGTGCCAATGACCTCCCCCTCTCGGACGACGACGGCCCCCACCGGGATGTCATCGTGCTCAAGGGCTCGTGAGGCCTCGCGCAGGGCCAGGCGCATGAAGTATTCGTCCCGGGGGAAGAAGGTTGAGGCGGGGGGTGGCATGAGGTGTTCGTGCCGGGGTAAGGAGCTTGAGGTTGGGGGTGGAATTTTGGACGAAATGTCGGTACAACTCTCCTCGGGGCAAGTGTCGCCGCATCATCCCTTAAGCGCGGTACCGGACGTCCGCGCCGGCGACCCCACACCTACATGATCAACCAGTCTCTGTGCCGTAAGCCGCTTCTGGCGGCCATGGTTGGCTGCGCCCTGCTCGCAGTCTGGCTGCTCGCCGGCGCCGGAAGCGCCCGCGCCGCGGCCTACGCTCCCCACCAGGTCATCGTCGGCTACCGCTCGGCGGCCGCGATGAGCTCGGACGAGGTGCGGATGGTGGCCCGCCGGTGGATGCCGGCGCCGGCTCCCCGCAGCCGGGTGCTTGAGCTGCCACGGGGGGAGAAGGTGACCACGGCGATCGCGCGGCTGCGCCGCCAGCCCGGCGTCGCCTACGCGCTGCCGGACTACATCGCCCACGCCAGCGGCGCCTTCTATCCCAACGACGGCGGCCGCGCGTCCCGGTACCGCGGTTGGGAGCAACTGCAGTGGAACTTCATGCCGGGTACGGGCATCAACGCGCCGCAGGCGTGGGCCAACCTGCTCGGCGATCACCGCGCGGGCGGCAGGGGGGTCGTCGTCGCCGTCCTGGACACCGGCGTCGCCTACCGGCGCTGGAAGCAGTTCTACCGCTCCCCGGACTTTGGCCGGGCCCACTTCATCGACCCCTACGACTTCATCGCCAACAACCGCTACCCGCTTGATCGCAACGGCCACGGCACCTTCGTCGCCGGTGTCATCGCCGAATCGACCAACAACAGCATCGGTCTGACCGGCCTCGCCTACGGCGTCTCGATCATGCCCGTCCGGGTGCTCGATGCCAACGGCGAGGGTGATGAGGCGACGATCGCGCGCGGCATCCGCTACGCCGTCAACCACGGCGCCCAGGTGATCAACCTCAGCCTGGAGTTCCTCCCCAGCCAGGTGTCCAGCGGCTCGGAGATCCCGCAGATCGTCAGCGCCATCGACTACGCCCACCGCCGTGGTGTCGTCATTGTCGGAGCCGCCGGCAACGACGAGACCGACCAGATCGCCTATCCGGCTCGCGCCGGCGGCGTCATCTCGGTGGGAGCGACCACCAAGGACGGCTGCCTGGCCTCCTACTCCAACGGCGGCTCCGGACTTGATCTCGTCGCTCCCGGGGGCGGCGACGACGCTGTCCTGAGCGGCGATCCCAATTGCCACCCCAACGCGAACCTGCCCTCCATCTACCAGATGACCCTGCTCAGCCCGCCGCACTGGGACCGCTTCGGCTATCCGGGCGACTACATGGGCACCTCGATGTCCTCGCCGGAGGTCGCCGCCACCGCCGCGCTCATCATCTCCAGCCGGGTGATTGGGCGCCATCCGACTCCGGACCAGATCCTGGCGCGCCTGGAGGAGACGGCGACACCGCTGGGCGGGAGCAAGCCCAACCCCACCTACGGGTACGGGCTGGTCAATGCAGGTGCGGCCACGGCGGCCGGACCTCCCGTCGCCGCTCCGGAGCCCGGCACACCGCTGGCCGCCGGCACCCCGGGCGGCTGAACGGCCGCTCCCGGCAGGCGGTACGCGCCGCGGACTACGACGTCCGCACGATGAGCACCGAGCAGGGCGCGTGATGGGAGACCTTGTTGGGCACCGACCCCAGCAGAAACCGGGTGGCGCCGGTCATGCCCTTGTTGCCGACCACGATGAGGTCGGAGCGCTGCTCCTCGGCCACGTCGAGGATCGCGTCGGCGGCGTCCCCCACCCGGGGGAAGGTCTCGATCTCCTCCACGCCGGCGGCCTCCGCCTCGCGCCGGGCGGCTCCAAGCAGCGCCAGAACGTCCTCGCGCGGCTGCACCGTCCACTGGATGTCCGGGGGCGCGTGCAGGCGTTGAGCGCGGGCCGGCTCCCCGGCCACCGGCTCGTAGGCGCTGACGATCTGCAGCCGGGCATGCAGGGCCCGGGCCATCTCGATGGCGTAGCTCACCGCGGCCCCGGCGGTCGATGATCCGTCGGTGCCGACGAGGATGGAGCGCACCATGGCGTGCTCTGCGCTCACGCCAGCCGGGTGATCGCGATCACGATCCCGGCAAGCACGAACACGACGATGAGAATCTGTGTCCAGATGAAGAGGCGCGGCATCCGCATGGGCTGATCGGACACACGCTAGCGGCTGGGGCGGGGTTGGCCCGTTCCCCGGACGGGTAGCGACGCGACCGTGCCTGCCCACGCCCCCACACCCCCCGGCCGTCTCGGAGCGTCGCCGCGCCCGGACGGCAGCAGCGACTTCCGCGTGTGGGCGCCGGCCGCCGAGTCGGTCGCGGTTTGCGCCGGCGACGGGGTCTTCCCGCTCGCCTCTGAGGACGGCGGGATGTTCGCCGGCCGGGCTCCGGTCGGCGCCGGAGCGGACTACGAGCTGGTGCTCGGCGGCGCCGATCCGCGCCCGGACCCCTGCTCCCGGGCCCAGCCCCACGGCCTGACCGGTCCCTCGCGCGTCGTCGATCTCGGCGCGCTGGGCATCGAGAGTGACTGGACCGGGCTGTCCCTGCGCGACGCCGTCATCTACGAGCTCCACGTGGGGACGTTCACCGATGAGGGCACGTTCGACGCGGCCGTGCCCCGGCTGGCGGACCTGCGCGAGCTGGGGGTGACGGCCGTCGAGGTCATGCCGATCGCCACCTTCGCCGGTGACCACGGGTGGGGCTACGACGGGGTCTACACGTTCGCCCCGCATCCCGCGTACGGAGGACCGGAGGGTTTCGCCCGGCTCGTTGACGGGGCCCACGCCGCCGGCCTGGCGGTCATCCTCGACGTCGTCTACAACCACATGGGGGCCGGCTCGGACGCGATTGAGGCCTTCGGCCCCTACACCACCGAGGGCAACGCGACGATCTGGGGCGGGGCGATCGACTACGCCCAACCCGCCGTGCGCGAGTGGGCGATCCAGAACGCCGAGATGTGGGTCCGGGACTACCGCGTCGACGGCCTGAGGCTCGATGCCGTCCACGCGATCGTGGACGATCCGCCGGCCGGCGGGATGCACATCCTGGCCGAGCTCGCCGCCCGCGTGAAGGCGATCCACCCCGCGGCGCTCATCATCTCCGAGATGGAGATCGGCGACCTGCGCCCCATCCGGGAGTGGGGCCATGACGCCCAGTGGGAGGATGCGCTGCACCACGCCGTCCACGTCCTGCTCACCGGCGAGCATGAGGGGTACTACGCCGGATACGGCCGCGTGGCCGATGTCGCCCGGGAGCTCACCCGGCCGGAGCGCGAGCGCTTCGTCGTCTGTGCCCAGAACCATGACCAGGTGGGCAACCGGGCACTTGGGGACCGGCTGCACGGCGCCGACCTGCGCCTGGCGGCGTTCTGCTCGATCCTGTCGGCCGGCACCCCCCTGCTGTTCGAAGGCGAGGAGTACGACGAGCAGCGACCCTTCCAGTACTTCACCGATCACATCGACCCGGAGATCGCCCGCCTCACCCGGGAGGGGCGGCGCAAGGAGTTCTCGGAGTTCTCTGACTTCAGCGCGCAGGACATTCCGGACCCGCAGGAACCGGCGACATTTCAGCGCTCAAAGCTCGATCCCCAGGCCGGCGAGCGATCGCACCGCGACTACTACCGGGAACTGCTGGCGCTCCGCCGCGAGCTTGGCGATGCCCCGGTCGAGGTCCAGGAGGTCGACGAAGACCGGCGGGTGCTGCGCTTTCGGCGGGGCGACGTCCAGTTCGTCGCCAACTTCTCAGACTCAGACCACGACGGCGTACCCGCCCGCACAGGAGTGATCCGGCGATGACCGAGTTCTCAGACCTCCGGCCGGGACGGCCCTTCCCCCAGGGCAGCACCTGGGACGGGGCGGGAACGAACTTCTCGCTGTTCTCCGAGAACGCCGACCGCGTCGAGCTGTGCCTGTTCGATGACGACGGCCGCGAACAGCGGATCAACATCTACGACCGCACCAACAACCAATGGCATGTGTACGTGCCCGGCGCCGGACCGGGACTGCGCTACGGCTACCGGGTCCACGGGCCCTATGAGCCGCAGCACGGTGCCCGCTTCAACCCCGCCAAGCTGCTCATCGACCCGTACGCCAAGGCGATCGACGGGGCCGTGGACTGGCGGGCGGCGAACACGCTGCCCTACGTCGCCGACGGCTCCGAGGACGCCGACCTGCACATCGACGAGTCCGACGACGCCGCCGCCATCCCCCGGAGCGTCGTCGTCGACCCGGGCTTTGACTGGGGCGATGACCGGCTGCTTGGCCGCCGGTGGTCCGAGACGATCATCTACGAGACCCACGTGAAGGGTTTCACCATGCGCCACCCGGACGTGCCGGAGAACCTGCGCGGCACGTATGCCGGTCTGGCGTCGGAGCCCGCCGTCGCCTACCTGGTCGATCTCGGCATCACCGCGGTGGAGCTCCTGCCGGTGCACCAGATCGCCGACGAGAGCTTCCTCATCGACAAGGGCCTGTCCAACTACTGGGGCTACAGCTCGATCGGCTACTTCGCTCCCCACTCCGCCTACAGCTCCTCCGGGACGCGCGGCGAGCAGTTGCGTGAGTTCAAGGCGATGGTCAAGACGCTTCATGAGGCCGGCATCGAGGTGATCATGGACGTCGTCTACAACCACACCGCCGAGGGCAACCACCTGGGGCCGATGCTCTCGTTCAAGGGCATCGACAACGCCAGCTACTACCGTCTCAGCCCGGAGGACCCCCGGTACTACATGGATTTCACCGGGACCGGCAACAGCCTCAACCACGTCAACCCCAACGTTCTGCGGCTTGTCATGGACTCGTTGCGCTACTTCGTGCTCGAGTGCCATGTCGACGGCTTCCGCTTCGACCTCGCCGCCACGCTCGCCCGCGAGCTGTATGACGTCGACCGCCTCTCCGGTTTCTTTGACGTCATCCACCAGGACCCCATCCTCTCCGGGGTCAAGCTCATCGCCGAGCCATGGGACGTCGGCCCCGGCGGCTACCAGGTGGGGAACTTCCCCATCCTCTGGACCGAGTGGAACGGCGAGTACCGCGACGGCATCCGTGACTTCTGGCGCGGAGAGACGCCCGCCGCCCGCTTCGCCCAGCGGCTCACGGGCTCGGCCGATCTGTATGAGGCAGACCGTCGCCGTCCCGTGGCCTCGATCAACTTCGTCACCGCCCATGACGGCTTCACCCTGCGCGACCTCGTCTCCTACAACGAGAAGCACAACGAGGCCAACCTTGAGGACAACAACGACGGCACCGACGACAACCGCTCCTGGAACTGCGGGGCGGAGGGGGAGACCGACTCCGATGCCGTCCTGGCCCTGAGGGCTCGACAGCAGCGCAACTTCCTGACCACGCTCCTGCTCTCCCAGGGCGTGCCGATGCTGCTCGGCGGCGACGAATTCGGCCGCAGCCAGGGCGGCAACAACAACGCCTGGTGCCAGGACAACGAGATCTCCTGGTTTGACTGGGATGACTTCGACTCCGGCCTGCATGACTTCACGCGGGAGCTCATCCGGCTGCGGCGGCGCGAGCCGGTGTTCCGGAGGCGGGACTTCTTCGTCGGCGACGAGGGCAGCTCAGGGCTGCCGGACGTCATGTGGCTGCGGCCCGACGGCGAGGAGATGACCGACGAGGACTGGGAGCGAGACGACGCCCACGCCCTTGGCGTGTTCCTCAACGGGGAGGAGATCCCCCACCACGACCGCGAGGGCAATCCGATCGAGGGCGCATCCTTTCTGATGCTCTGCAACGCCCACCATGAGCCGATCCCCTTCGAGATCCCGGCTGCCCTCGGCTCCGCGTGGGCGACGGTGCTCTGCTCGGACCCGGACTGCCAGCCGGGGCACACCCACGAGGCGGGCGAGCGGCTGGAGATCACCTCCCGGTCGCTGCGGATCCTCCGTCGCCGGCGGAAGTGATCCGCTCGGCGCGCGGCACAGCCAGACGGCCGGCGTCGACATCGTCAAGCAGGCCGACCGATTGCGGCTCGCGTCCCTCGTGCAGCAGCACCGCACCGCCGGGCCAGTAGCCGTGCGGCGGGGAGGCACGATCGACGAGCAGCGGCTCATACAGCCACGAGCCCGTGTTGAGATAGCGCGTCCCGGTGCCGGCCTGCCAGTGCTCGCCACCGAGCGGGCCGCGGCGGTGGACGTGACCGAAGATCACCCAGTCGGTCTCGATACCGAGGCGGCGAACGACGCCGTCCATGGCGGGCAGGCTGGCATGCCGCATCTGGGTATCGAGCAGGGTCGCGGTGACGGGCGCGAGGCCGCTGTGCAGCAGGAGATGGGGCACGCGCGGCACGACGCTGCGGGCCGTCCCGGCGACAGCTTCGACGAGCGCCCCCGCCGGGCGCGGGATGGTGGAGTCGCGCCGGCGCCGGCGGCTTCTCCCGCGGCGCTGCTCGTAGTCGATGGGCAGCAGCCGCGTCGACGCGGCCACGCGGTGGCCGCGCGGGCGGATGCCCACCGCCGACTCCGGAATGAGGTGCTGGTCAAGGTAGTGGCCGTGCGTGGCCCACACGCCGGGGCCCAGCCAGACGCCCGGGTAGCTGGCCCGGGTGCGGGCCGGGGCCAGCCAGCCGAGCAGCTGCGCCAGGACCGGGCTCGCCGCCGGCGGAACGTCCGTGCTCGGCGTCAGCTCCGATCCCTGGGCGAGCGCCCAGCGCCGGACGAGCGGGGCATCGTGGTTGCCCGGGACGACGATGACCTCCCGGTGCGAGCCGAGCGTGCGGCCGATGGAGCGCAGCACCGGCTCGGCGAGCGCCATCGACCGGCTCCGGTGGCGGGTCATCAGCTCCAGCACGTCGCCGAGGAGCACCAGGCGGTCCACGTCCTCCAGCGCGCCCAGCAGCCGGTCGCGCACCAGCGGCAGCCGCAGCGCGTCGGCGCCGGAGCGGATGCCGAGGTGCAGGTCGGAGATGACGAGCGTGCGCACGGCGCCGGACGATATCGGCGAGCCGCTTCGCGACTCGCTGGGCCATCCTCCGGAAACCGCCCCCGTTTGTTCGAGATTCGCATTCGCGGCCGCGGATCTCGAACGTTTCGGTTGCTGAGCGCGCCTCTAGGGCGAAATCGCAGACGCCGAACCGGATTTCGTACAAACGTGACGCTCCCGGTCCTCGCCGGCTTCATCGCCCCCGGTGTGCGGGCGCGGCGGGGACCACAGCGGATGGCCCACCACCGGAAAACGATTCGGCGCGTCTGCCTGGGTAGCTCGCCCCTACACCCAACTGGAGGTAGGCACATGCTCAAGATCATCGAGAGCGAATCCAATGCGTGGACGGTCATCGCCGAGGACGGCGAACTGCACATCTACAGCCGTGAGGACGGAGAGTGGGCCGAGCTGGCGCTCAGTGAGGACTCCGAGCAGGTTGACCCGGACAAGAGCGCGCTGCTGGAAGAGCTGTACCAGCGGGAGACCGAAGACGGGGGGCAGGAGCCGCGCGCCGACGCGGAGGACGAGGCCGCAGACGAGGACGAGGACGAGGCCGCAGACGAGGACGAGGAGGGCGACGAGGACGAGGACGACGAGGAGGAGCCAGAGCCGCAGGCCGAGAAGCCGCGCCGCCGGCGGGCAAGGTCAGGCGGGAAGCGCTGACACCCGGCTACGCGGTGACGAGCGTCTCGAAGCGCAGCGGTGTCGCCCGGGCGACGACGAGCACCGGGGCGGTCGCGTCTTCGACGGCTCGGTGGGCGCGCGCGGTGATCATCACGCGTCCCGCGCGCGCCTCCGGGCGAGAGCCGACGACGAGCAGGTCGACTCCTCGGTCGGCGTCCACGACCTCGGCGTCCAGCCGCTCCGCAAGCGAGAAGGCGGTCTCGATCGCCGCCTCGTCGGCGGTCCCGCGCAGGACGCCGATCGTCGCGACCGTCCCGCGCCCGTCCATGGCGTAGCCCGCCGGGGCCAGCGCCACAGCGGCCGGGCCGCCCTCCAGGAGGGTCTGGGCGGTCCGGCCGAGTGCGACGTGACCACGACGCGTCCGGTAGTCGGAGCCGAACACAATCACGTCGGCCTGCTCCCGTTCGGCCAGCCAGCTCAGGCCGGCCCCGGTCGACGGGCTGACGACGACGCGGCGCTCGCAGTAGGCATCGTCAAGCCACCGGGCGCCGCGCTCCAGCAGCCGCTCGGCCGCCTCCTGGGAGAGCTGTTCCTCGGCGGGCCGTTGATGGGTCGCGTGGCGGACGTAGGCGAGCGCCAACCGGGCGCCGGCGTCGCGCAGGATCCGTCCCAGCATCAGCGCGTCGTGGTCGTCGACGGTGTCGTCGTAGGAGACGATCGCGTGCGGCGTCATCGCAAGTTTCTCCGGTGAGTTTGAGATTTCCCTGGTCAGCGCCAGGTTCGGCGCAGCTTCGCAGGCTCCTCGCCATCAGTGCCAGTGAAGTCCGTCATGGCGTCTATAAGCTTTGCTAATGCTGAACCTGGGGCGGCTGAACGTGCTGTGTGAGGTGATCAACCGCGGCTCGTTCTCGGCCGCCGCCGACGCGCTCTCCTACACCCAGTCGGCCGTCTCGCAGGCGATCGCCCGGCTGGAGGCCGAGACGGGAGCGGCGCTCGTCATCCGCGACCGGGGCGGGGTGCGGCCGACCGTCGCCGGCGCCACCCTGGTCAGGCACGCCGAGGCCATCTTCGCCCAGGTCGACGCCGCCGAGGCCGACCTGGCCGCCGTGCTGGGGGTCAGATCCGGGCGCCTGCGCGTCGCCTCGTTCCCGTCGGCGGGGGCCACGCTCATGCCGCTGGCGGTGGCCGCCTTCCGTCGCGCCCATCCGGAGGTGGCGCTGACCCTGGCCGAGGGCGAGCCGGAGGAGATCGGCCCCCGCGTGCGCGCCGGCGAGTTCGACCTTGCGCTCCTGTTCGAGTTCCCCGGCGTCCAGCCCCGCCGGGAGCGGCCCGGGGCCGGGCTGCGCTCGGTCACCCTGCTGGAGGACCCCATGGATGTCGCCCTGCCCGCCGAACACCCACTCGCCTCCAAGCCGGCGCTCACGCTCGCCGACCTGCGCGACCAGCAGTGGGTCCAGACCTCCGCCGCCAGCCCGTGCGCGCGCCATGTCGTGCGCTCCTGTCTGGCCGCCGGGTTCGAGCCCGACGTCGCCTTTGAGTCCGACGACTACGACTGCGTGCAGGGCCTCGTCGCCGCGGGGGTCGGCGTCGCGCTCATTCCCCGCCTGGCGCTCACCCATCTGCACCCGGGGATCGTCGTGCGCGCCCTGGCACCGCAGAGCCCTCTGCGGCAGGTGACGGCGGTGACGTTGACCGGACCCGGAGTGGCCCCGGCGGCCAAGGCGATGATCGCGCTGCTGACCGATGTCGCCGGCCGCTACACGGGCACGGGGCCCGTCAGCCCGCCCGCGCCGCCACCGCCCGGGCCAGCTCGCCGGCTCGGTCACCCACCACCAGCGGCCGCAGCGCGTTGATCAGCGGGCGGGCCATGAACGGGACGGGGCCGGGATCGACCGCGAGCCGGTACGTCGCCCGCGTCCGGTGGTCCGGCAGCTCCTCCAGCTCCCAGGTGGCCTCCATCTGGTCGATGTCCTCGGACTCCAGGCGCGTGACCGTCAGCCGGTGCGGCGGCGCATACTCGACGCGCACCCGGCATTGAACCTTGGTGAACCGGGCGTCGTTGATCGTGTCGCAGACACGCGGCCGTCCCTCGCCGTCGCGCTCGAGCACCTCGACGCGCTCCAGCCCCCTCTGCCACGCCGGGGCGTCCTCGATCGCCTGCACCACTGCCCAGCAGCGGCTGATGGGGGCGTCGATCTCGGTGGTGGACGAGCCGGACAGAACGGTCATCGCGGCATCACATGAGCGGTCAGGCGGCTGCTTGAGCGGGCGACATCGATGACGCTGACGCCGAGCGCCAGCCGTCGGCGCCGGCGGATGGCGGCGGCGACGCGGCCGCCGGCCTGGCGCAGGGTCGGCGGCGCCAGTGTCAGCCGGAGGCTGGCGATCGGCCGGCGCAGGGTGATCGTGATCGTCCGGGCCCGCTGCACGCGCGTGCGAAAGCCCAGCCCCTTCGCCCCTCTCCCGGTGGCCGTGACCGAGACCCCGCGGCGCGCTCGGGCCAGCCACAGGCCGCGGGGCAGCGTGACCGCGATCCGCTGCAGTTTCGGCGCGTGACGGCCGGCGGAAACGATGAGTGCCAGCCGGGCGCCCCCACGGGCGGGCGCCAGCGACAGCCGGGAGATCCGGGGGGCGGCGCTGATGATCCACACAAACGAGACGCAGTTGGCGGCTCCCTGGCGGTCGTGGGCGCTGACCCGGGCGGTGAACCGGCCGGTGCGGCGCGGCCGTCCGTGGATCACGCCGGTGGCCGGGTTGAGCGTGAGTCCCGGGGGCAGCGCCTGGCAGCTGCGCCGGTCCAGCGGTCCGAAGCTGACCTGGGCGCCGGGGGCACCGCTGGCCCGCAGGTGCAGCGACACCGGTGTATGAACCGTCGAGTGCTGGGTGGCGGGGATGGCGAGATGGAGGCGGTCGGCGCACAGCGCGGGGACCAGCGCCGCCGCGTTGGGGGTGCCCAGACCGGTCACCGGGTCATAGCCGGGCTTGGCGACGTACTGGCCGCTGTTGGTGCCGGTGAAGTCGTTGTTGCCGCTGGTGACGTCGTTGAAGCCGGCCGCGTACGCGGCGCCGGCGGTGCGGTACAACGCCGGATTGGCAAAGCCGACCGAGGATCCGCCGCAGGCGCTTGAGCCGTCGGCGAGGGCCACCAGCGCCGCCCACAGGGGCGCCGCGGCGCTCGTGCCGCCGATGCCCTGCCACCCGCGGGGCTGGTCGGCGATCTCGCCGTTGCCGTTCCAGTACACGAGGTAGCCGGTCGTCGGATCGGCGTCGGCGGCGACGTCGGGAACCTCGCGGCAGTAGCCGCCGGTGTTGCCGCAGGCCGCTCCGCCGGCGGAGGCCGCGCGAACGCCGAGGGCGCTTGACGCGTCAAGCTGGGCGGCCGGCATCGGCCAGAAGCTCGACACGCCGCCGCCACTGGCTCCCGGCTGCACGGTGGGCGGAAGCGTGGTGCCCCCGCTGTTCCACGCCGACTCGGATGGCCGGGGCCCGAGCGCGCGCAGCGTGGTGCCGCCGACGGCGGTGACGTACGGCTGGCTGGCCGGATCATCGACGGCGACCTGGGTGTCCGGTACTCCGGTCCCCGTGTCGCAGTCCTGGGCGCCGCTGTCGCCGTCGGCGGCGACGATCGACTGGCCCTGGACCGCCGCCTGCTCAAACAGCGTGTTCTCGGCGATGGCCGCCGCCTGGCCGACCGTCGGCTCGCACTCTCCCCAGGAGACGGTGACGACGCGGGCGCGGTCCTGGTTGATGATCGCGCTGAACAGGTCATACGGTCCGGAGCCGGGGCCGCCGGAGTTGGAGTTCGGGCCCTGGTAGACGAGCACGTGGACGTCCGGGGCGAAGCCGATGAGATTCTCGATGTCAAGCGCCGCCTCCCCCTGGCCCGGACCGGCCCCCGCCCCGCCGTCGACGGGGATGTAGGAGACCGAGGCGTGGGTTCCGTAGCAGGCCTGGTAGGCGGCGATGTCGCTGGCCGAATTCGGCTCCAGCTCATAGACGGCGACGGTCACCCCCGCCCCGGTGTCGCCGCCGGCGTACACGCCCGGAAAGCCGTACGCCGACGCGATCTGACCGGTGGTGTGGGCGCCCTGGCCCTGGGGCGACGTCGTCGCCGCCTGGGCGGCCGGGCACGCCTGGGCGCCGGCGGCGGCCGTGCGGGCCACGACGTGTGGGCCGACCTGCCCGCTCATGGGCGCGCCGCCGCGCGGGCTCCGGACAAGCAGGGGATGCGGAGCGACGGTGGTATCGAGTCCGAGCACCGACTGGACAAGGGGAGCGGCGGCGGCCGCCACAGCGGGTTGGACGCCGGTCGTCATCGCCGTGCGGTGGCCGGGGAGCGACAGGCGCGAGAGCGAGACCGCGAACGCGTGCTCCAGTTGACCGGCGGTGGCGGTGACCGGGATCGCCAGTTGACCGGCGCTGACCGGGCCGGGGCGCAGGCCGCGTGCCCGCAGGGAGCGCTCGACGGTGCGCACCTGCGCCGGGGTGGCGCCGAAGCGCCGCCCAAATTGCCGGGGCGTCAGGAACTCGCCGTACTGCGCCGAGCCGGGGGTGGAGACGCTGCGGGCGTATGCGGCGAGCGCCGCCGGATCCCGTGGGCGCAGCGTCACGGTGATGTGCAGGCGCAGCCCGCGGTCGACCTGGCTGCGAAACACCGCGCCCGGCGGCAGAACCGGGCGGCGGCCGACGCGGGTCAGGCCTCGGCCGGCCCCCACCGCCGGCGCGGCCGCGGCGAGGGCGAACCCGGCGACCAGGGCCGTGACCCGGACCAGGGACGCCGGCCGAGCCGCGGATCGCAATCCTCGTGCCATGTGGCCGTCCAGAGTATCGACGCTGTCAGAGCGTCAGTTGCTGCAGAGCAGAGAGGTAGGCCTCGGAGTACGACGGGAACTGGGCGACGGTCTCCAGCAGGATCTCCAACGGCACCTGCGCCTTGATCGCCAGCACCGCCTGGTGGATCCACTCGCTCGCCAGCGGCGCCACCGCCCAGGCACCCAGCATCACCCGGCGCCGGCGGTCGGCGACGATCCCCAGCTTGCCGCGCGGGTTCTGCTCATAGGTGTAGGGGCGGGCGATCGAGCCCGGCAGATCGATGACCGCGGTCGCCACGTCATGGCCGCTGTCGCGGGCCTCCGCCGCCGTCATGCCGACCGCCGCCACCTCCGGGTCGGTGAAGATGACCCGCGGGATGGCGCGGTAGTCGGCTCGGATCGGACGCCCCAGCATGTCGGCGAGCGCCACGCGCGCCTGATATTTGGCGACGTGGGTGAACAGGAGCACGCCCGTGCAGTCGCCGGCCGCCCAGACCCCGTCGGTCACGCGGCAGTGCTCGTCGACGGGGACCGCCCGCAGGTCACCGCCGATGCCGATCGTTTCCAGCCCGATGCCCCTCGCCCGCGGCCGCCGGCCGACGGCGACGACCACCTGCTCGCCGCGAAGCTCGCGCCCGTCGTCGAGCGTGACCAGGCGCTGGTCGCCGTCGCGGGCCACCCGCGTGGCCTGCACACCGATGTGGACGTCGATCCCATCGGCGGCGAGGGCGTCGCGCAGGAGCTCGCACACCGCCTCATCCTCGCGCGCCACCAGCCGGTCGGCGCCCTCCACCAGCGCCACCTCGGAGCCGAACCGCCGCAGGAACTGCGCCAGCTCGATTCCCACCGGTCCCCCGCCGATGAGGACGGCGCTGCGCGGGATCTCGTGCAGGGCCGTCGCCTCCCGGTTGGTCCAGTAGCCGGCGGCCTCCAGCCCCTCGATCGGCGGGATGACCGGGTCCGATCCGGTGCTGATGAGGATGTGCTCGGCCGCAAACTCCTCCTCGCCGACGCGCAGCCGCCCGCGTCCGGTGAGCTGCCCGTCGCCCTTGACGACGCGGACGCCCATCTCGTCATAACCGGCGACCCGCGCCGAGTCATCGCCGGCGGAGGTCATGTAGTCGCGGTAGGCGGCGAGCGCGGGCCAGTCAAGTCCGGCGGCATCGGTGCCGGCGGCACGCTCTGATTCCCCGCGGACCTCACCGGGGCGCAGCAGCGTCTTGGTGGGGATGCACGCCCAGTTGCTGCACTCGCCGCCGATCAGCTCCCGCTCGATGAGCAGGACCCGCCGGCCGGCATCGACGAGCGCGTAGGCGGCGTGCTCGCCGGCGGGCCCGGCGCCGAGGATGGCGACATCGAATCGATCGGCCATGTCCGGACCCTACTTCACCGGACCGCGCCTCCGGGCAGCTATCCGCCGCCGGCGCGCAGGCGATCGCGCAGCGCGCGCTTGACCGCCGGCCACTCATCGTCGATCACCGAGTAGTAGGCCGAGTCCCGTTCTCCCGCGTCACGCACCACCATGTGCTTGCGCAGGATCCCCTCAAACTGCGCTCCGAGCGCGAGCAGCGCTCCGCGTGAGCGCTCATTGCGAGCGTCGGTCTTGAACTCGACCCGGCGCAGCCCGACGCTCTCAAACGCGTGTTCCAACAGCAGGAGCTTGGTCTCGACGTTGACGCCGGTCGACCAGGCGCTGCGGGTCACCCACGTCCAGCCGATCTCCGCGCGCAGGTGCTCCAGCCGGATCTCCAAGAACCGGGTCGAGCCCAGCACGTCGCCCGTCCGCGCGCAGCGGATCGTGAACGGGACCTCGCGTCCCGCCCCGGCCGCGGCCACGGTGGTCGTCAGCCAGTCGTGCAGCGCCTCGCGCGAGGAGGCCATGTCGACGGGCATCCACGCGAACATGTCCGGGTCAGACGCGGCCGCCGCCAGCCCCGCCTCGTCCTCGGCCGCCAGCGGCTCGACAACGACCACGCGGCCGGCGAACCGCCCGCGGAGATCGGCGACGCTGGGAGCGGGCGAGGAGCCGGTCACGCTGCGTGAGACCTTACCCGCCGCCGCCGGCGTTCTCGCCGCTGTCGCGGCCCGGACTAGGATCACCGGCTGCCCCCGCCCCCGGACCTCGAATCCCCTCAGACATGCCCAGACTCCTCATCATCCTCGCCAGCACCCGTCCCGGCCGCATCGGCCTGCCGGTCGCCAACTGGTTCGTGGAGCAGGCCACTGCTCACGCCGGCTTCGAGCTTGAGTTCGTCGATCTCGCCGAGCTGAACCTGCCGCTGCTTGACGAGCCCGCCCACCCGCGGCTGCGCCAGTACACCCAGGAGCACACGTTCGCCTGGAGCGCCACCGTCGCCGCGGCCGACGCCGTCGTGATGGTCACCTCCGAGTACAACTACGGCTATCCGGCGGCGCTCAAGAACGCCATCGACTTCCTGCATCACGAGTGGCGCTACAAGCCGGTGGGCTTCGTCTCCTACGGCGGCGTCGCCGCGGGAACCCGGGCCGTCCAGCAGCTCAAGCAGGTCGTCACCGCGCTGGCGATGATGCCGACGCAGGCGTCGGTGAACATCCCGTTCGTCCAGCACTTCCTCGGCGAGGACGGGACCATCCGCGGCAACCAGGTGATGCTGGAGGCCGTGCCCGCCATGCTCGACGAGCTGCTCGCCTTCCAGGAGGCGCTGGCCCCGCTGCGCGCGGCGCGCTGAACCTGGCGCGGCCGTGTCCCCGCTTCACGCCATCGCCATCTTCGCCGCGGGGATGGCCGCCGGGACGATCAACACGGTGGTGGGAAGCGGCACGCTGATCACGTTTCCCGTCCTGCTCGCCTTCGGCTACCCGCCGGTCGTGGCCAACGTCTCCAACACCGTTGGCCTTGTCCCGGGATCGGCCAGCGGCGCGTTTGGCTACCGGCAGGAACTCGCCGGGCAGGGCCGGCGGGCGGCGGCGCTGGCGGGCGCGTCGCTGATCGGCGGGATCATCGGTGCTGTCCTGCTGCTGAGCCTGCCGGCGTCGGCGTTTCAGGCGATTGTGCCGGTGTTCATCGCCGTCGCGCTCGTCCTCATCGTGCTCCAGCCCCAGATCTCACGGCTGCTCGCCGCCCACCGGCCGCATCACCGTCGGCGGACCGGCCGCGCCGGCCCGGTGACGACCGTGGCGGTGGGGATCGGCGGGATCTACGGCGGCTACTTCGGCGCCGCCCAGGGGATCCTCAACCTGGCCGTGCTCAGCCTCGGCCTCGACGACGACCTGCAGCGGCTCAACGCGCTCAAGGTGGTGCTGACCGGGCTCGTCAATCTCGTGTCCGGGATCATCTTCATCTGCGTCGCCCACGTCGCCTGGGGGGCGGCGGCGTTGATCGCCGCCGGCTCGCTGCTGGGCGGCGTGCTCGGAGCCCGCGTCGGCCGCCGGCTGCCGCCGGCGGTGCTGCGCGCGGTCATCGTGGCCGTCGGCATCTTCGCCATCGTCCACCTGGTGGGCTGAGGGGCCGGAGACGGAGTCCCGGCGCCCAACGCGGGCTCCGCCCTAATGCGAGAAGGTGCCGACCAGCCGGGCCTGCTCGATGACGTGATCCTCGATCCTGTCCATGAGCGCGCGGCGGTCCAGTCCGGGCTCGAGGTCAAGGTCCTCGTCAAGGGCGTAGACCCAGAAGTAGTAATGGTGGTTACCGTGGCCGGCCGGCGGCGCCGGGCCCATGTAGCCCGGCTTGCCCATGGTGTTGACACCGTTGACGACCTCGGTGGTGCCCTCGTCCAGGTGGTTGACGTTGCCGGGAATCTTGTAGGCCACCCAGTGGGTGAAGCCGTCCACCAGGGGCGCGTCAGGATCGTGCACCACGATCGCGAATGCCTTCGTGCCCTCCGGGGCGCCGGACCACATCAGCTCCGGCGAGACATCCTCGCCGTCGCCGCTGTGCTTGTCCGGGATGCGCTGGTGATGGTCAAACGCGGGACTGGTGATCTTCAGGTCAGCGACGTTGAGTTTCTGTGCCATGCGCAGACCCTACCCCGCGTGTCCAGAATCGAACTCGGTCAGTGGGGCGGGCGGCGCTTCAGCGGCTCGCGGCTGCGCGGTTGGGCGGTCGGCGGCGGCGGCGCGAGATGCGGAATGTCCAGCTCAAGCGTCTGATCCGGCTGCAGGACGACCGGGTCGGAGTGATGCTCGATCTCCAGCGGCTCCCCGTCGATGAGCCGGTAGCGCGCGTGCCCGGCGTCGACCTCGACGCGCAGGCTGCGTCCCCGGAACCACAGCCGGAACCTCAACCGGGTGATCGCCGCGGGCAGGCGCGGGCGGAAGCTGAGCCGGCCCTGATGGTCACGCATTCCGCCAAATCCGCAGACGGCGGCGATCCACGTTCCGGCCAGGGAGGCGATGTGGATGCCGTCACGGGTGTTGTGCTCCAGGTCGTCGAGGTCCATGAGCGCGGCCTCGGCGAAGTAGTCGTAGGCGAGCTCCAGGTGGCCGACCTCGGCGGCGACGACCGCCTGGACGCACGCCGACAGCGACGAATCGCGGACGGTGATCCGCTCGTAGTAGTCGAAGTCGCGCGCCTTCTCCTCGGCGGTGAACGCCTCGCCGCACACGAACAGCGCCAGGACGAGATCCGCCTGCTTGCACACCTGCTTGCGGTACAGGTCGAAGTACGGGAAGTGGAGCAAGAGCGGGTACTCGTCCGGCTCGGTGGCGGCGAAGTCCCAGTGCTGGTGGGCGGTGAACCCCTCGGCCTGGGGGTGCACGCCAAGCGTCTCGTCGTAGGGGATGACCATCCGGTCGGCGGCGTCGCGCCAGCTCGCCGCCTCCTCCTCGTCGACGCCGAGATCGTCGGCGCGGTGCGGGTGGCGTTCGACGATGTCGGCGGCGGCCCGCAGATTGCGCTGGGCCAGCAGGTTGGTGTAGACGTTGTTGTCGGCAATCGCGCTGTATTCGTCAGGCCCGGTGACGCCGTCGATGCGAAAGTGCCCGGCCGCGTCATGGTGGCCGAGCGACCGCCACAGCCGGGCGGTCTCCACCAGCAGCTCAAGACCGATCTCGCGCTCGAAGTCCGCATCCTCGGCGGTGGCCTGGTAGCGGATGACCGCGTCGGCGATGTCGGCGTTGATGTGAAACGCCGCCGTTCCCGCCGGCCAGTAGCTGGAGCACTCCTCGCCGCCGATCGTCCGCCACGGGAAGGTGGCGCCCTCCAGCCCCAGCGTGCGGGCGCGCTCGCGGGCCAGGCCGAGCGTCTTGTGGCGCCAGCGCAGCGCGTCGGCGGCGGCGTGCGGGGCCGTGTAGGTGAGCACGCCGAGCACGTACATCTCGGTGTCCCAGAAGGTGTGCCCGTCGTATCCGGGGCCGGTCAGGCCCTTGGCCGGGATGGCGCGCTGCTCGCCCCGGGCGCCGGCCTGGAGGGTGTGAAACAGGGCAAACCGGATCGCCTGCTGCAGCTCGGCGTCCCCCTCGATCTCAACATCGGAGCGCTCCCAGTACTCGTCGAGATACCGGCGCTGCTCGGCCAGCAGTCCCTCCCAGCCCGTGTGCAGCGCTCCCGCGCCGGCGGCGGCCACCTGGTCGCGCAGGGCCGCGGCCGAGCGCTCCGCGGACCAGCCGTAGCCGACCAGCTTGACGACCCGCAGCGGGCGGCCGGGGCCAAGGTCGGCGGTGACCTGCACCCGGGCGAGATCTTCGTAGGCCTCGCAGCTGGTGCCGGTGCCGTCGGGCCCCTCCACCACGTGCAGCATCGCCGCCGCCACCCGCAGCTCGCTCTCTCTGGTGTGGTGGACGAGGATGGCGCGCAGCTCGCGCGCGTCGTACATCTCGGAGACGAGCGGCGAGGCCAGCGCGGCAGCCGCCCGCGGGTCGGCGGCCATCGCCGGCATCGACTCGTTGGCGACCAGCTGCGACTGGAGGACCACGGGCAGGTCCGCATCGAGGGGCTCGACGATGTACTCGATCGCCATCACCGCGCGCTGCGTGAAGGACACCAGGCGGGTGGAGGAGACGCGCACCCGGCGCCCGGTGGGGGAGACCCACTCCACGCTGCGGCGCACGACGCCGTCACGTAGGTCGAGCACCCGCTCATGGGCGCGCAGCTCGCCGTAGCGCAGATCGAACGGCTCGTCCTCGACGAGCAGCCGGATGATCTTGCCGTTGGTCACGTTGACGACGCTCTGGCCGTCCTCCGGATAGCCGAACCCGGCCTCGGCGTACGGCAGCGGGCGGACCTCGTAGAAGCCGTTGAGGTACGTGCCGGGCAGTCCGTAGGGCTCCCCCTCGTCCAGGTTGCCGCGCACGCCGATGTGGCCGTTGGACAGGGCGAACACCGACTCGGTCTCGGCGAGCTTGTCGAGGTGAAGCTCAGTCTCGCGGATCGCCCACGGCTCGACCGGGAACGCGGCGTTGTCCTTGATCACGGCGTGGGCAGAAGCTCGGCGAGATCCTGGACGACGACGCTGGCCCCGTGCGCCTGCAGGGCATCCGCCTGGCCGACCCGGTCGACGCCGACGACGAAGCCGAACCGTCCGGCCCGCCCCGCCTCCACGCCCGCCAACGCGTCCTCAAACACGGCCGCCTGCGCGGGCTCGACGCCGAGGGCGCGCGCGCCGGCCAGAAACGTGTCCGGCGCCGGCTTGCCCTTCAGGTGCTGCTCGTCGGCGACCTTGCCGTCGATCCGCTCCTCAAACAGGTCCGCGATCCCCGCCGCCTCCAGCACGTCCTTGCAGTTGGCGCTGGAGGAGACCACCGCCCGCCGCAACCCGGCGTCGCGCGCCGCCTTGACGAAGCGCACGGACCCGTCATAGGCCTCGACGCCGTCCTCGCGGATGAGCGTGAGCACCAGCTCGTTCTTGCGGTTGCCGATCCCGCAGACCGTCTCGGAGTCCGGCGCGTCGTCCGGGGCGCCCTCCGGCAGCGTGATCCCGCGCGAGGCGAGGAACGAGCGAACCCCGTCATAGCGCGGTTTGCCGTCGACGTACTCGTCGTAGTCAGCGACCGGGTCAAACTCGGTGAAGGTGCCGCCGGTTCGCTGCGCCCGCTGGCGCAGGTACTCGTCGAACGTCTGCTTCCAGGCGCGGTCGTGCACCTTCGCGGTCTGCGTCAGGACACCGTCAAGGTCAAAGAGGCAGGCGGTGACGCCGTCCGGGAGGCCGAGCACGCGGCAACCCTACCGGGTCAGATGGCGCCCGTGATTCAGTGGGCGGCCATCAGGGCGGCGCCGAACAGGCACACCACATGCCAGCTCTGATCGACCATGAGCCGCAGGCTGGGGGTGGGGTTGGGGGAATGCTTGACCGTGCGCAGCCATTCCCTGACAAAGCGTCCATCGTCGACCAGGACGTGCGGCACGGCGATCACCGCGGCGGTACCCAGCGCGCGCGCCGGAGTGCGGTCCCGCGCGATCCAGCTCAATGCCGGGGCGTACATCGCCGTGTACGTCGCCGCGTGGTGCAGGAGCGCCCGGCGGCCCTCCGGGTCGCCCAGTCCGCGGACCTTGGTGAGCGCCTGCCACTCGGTCTGCAGCAGCAAATCGCCTCCCAGGTGGCAGACGAGAAACGACGCGAACAGGGGCGGCCAGCTGACGGCGTTCGCGTCGCGCGCGACGCGACGGTGCGCGCGCTTACGGGGGCTCAGCAGCATCCCGGACGCCCCGGCCGGTTCTTCCTTCCGTACGCCGAGGAGGTCACCACGCGAAGCCGATTCTAACCTCGGCCGCCGCCGCCGCGCTGAACACCGGTGCGTTTGGGCGCGAGGCGCCCGGCGGATTGCGCCCACAGACCGACGGGTAAGTCTGGGGTTGGGGACACGTGTCGTTTGAGAGCTAGGAAAAGGAGCCGTCCGCATGGCTGACCAGCCGCCGTACACCACGACCGATGCCGGCATCCCAGTGGCCAGCGACGAGTTCTCGCTGACCGTCGGCCCGGAGGGGCCGATCGTGCTCCAGGACCACTACCTGATCGAGCAGATGGCCAACTTCAACCGCGAGCGGATCCCGGAGCGCCAGCCGCACGCCAAGGGGTCCGGCGCCTTCGGCGTGTTTGAGACGACCGAGGATGTCAGCGCCTACACGCGGGCCGCCCTGTTCCAGCCCGGGGTCAAGACCGAGATGCTCGCCCGCTTCTCCACCGTGGCCGGCGAGAGCGGCAGCCCGGACACGTGGCGCGACCCCCGCGGCTTCGCCCTGAAGTTCTATACGAGCGAGGGCAACTACGACATGGTCGGCAACAACACGCCGGTCTTCTTCATGCGCGACCCCATGAAGTTCCAGCACTTCATCCGCAGCCAGAAGCGCCGCCAGGACAACGGTCTGCGCGACCACGACATGCAGTGGGACTTCTGGACCCTGTCGCCGGAGTCAGCTCATCAGGTGACGTGGCTGATGGGCGATCGCGGCATCCCCAAGACGTGGCGCCACATGAACGGCTACTCCAGCCATACGTACATGTGGGTCAACCGGGCCGGGGACAAGTTCTGGGTCAAGTATCACTTCAAGACCGACCAGGGGATCGAATGCCTCACCCAGGACGAGGCCGATCGGCTGGCCGGCGAGAGCCCGGACTACCACCGCAAGGACCTCTTCGACGCCATCCGCGACGGCGATTTCCCCAGCTGGACGCTGTACATGCAGATCATGCCCTTCGAGGAGGCCAAGACCTACCGGTTCAACCCGTTTGATCTGACCAAGGTGTGGCCGCACGGCGACTACCCGCTCATCAAGGTGGGGACGATGACCCTGCACCGCAACCTGAGCGACTTCCACACCGAGATGGAGCAGGCGGCGTTTGAGCCCAACAACCTGGTGTCAGGGATCGGCCTGAGCCCGGACAAGATGCTGATGGCCCGCGGCTTCTCCTACGCCGATGCCCACCGCCACCGCCTGGGGGTCAACTACAAGCAGATCCCGGTCAACTCTCCGGTGGTGCCGGTGCACAGCTACAGCAAGGACGGCGCGGGGCGCACGGTCAACGTCACCGATCCCGTCTACGCCCCCAACTCCTACGGCGGGCCGCAGGCCGACCCGTCGCGCACCGATGACGCCGGCCTGTGGGCGGCCGACGGGGAGATGATGCGCTCGGCATACGTCCCGCGCGCCGATGACGACGACTTCGGTCAGGCGCGGGCGCTCATCCGCAAGAACATGGACGACGCGGCCCAGGAGCGGCTGGTGTCAAACGTCGCCGGCCATTTGAGCGACGGCGTGTCCGACAAGGTGCTCGAGCGGGCCTTCCAGTACTGGAAGAACATCGACCCGGAGATCGGCGAACGGATCGAACAGGCTGTCGGCGCGGGCGTCGGCGCCTGACAACAACGCGGGAGGGACGCGGTTCGGCCTCCGGGCCGGATCGCGTCCACCCATCACTCAGGGTCGACCGCGCCCTCAACCTCGACCGCGTGCATGCGCTCGAGCGCCTGCGTCAGCCGGTCGAGCGCCTCGACGACGTCGTCGCGGTCCGGCTTCTGGTCGACGGCCAGGCGCACGGAGGCGATCTCCCGTGCCAGGTACTCGGTCTCGGCCAGGGAGCGCGCGTTCATCGCCCGGTCGCGCTCGATCTCCTCCCGGTCGCGGTCGGCCTGCCGGTTCTGGGCGAGCAGGATGAGCGGCGCCGCGTACGCCGCCTGGGTGGAGAAGGCCAGGTTGAGCAGGATGAACGGGTACGGGTCGAAGCGCAGCGTCACGGCGGCGACGTTGACGGCGATCCACACCACCACGATGACCGTCTGGCCGACGATGTAGCGCGGGGTGCCGAAGAAGCGCGCCAGGCGCTCGGCCAGCACGCCGAACGCATCCGGGTCATACATCGGCTTGCCGGGCGTGCCCCGCGGGGCGCTGAGATCGTCGTGCCGGGGCATCAGGTCTCCGACAGCTCCGCTCTCCAGTTGGCCGGCAGGACGCGGTCGAGCACGTCGTCGACGGTCACCGCTCCGACCAGTCGCCCCGTCTCGTCGACGACGGCCAGCGACACGGTGTCGTAGGCGGCGAGCTCGGCGGCCACCTCCCGGTCGCTCATGTCGACGGCCACCGGCTCGACGCCCTCGTCGATGCAGCGACCGAGCGGCTTTGACGGGGCCTCCCGCAGCAGGCGCTGGAACCCGATGTTGCCGAGGTAGCGCCCGGTGGGCGTCTCCAGCGGGGGCCGGCACACGAACACCGTCGCGGCGAGCGGCACCGGCAGGGTGGATTCCCGGATGTGGGCGAGCGCCTCGGCGACCGTCGTGTCCGGGGCGAGGATGACGGGCTCCGGGGTCATCAGCCCGCCGGCCGTGTCCGGCTGGTAGGTGAGGAGCCGGCGGACGGGCTCGGCCTCCTCCGGATCCATGGCGTGCAGCAGCTCGTCGCGGCGGCGGGCCGAGAACTCCCCCAGCAGGTCGGCGGCGTCATCGGCCTCCATCTCCTCGAGGATGCTGGCGAGCCGGCCGATCCCCAGTCCCTCGACAAGCCGGACCTGCTCGTCCTCGGACATCTCCTCCAGCAGGTCGGCGAACCGCTCGTCCTCCAGTTCGGCGGCGAGCGCGCGGCGCCGGCTGAGCGGCAGCCGGCGGATCATGGCCGCCATCTCGGCGGGGTGCAGCCCGCCAAGCTCCGCCGCCTGGCGGTCGACGGGCCGCTCGGAGGCGAACAGCTCGCCCGCCTCACTCCAGTCAAGGATGTCCGGCGTCCGGCGCAGGCCGGGGACCCGGCGCCCGGCGAGGGCCACCGTCGCCACCTCCCACCCCTGCTGGTCCGGCATCGGCGTCAGGCCGATGTCGACGACGCGCTGTTCCTTGATGCGCTTGCCGATGAGGTCGCCGGCGAGCAGGCGCTCGCCCTCGCGCAGCTGAAACTGGCGCAGGTTGACCGAGCCGCGGCGCAGCCGCGCCCCGTCGGATCCGATCTCTCCGATGCGGCCGATTCCGATGAACACGCGCCGGCGCTGAACGGCGACGACGAAGCCGTTGATCCGGGGGGGCTTGGAACCGAGGTCGAGAACGGCGTCGACGACGCGGCCGACCTCGGCGCCGTCGGCGCCGAGCAGGGGCAGCCGCGTGAGCCGGGACACGTAGACGATGCGCTCCTCCACTACAAGCGATCGTACCCGGGGCGAGGCGAGCGCACCGCCCCCTCGCCCCCCATCACTGCAGCGGGATGTCGAGCCCCCGCTCGGCCTCCGGCCGCGGGCCGAAGATGCGTCGCTGTGACTCGTCGATGGGCACGTCGTTGATGCTCGCCTCGCGGCGCGTCATCAGCCCCCGGTCGTTGAACTCCCACAGTTCGTTGCCGTGACTGCGCCACCACCGCCCGTCGCGGTCATGACTCTCGTACTGAAAGCGCACCGCGATCCGGTTCCCGGCGAACGTCCACAGGCTCTTGCGCAGCGCGTAGTCAAGCTCGCGCTCCCACTTGCGGGTGAGGAACTGGACGATCTCCTCCCGGCCGGAGATGAACGTGTCACGGTTGCGCCACACCGAGTCCTCCGAGTAGGCGCCGGCGACGCGCTGCGGGTCGCGGGTGTTCCAGGCATCTTCGGCCGCCTGCACCTTCTGCGCGGCGGTGGCGGCGTCAAAGGGGGGAAACGGCGGGCGCTCCTCTGGCATGGCAGGCGCTCCTGGGAGTCTGGGTGGTGGTCGGCGTCGTCGGCGCGGCCGGTCGATCTGGAGCCGAGATCGTCGCAGACACCCGGCCGCGCCGGGAGGCATGGATCCGCCCGAGGTGGGATTGGCTACCGTCAGGGCCGTGATCACGCGCCGTCTTGCACTGGCCGCTGCGGTGGCGGCCGGCGCCGTTGCCGCCGGATGCGGCAGCGCCAGCGACGGCGCGAGCACGGCGCAGGTCAAGCAGGCCGTCCGCGCGGCGCTGGCTGACCTCGGCGCCGGACGCGGAGCGGCGTTCTGCGCGCTGGCCACGCCGGCCGAGCAGACGCACCTCGCCCGGGCGTTCGCCCGCCACAGCTGTGGGGCGGCCATGCAGGGGCTCGCCGCCGGGCTGTCGCCGGCGCACCGGACCGCTCTTGCCCACGCGCGCGTGACGAAGGTGACGGTCACCGGTGCCCGGGCGACCGTCAGCGCGAGCGCCATCACCAGCACCGACGGATCGCTCAAGGGCTTCCTCAACGACCACGGCACGCCGACGACTCTCGTCCGGCGGTCGAACGGCCGTTGGCTGATCGCCGGCTGAGCCGGCGGGCCTCCCGCCCGGGTGCGTCCATGCACCGGCGCCCGGCAGAACGGTCGATCCCGGGGTAGGGTGAGGCGCAATGACCATGAAGATCATCTACACCCACACCGACGAGGCGCCGGCGCTGGCGACGCAGTCGCTGCTGCCGATCCTGCAGGCGTTCGCCGCGGTGGCCGGCGTGGAGGTGGAGCTGCGCGACATCTCGCTGGCCGGGCGGATCCTGGCGCAGTTCCCTGACCGGCTCGACGACGCCCACCGCATCTCCGACGATCTCGCCGAACTCGGCGAGCTGGCCAAGACTCCTGACGCCAACATCATCAAGCTGCCGAACATCAGCGCCTCGGTGCCTCAGCTGCGGGCGGCGATCGCCGAGCTCCAGGAGCAGGGCTACCCCATCCCGGACTACCCGGGCGATCCCGCCGATGACGAGCAGCGCGACATCCGCGAGCGCTATGACCGCGTCAAGGGCAGCGCCGTCAACCCCGTCCTGCGCGAGGGCAACTCCGACCGTCGCGCTCCGGACTCGGTCAAGGAATACGCCCGCAAGCACCCCCACGCGATGGGTGAGTGGTCGCGGGAGTCGCGCTCGCACGTGGCGACGATGACCGACGGTGACTTCCGCGCCACGGAGCGCTCGGTCACCGTGGAGCGCGACGACGCGGTGCGCATCGAGCATGTCTCCGAGGGCGGGGACGTCAAGGTGCTCAAGCCGGACTTCCCGGTCCTCGCCGACGAGGTGCTCGACGCGGCCGTCATGCGCCGGAACGCGCTGCAGACGTTCCTCGCCGATCAGGTTGCCGACGCCCGGCGCCAGGGAGTGCTGTTCTCCGTTCACCTCAAGGCGACGATGATGAAGGTGTCAGACCCCATCATCTTCGGCCACGCCGTGCGCGCCTACTTCCCGGCGGTGTTCGGCGAGCACGCGGAGGCGCTGGCCGCGGCCGACATCCAGGCCAACGACGGGATGGGCGCCCTGCTCAAGGCGCTTGACCGCCTGCCGGAGGACGAGCGGACGGCGATCTCCGAGGCGATCGGTGCCACCTACCGCAAGGGGCCCAAGCTCGCCATGGTCGACTCTGACCGGGGCATCACCAACCTCCACGTTCCCTCGGACGTCATCATCGACGCCTCGATGCCGGCGGCCATCCGCTCATCCGGCCAGATGTGGAACTCCGACGGGGAGCTGGAGGACGCCAAGTTCGTCATCCCGGACCACTCCTACGCCGACCTGTACGCCGAGACCGTCGAGGACTGCCGCCGCAACGGCGCGTTTGACCCGGCGACGATGGGCACAACGCCGAACGTGGGGCTGATGGCCCAGAAGGCCGAGGAGTACGGGTCGCACGACAAGACGTTTGAGATCACCGAGCCGGGCGTCGTCCGGGTGGTGCGCGTCTCAGACGGCGAGCGGCTGCTCCGGCACGAGGTCGAGGCCGGAGACATCTGGCGCATGTGCCAGACCAAGGACGCTGCCATCCGCGATTGGGTGAAGCTGGCCGTCTCCCGGGCGCGGGCCACCGGGTGGCCGGCCGTGTTCTGGCTCGACGAGACGCGGCCGCACGACGCCGAGCTGCTCAAGAAGGTCCGCCCAATGCTCAAGCAGCTTGAGACCGACGGGCTGCAGATCGAGATCCGGGACGTCGCCTCCGCCACGCGGTTCACGCTGCAGCGCGCCCGGGCGGGCGAGAACACGATCTCGGTCACCGGCAACGTCCTGCGCGACTACCTGACCGACCTGTTCCCCATCCTGGAGCTCGGCACGAGCGCCAAGATGCTCTCGATCGTCCCGCTGATGAACGGCGGTGGCCTGTTCGAGACGGGGGCGGGCGGCTCGGCGCCCAAGCACGTCCAGCAGTTCCTGCGTGAGAACCATCTGCGCTGGGACTCGCTGGGGGAGTTCCTGGCGCTGGCCGTCTCGCTGCAGACGCTCGCCGAGAAGGCCGACAACCCGCGGGCCCGCCTGCTCGGCGACGCGCTGGACCGCGCCACAGGGCGCGTGCTGGAGAACGGCCGCTCGCCGCTGCGGCGCGTCGGCGAGCTTGACAACCGCGGCAGCCATTTCTATCTGGCGCAGTACTGGGCGCGTGAGCTGGCCGATCAGACCGAGGACCCGGACCTGGCGGGGCGCTTTGCGCCGCTGGCCGAGCGCCTGGAGTCCGAGGAGGAGACGATCCTCGCCGAACTGGCCGCCGTTCAGGGCTCGGAGGTCGACATCGGCGGCTACTACCAGCCGGACACCGACCGGGTGGCGGCGGCGATGCGGCCCAGCGCGACGTTCACCGAGGCGCTGGCAAGCCTGTAGCCCTCAGCGGTCCCGGACAACAGGAAAGGGGCCCCCGCGCCCCCGGGGGCCCCTATCCCGTTCAGGCGCTACGTCTCAGTGCAGGAGGGGGCCCCGCGCCCCCGGGGCCCCTCCTGTTGCATCCACCATCCGAGAAATGGGGCCGGCTGCCGCGTTGCCTGACCCTCAGCCGGGGCGGATGTGGAACTGCGCCTGAATCAGCTCCCCATCCTGTGGCGCTGCTCCCCGGCTGGTGCAGCGGATGACGAGTTGATGCGAGAAGTCTCGTCATCAACCCCGGCGGGGGAAAGGTGAAATGACGCGCCCGCTCTGCGTCCTTTTACTCACAGCGGCGAGATCCCGTCGGCCGCGAAGTCTCCGGCCCCTTCCCGCGCCGGCCGCAGCATCTCGGTCACCGCCGTCAGCTGGTCGTCGTCAAGCGGCTCGGTGCCGAACCGGATCCGGTGCAGAGCGGCGGTGGCGGCGTGCGCGGTCGTCCGCCCGGGCGGGGTGATCGCCGCGAGCGTCGTGCGGCCATCGGACGGGTGCGGCCGGCGGCGGACGAGGCCTGCCCGCTCAAGCCCGTTGACGAGGTTGGTGACGCTCGCCGGGTGGACCTGGAGCCGGTCGCCCATCTTGCCGAGCGGCAGCGCCCCGGTCCGGCTGAAGTACAGGAGCATGAGCGCCTCGTAGCGGGCGAAGGTCAGCCCAAACTCCTCCAGCGCCGCGTTGAGCCGGCCGAGGAGGATCTGCTGGGCGCGCATCACCGAGGTGACCGCCATCATCGCGGCCACCGGCGCCTCCGGCCAGTGGTTGCGCCACTGCCGCCCCGCCTCGTCGATGGGATCAAAACGAAGCGGTGGCGACATGGCTCAGGGGCAGATCAGACGGTCAGCTCGGCGGGCGCCGACTGCAGGGCGGCCTCGATCGCCGCCACCAGCTCGCGCGCCGAGGCGGCCGTCAGCTCCACCGCCACTCGCGCGCCCGGACCCTTCGCCGGATCGGCAAAGTCGATGTTGAGCGTGTGCTCGGCCATCGCGTGCACGGGGTGGTCGAAGTACACGGTGCCATCGGTGACGTGGAACCACTTGCTGTCCGGGCCCTTGGCGCTGCCCTCAAGCTCGGTCTTGATCGTTGCGTACGTGCACATATTCAGCCTCCGAGGTGGGTGGTGTAGAAGGTCTCGACCCGCTCCCAGCCGTCGGTGGCGGCGGCGACGTTGTAGCTGGGGCGATCGACGGCGAAGAACGCGTGGCCGGCGCCGTCGTAGCGGTGGAACTCATGTGCCTTGCCCTCGCGGTTGAGGATCTCGTCGAGCTCGTCGACCTGCGCCGGGCTGGGGTACTGGTCCTCGTTGCCGAACAGGCCGAGCAGCGGGCAGCGCAGGTTCGGCAGTTGATCGACGAGGTTGGTCACCTGCAGGGGGAAGCCCTCCGGGGGCGTGCCGGTCACGAACGCGCCGTAGCAGTCGACGGCGGCATCGAGGTCGAGATTGCAGGCGGCGAGCACGGACTGGCGGCCACCGGAGCAGTAGCCGATGACGCCCACGCGCCCGTTGGACGTCGGCAGGCTGCGCAGATACTCGGCGGCGCCGCCGACGTCTCCGACCAGCCGCTCGTCCGGCACGCCCCCCTGGGCGCGGGCCGTCGCCGCGGCATCGTCCGGGGCGGCGCCGGGCGCCTCGCGCCAGTACAGGTTGGGGCACACGGCGTCGTAGCCAAGCTCGGCGAACCGGCGCACGATCTCCTTGGTGGCGCGGTCATAGCCGGGCATGTGGTGGATGACCACAACCCCGCCCCGCGTGCCGTCTTCGGCCGGCCGGGCGAGGTAGGCCTCGATCGTGTCGCCGTCGTGGCCCTTGATCTCGACGGTCTGCGCACTGAGTGCTTCGCTCATGATTCTCGCTTCTCGTTATGCCCGCTCACGGGGCGGGCTGGGGGTCAGCATCTGCACCCGGTCCAGCGGCAGCCTATGCGAAGCGCCTCCGCGGGCCGAGAGCACCTGGTACACGGTGATGTCTCCGCTCTCGAAGGCGAGTGCCGATGCCAGCATGTACAGCATCCACGCCCGCTCCCGCTCGCTGCCCACCAGCCGCACCGCGTCGGCCTGCTCCGCCCTCAGGTTCGCCACCCACCGGCGCAGCGTCAGCGGGTAATGCTCGCGGAGGGACTCGACGTCGCGCACCTCAAGCCCGGCCGCGGCCAGCTCCGAGATGAGGTCGCCGACCGGGTGCAGCTCACCGTCGGGGAAGACGTAGCGCGAGATGAACGTGTCGGCCTCGGGCGGCGCGGAGTGCAGGCGCGCGATGCCGTGATTGAGGAACAGGCCGCCGGGCGCCAGGAGCCGGTTGACCGTCAGCACGTAGTTGCCCAGCTCGGCGCGGCCCACATGCTCATACATCCCCACGCTCGCGATCTTCTGAAACGGGCCGTCGGCCAGTTCGCGGTAGTCGGCGATGCGGATCTCGACCTGGCCCTCCAGACCCTGGGCGCGGGCGCGCTCGCGGGCCAGTTGCGCCTGGGGCTCGGACAGCGTCACGCCGACCGCGCGCACGCCGTACCGGGAGGCGGCGTGGAGCACCAGCGAGCCCCAGCCGCAGCCGATGTCGAGCAGGCGCTCGCCGGGACGGAGGCACAGCTTGCGGCAGAGGAGGTCGAGCTTGCGCTCCTGCGCCACCTCCAGCGTGTCGCGCGGGGAGGAGAAATACGCGCACGAATAGACCAGGCTCGGCCCCAGCACGAGCCGGTAGAAGTCGTTGGAGAGGTCGTAGTGGTGGCGCACCGCGCGGCGATCGCGCCCCACCGAGTGACGGCGTCCGCCGTCAGAGTCGCGGTTCAGGAGCCGCCGCCGGCCGACGGTCGCCTCGACCGACGGGACCGGTGGCATCCGCAGGACACCCAGCCCGGCGGCCCGGACGGCGTCGATCGCCAGCCGGAGCCGGTCACGGAGGGTGAGGCGGACCGGCGGGAGGTCCCCCCGGACCTCGAGCACCTCCTCCAGATCGCCGGGCACCGTCAGCGAGCCGTCGACCCAGGCCCGGGCCAGTCCGAGCTGACCGGGGTCACGGAGCAGGTGTGAGACGGCGCGGCGATCGGTGGCGACCACCACCGGGGCGCTGTGCCCGTCCGGCCCGCCGTTGGTCTGAGGGGCGGCATCTGGCGCCGGAGCTCGCAAGCCATCGACGTCGCCGCTGCTCGGCGCTGCTCCCCGGCGGCGGTGTGACGCCGCCGGCAGCGAACTGCCGTCCCAGAAGCGCACCGTCACCGGCAGCTCGGCCAGCCGGCCGTCGGCCACCTCCTCCAGCGCCGCGCCGGCGATGGCCGCGACGCTGGTGCCGCCGGTGACGGCCGCCGCGGGCCACGGTCCGTGATGAGAACGATGCCGAGGGTGACGGGGACGGTGCGTGGAGAGCCTGCGGTCCGACGAACGGTCTTGGGAGATCATCAGTGGGTCCACCCTTTCGCGTGTTTGTTCACTGAAGACCACGGGGGCCGGGATCGAGATCCGGCCGGGCGCGACGCTGCCCGCGGCGTTGCATTAGCCTCTAATGTAATCCCTTGATGAAGCCGGGAGAAACAACGCTGCGCAGCCGGCACCTGGACGAGATCGCCGAGGCTCTTCCCCAGCGGGCGTCGGCGCTGTCGCAGATCTTCCTCACGCGCAGCACGATGTCGGTGTCGCGCACCGAAGCGGGCGTGTTGCGGCGGCTGGAGGAGGGTCCGCGCCGGATCAGCGAACTCGCCGGCGAGGAGCAGGTCACCCAGCCGGCGATCACCCTTCTCGTCAACCGCCTGGAGGACCGCGGATGGGTGCAGCGCTCCGCCGATCCCAGCGACGGCCGCGCCGTGCTCGTCAGCCTCACGGGGGCGGGGGCCGACGCCCTTCACCGACTGCGCGCCGAATACCGTGCCCTGCTGCACGAGGAGATGGCCACGCTGCAGGACGGCGAGGTGGAGACGCTGGCCGAGGCGGTGCAGATCCTTGACCGCCTCATCGCCCAGTTGAGCGACCGTCCGCGCTGACGGTCCTGCGCCGGGCCGGTTTCCGGATCGCTGCCAGAGAGGTCCGTCGCGCCGAATCCGTTACCGTGGGGCCCGCCATGAGTACGACTGGCAGTCTCCGGCGGCCGCTGACGCGGGCCACCCTGGCACTCGTGACGCTTGCGGTCCTCGCCGTCGTCATGATGGTGGCGGGATGCGGCACCGGGGGTGCGCAGGCCTCCACCACCACGGCGAACAGCGCCGCCGGCGCCTCCACTCAGGCCTCCACGCGCGCCGCGCGCCGCGCCGCCCACACCCCGGGCCCGGCCGTCGGTGTCAGCGGCGCGGCCGTTGGGCGCCCCGTGCCGCCGGGCTTCGTGGGGCTGTCGATCGAGGAGCGGGCCCTGGAGCAGTTCGCGGGCAGTAACCCGGCGGCGATCAATCCCGTCTTCGTGCACCTGATCGAGAACATCGCGCCCGCCGGTCCGGTCCTGCGTGTCGCCGGCGACAGCACCGACTGGAGCTGGTGGCCGGTGGCGCACATGGCCCCGCCCGGCGGCGTCCGCTACGCGCTGACCCCAACCTGGATGAATGTCGCCCGCGCGCTCGCCGACGACATCCACGGCCGGCTCATCCTCGGCGTCAACCTGGAGGCCGACAGCCGCGCGGTGGCGACCGCCGAGGCGCAGGCGATGCTGAGCCGCATCGGGCGCTCCCGCATCGCGGGGCTGGAGCTCGGCAACGAACCGGAGCTCTACGCCAGCTTTGGCTGGTATCGCTCGCGCATCACCGGTAAGCAGGTCCCGGGCCGGCCGCCGGGCTATGACTTCGCCGGCTACCTCGGCGACTTCTCCCGGTTCTCGTCCTACCTGCGCGGGGATCCGATCGCCGGCCCGGCCATCGGCGGCCCGGGGTGGCTGCAGAGCCTGGCCACGTTCATCAACACCGAGCACGGCCTCAGGCTCGTCACCGTGCACGCGTATCCGCTCAAGCACTGCAGCAGGTCGACGGTCATCACCAGCGCCCAGCTGCTGGCCAACTCCTCGTCACACGGGCTTGCCTCCTACGTCGCGCCGTGGGTCGGCATCGCCGCCCGGCGCCGTCTGCCGCTGCGCATCGATGAGATGAACGGGATCTCGTGCGGGGGAACGCGCGGCGTCAGCGATACGTTCACCTCCGCGCTGTGGCTGCTCGACACCCTGTTTGAGATGGCCCGGGTCGGCGTCTCCGGGGTCAACGTGCACACGGTCCCCAACACGATCAACGAGATCCTCGGACCGGAGCTCGTCGGCGGCCACTGGGGGATGCGCGTGCACCCGGAGTACTACGGGATGGTCATGTTCGCCCAGGCGGCGCCGGCGGGGTCCCGGCTGCTGCGGGTGGCGGCGAAGGTTCCCGCAGGCGTCAAGGTGTGGGCCACCCGTTCCGCCGGCGGCGCCATCCACGTCGTCGTCATCAACAAGCGCCTCGCCCAGGCCGAAACCGTGCATGTGCGGATCGCCTCGGCGCACGGGCCGGCGACCGTGGAGCAGCTGCGCGCGCCGAGCGTCCACGCCACGTCCGGCGTGACCCTCGGCGGTCAGACGTTCGGTGCCGCCACCTCAACCGGGCAGCTCGCCGGCACGCCGGACAACGTGACCGTGACGCCGCTGAACGGCACATACTCGGTGCGGGTACCGCCGGCCAGCGCCACCATGCTCTCGCTCCCGTCGTCCTGACCCCAGCCGATGGGGGCCGGGTCCTTCCCGTCTGAGGACTGCTGAGCGCGTCGATGGAGGCCGAGTCCTTCCCGCTTGAGGACTATCTCCGCCGGATCGGCCTCAGCGGCCGGCCCGGGCTGGCCGAGCTGCACCGCGCGCACGTCGACGCGATCCCGTTCGAGAACCTCGATCCGCAGCGGGGCGTGCCCGTCTCGCTGGAGCCGTCAGCGCTCGTGGGCAAGCTGGTGACGGCCGGCCGCGGGGGCTACTGCTTTGAGCAGAACCTGCTGTTCGCCCTGGCGCTGGAGGCGCTCGGGGCCCGCGTCGAGCCCATGCTGGGCCGGGTCAGGCTCGGTCGCGCCCCGGGCGTTGTGGGGCCGCGGACGCACCTCGCCCTCCGGGTGCAGGCCGATGGGCGCGAGTGGCTGGCCGACGTCGGCTTTGGCAACGGCACGCTGCTTGAGCCGATCCCGTTCGGTCCCGGCGCGGTCCACGAGCAGTCCGGCTGGCGCTTTCGCATCGTCGCCGACGGGCGCGAGCACGTCCTGCAGACCGAGGCGCCCTCCGGATGGACGGACCTGTACGGCTTCATCCCGGAGCCGGTGCCCCGGATCGACCTGGAGACGAGCAACTGGTACACCGCCACGCATCCGTCCTCGTCGTTCGTCACCGGGTTCATCGTGGCCGCCCACCGCCCGGACGGTAGCGTCCTCGTCCTCAGCGACTGGGATGAGCTCTCGCTGTCGGAGCGGACGCCGGCGGGCGCGACCGAGACCCCGGTCCGTCGCGAGGACGTGCCCGGGCTGCTGGCGAGCCACTTCGGCCTGCCCGGGTTCGCGGTGGGGGAGGGCGGGCGCATCGTCCGCGCGTCCTAGGCGCCGGCGCCGCCCGGATCGCCCGCCCGGCTCGTCCGCCCGGCTCGTCCGCCCGGCTCGTCCGCCGCCCCCGTCGCCTCGGCCGCCGTTCGCCCCGCCCGCCTCGGTGCCGGGCCGGGCATCTGTAACCGGTAGCTATTCTTTACGTAAACGTGAGATAGCGGAGCGCGTCGAGCCGCGGCCGATGGGACCGGGGCGTGCGCGCCCCGCGGACCGGGACCGAGATTTTCACGACACCAATTTGACCTTTACGTAAGCTGGTGCTTAGCCAGTCAGAGAGGACCCATTGAGCACGAACGGCGCAGAACACAACGGTAGACACGGCGCTGCCGCTCCGGCGACGGCGACCTCCGGCTCATCCGGCGCAGGCGAACAGCGCCTGGATCACCACGGCAACCCGGTGCCGGAGCACTACAAGTGGATCGCGCTGTCCAACACCACGCTCGGCGTGCTCATCGCGACGATCAACGCGTCCATCCTGCTGATCTCGCTGCCGGACATCTTCAAGGGCATCCACATCAACCCGCTGCTGCCGAGCAACACCAACTACCTGCTCTGGCTCATCCTCGGCTTCCTCGTCGTCACCGCCGTGCTCGTCGTCAGCCTCGGCCGGCTCGGCGACATCTACGGCCGCGCGAAGACCTACAACCTCGGTTTCGCCGTCTTCACGTTCTTCAGCATCATGCTGTCGATCACGTGGATGAAGGGCAGCTCCGGCGCCATGTGGCTGATCATCATGCGCTGCCTGCAGGGAGTCGGCGGAGCCATGCTGTTCGCCAACTCCAGCGCGATCATCACCGACGCCTTCCCGGCCAACCAGCGCGGCCTGGCGCTGGGCATCAACGGCGTCGCCGCCGTCGCCGGCTCCTCCATCGGCCTCGTGCTCGGCGGCGTCCTGGCGCCGGTCGCCTGGCGCGCGGTGTTCCTGGTCTCGGTCCCGTTCGGCATCTTCGGCACCATCTGGGGCTTCGCCAAGCTGCGCGACCTGTCTGAGCGCAAGCACGCCAAGATCGACTGGTGGGGCAACCTGACGTTCGCCATCGGCCTCGTCGCCGTCATGGTCGGCATCACCTACGGCATCCAGCCCTACGGCCATCACACGATGGGCTGGACGAGCCCCACGGTGATCGCCGAGATCGGCGGCGGCCTCCTGGTGCTGCTCATCTTCTGCTTCATCGAGACGCGCGTCGAGCAGCCGATGTTCCACCTTGATCTGTTCAAGGTGCGGGCCTTCTCGGCCGGCAACCTCGCCTCGCTGCTGTCCGGCATCGGCCGTGGCGGTCTGCAGTTCGTGCTCATCATCTGGCTGCAGGGCATCTACCTGCCCCGCCACGGCTACAGCTTCTCCTCCACGCCGCTGTGGGCGGGCATCTTCCTGCTGCCGCTGGTCGCGGGCATGCTGTTCGCCGGTCCCATCGCCGGCGCTCTGTCTGACCGGATGGGCCCCCGCCCGTTCGCCGCCTCCGGCATGGTGCTGGCCGCGATCTCGTTCTTCCTGCTGTCGATCCTGCCGGTGAACTTCAGCTACATCTGGTTTGCGCTGATCATCGTGCTCAACGGCATCGGGATGGGCATCTTCTTCTCGCCCAACCGGGCGAGCATCATGAACAGCCTGCCCGCCAACCAGCGCGGCGCCGGCGGCGGCATGGCCGCCACGTTCATGAACTCGGCCATGGTGCTGTCGATCGGCATCTTCTTCAGCCTCATGATCGTCGGCCTCTCCGGCGGCCTGCACAGCACCCTGTACAGCGGCCTCACCGCCCACGGGGTGCCCAAGGCGGACGCGGCCAAGATCTCCAGCCTGCCGCCGGTGGCAACGCTGTTCGCCGCCTTCCTTGGCTACAACCCCATCCAGACGCTCCTCGGCCCGGCGATCCACGCCGTCCCCGCCGCCCAGCAGCACGTGCTGGTCGGCCACACGTTCTTCCCGTCGGTCATCTCCGGACCGTTCTCCAGCGCCCTGTCCTCGGCCTTCACGTTCGGGCTCATCGCCTGCCTGGTCGCCGCGGCGGCGTCTCTCATCCCGGCCAAGGGCCAGCCGTTCATCAGCCGCCGCCGCCAACCGGTGTCG
>DASSZQ010000080.1:0-6279 GCA_035702755.1 Solirubrobacteraceae bacterium | reverse complement strand
GGAGGCGTCCACCAACGCCGAGCTCAAGGCCGCCGACGCCAGCTGCAACCCGCACCTGGCCCTGGGGGGATTGATCGCCGCCGGGCTGGATGGGGTGGCGCGGGGGCTGGCCCCGCCGGAGCCGGTCGGCGTCGACCCGGGCGGGTTGAGCGAGTCTGACCGGGCGGCGCGGGGGATCGCGCGGATGCCGGCGACCCAGGCCGAGGCGCTGGACGCGCTCGCCGGCGACGAACTGCTGTGCACCGCGCTGGGGCCGGAGCTGGCGGAGTCGTATCTGACCGTGCGCCGCTCGGAATGGAAGGCGTACAGCGCGGGGGATGAGGCATTCGAGCAGCAGGGTCATTTCGAGAAGTACTGAAGCGGGGTCCCGGCCGCAGACGACATCCGGCCGAGACCAGTCGATGTCACGGGTCACGAGGGATTGCGCGGTTCGCACATTCGCCGAGGCGCGAAGCCACATGTTGCCCAAAGGCGCCTCTACTACGATCATCCATGGCGATGCCTACTCGAACGCCTCCGTCTGACCCGCTCGGGGTCGGCCGATATGCGTGGTGCCAGATCCGTGAGCGCTTCCGTGAGCTCGTGGAGCGCGAGCGCCCGGCGCTGCGTCATCTACTTCTGCGTGAGCGCGCACTGATGCACCGCCTAGCGGGCGGCGAGCGCATCACGCTGACAATTCATTTCGAGGATGCCGGCGAAGGATGGATCATGGCGACCGTCCCTGAGGTTCCGGGGGCGATCAGTCAGGGGCGGACCCGCGCCGAGGCCCGCGAGAACGTGATCGACGCGCTCCAGACCATCCTGACTCCGGATAGCGCTCTTGCCGGGCGACGGTCGCCGGGCATGGATGACGAGCCCCTGACCTTGACGGTGAGCTAGCCACCGGCCGTTGAAGCGCGCCGAGTTCGAACGGCACCTGCGGGAACAGGGCGCGAGGTTCGTCGGCGAGGGCGCGCGCCACGCGAAGTGGCGGGGGCCGAACGGAGCGCCCTCAACCGTGCCGCGCCACAACGAGATTGGGCCGGGGCTGGTGCGGGAGATCTGCAAGCAGCTCGGGATAGATCCGCCGTCCCGGCGTTGATGCGGCGACGTGCCGGGGTTCTCGTCTGACAGCTGGTCTTGCTGGCTGCGCGCTACCACACCAAACACGTGACAGCATCCCCGATACGGGTGGACGCATTTCGAGAGGTACTGAACGGGCTGGCGCTCGTTGACCACCACGCCCACGGGCTGCTGCGCGAGCCGCCCGGGAGCCTTGACGAGTTCCGCGGGTTGTTTACGGAGAGCGCCGATCCGCGCCAGTGGCGGCACGTCGGCTGCAGCCTCATGTACCGCCGCGCGATCCGGGTCCTGGCCGGCCACCTGGGGTGCGCCGCCGACGAGCAGGCCGTGTTCTCGGTGCGGCGGGAGATGGAGGGGTCGGACTATGCCGAGTCTCTGCTGAGGGCGACCGGGACAGAGCTGCTGCTCGTCGACACGGGCTTCCCGGCGGCGGATGTGGGGACGCGCGTTGACGAGCTGGGGGCGCTGGCGGGTTGTGAGGCGCGGCCGGTGCTGCGGATTGAGAGCCTTGCCGACGAGGGGGAGGGCCGTCTGCGGTCCGCCGAGGCGGTGGCCGCCCGGGTGGCCGCCGCGCGGGCGGAGGGGTACGTGGCGCTCAAGACGATCGCCGCCTACCGGGGCGGCCTTGACCTGGCGGCGCTGGCGCCCGCGGTCCGGTCAGACCGGGTGGAGGGCGCGGCGATGGGGGAGGTGTTGCTCGCTGCGCTGGAGGCTAACGAGGCGACCGGCGACCCGCTGCCGGTGCAGGTCCACACGGGCTTTGGTGACAGCGACCTGCTGCTGCCCGCCGCCCGTCCGGGCTTGCTCAAGCCGCTCGTGGAGCGGTTTGCCGAGACGACGTTCGTGCTGCTGCACTGCTACCCGTTCGTGCGCGAGGCCGGCTGGATGGCGTCGGTCTACGGCAACGTGTTCTTTGACCTGTCGCTGACGATTCCGCACGTCGCCCGGCCGGCGGCGGCGCTGGCCGAGGCGCTGGAGCTGGCGCCGATGTCAAAGCTGTTGTATGCCTCCGACGCCGCCCGCACCCCGGAGCTGTTCCTGCTGGCCTCGGTCTGGTGGCGTGATGCCCTGGCCGCCGTTCTCCCGGAGTTGCTCGGCGAGGAGGACGCGCTCGTCGCCGCCGGGATGATCCTGCGCACGAACGCCCTGCAGCTGTACCGGCTGGGGTGAGGGGCGCTGCGGCGGGGGGCGGGCCGTTCTTTAGGTGGCCGCGCCGGAGGCGAGCACCCGCAGGGCGTGGCCGAGCCGTGACCGGGCCTTGCCGCCCAGCCGCGGCACCCGGGTGTCGCCGGATACGCGGGCGCCGGTGAGGATGTGGGCGCGCTCGTCCGCGTCGAGGGACTCGATCGCCTCCAGCAACTGCGTGACCGTGAGACGGGTTGAGGCCGTCTGCGGTCCCACCTGCCGCTGCTCGACGGCGACGGCGGCCCCCAGCAGCGCCGCCCGGCGGGTCGGCGCCGTCCGCAGCGCGTAGGCGAGGCCGACGCGCTCGGCCTCGGCGAGCACCGCGCCGGCATCGCCCGGCACCGGCGTGCGGCCGGCGCGTTGCCGGCTGGGGTCCTGCCGGCGGGGCGGGCCGGGGTCCGGCCGGCGGCGCGGGCCGGGGTTCTGCCGGCCGGGCGGGCTGGGGTCCTGCCACGGCCGGCTGGGGCTCAGCCCCGCCTCGGCCAGAAACCGGCTGGGGCTCTCCCGGGTGGCGTGGATGACGAGCGTGTTCTGGGCCCGGGTGAACGCGACGTAGGCGAGCCGGCGCTCGGCCTCCAGCCCCTCGCCGGCCGCCCGCGCCTCGGCGCTGACCTCCAGGGCACGATGGTGGGGCAGCTGGCCCTCGTCGGCGGCAAACAGCTGCACCTCCGGCCACTGCCGGCCCTTGGCCCGGTGAATGGTGGTCAGCTCCAGGCCGTTGGCGTCGTCGCGCACCGCACGCAGCCGGTCACTGCGCCCCTGCAGCAGCGCCGCATACTCGGCGACGGTGCGCCCGGACGCCTCCCGCTCGGCCTGCTCCAGCACCTCAAGCTCGATCTGCTCACTGGAGACGAAGGTCTGCTCATGGGCGGTGAAGTACTCGTTCAGGCCGCCGGGGCCGCGGAGGTAGCGAATGAACCGGGGCGCGGCGGTGATCTGAGCCAGCGCATCGAGGATCGTGCCGGCGTCGCGGAGCCGTGTCCGCTGCCGGGCGGTGGCGGGCACGTGGATCAGGGCGTCGGTGAAGCTGAGGCCCTCGCGCAGGAGCGCCGCCACCCGCTCCTCGGCCTCCAGCGGCAGGCCCCGGCTCGGCGTCCGCAACACGACGCCGACGTCCGCGGCGCGGGCCTCGCCGGGGCCGGCGCACAGCCGCAGGTAGGCCTCCAGCGCGCCCCGCGCCCCGTGGGGTTCGAACACCGGCTCCGGCGCGGCGATCTTCACGCCCCGCTGGGCGAAGGCGAGCGCCGCGGTGCGCAGCAGGTTGGTGGTCCGGGCCAGGACCACGGTCTCGCCGCGGCGCGCGCCGGCCAGTTCGGATGCGACGGCCTCGGCGGCGTCCGGCTGATCGGCGTGCTCGGAGAGGGCCAGCGGGGCGAGCTCGTCGGCCGGCGCGCGCCGGGGGTCGGCCTCGATCGGCTTGGGGAAGCGAACCCGGTTGCGCTCGATCAGCCGCCGTGAGGCCTCGACGACCTCCGGCGGGCAGCGGTAGTTGTGGGCCAGTGAGATGCGTTGAAGGCCGGGATAGGCGATGTCGAGATCAAGGATCCGCCGCACGCTCGCCCGCCGCCAGCCATACAGCGTCTGATCCTCGTCGCCGACGCAGAAGAAGCCGTCCTCCGGCGCGGCCAGGATCCGCACCAGCAGCTCCTGGGCGGGCTCGATGTCCTGGTACTCGTCGACCAGGACCTGCCGGAACCGCGTCTGCCAGCGGCGGCGCAGCGCCGGGTCCTCGCGCAGCGCCCGCACGGCGACGACGACCAGGTCGTCGAAGTCGTTGACCTGCTGCTCGGCGAGCTGCTGCTCATGCAGCTCATAGATGCGGGCCAGCGCGGAACCGTTCTCATGATCGTCGGCCCGGCGACGGAACTCGGCGGGGGTGGCCAGCAGGCCGAGCTTGATGTCGGCGATCGCCGCCCGGGCATCGGCGGGATCGATCCAGATGCCCTCCTCCTGGTTGACGATCGCGCACAGCCGCCGCCACTGGTTCAGGGAGATGTCACGGATCCCGTTGGCGCGGTTCAGGCCCTCCTCGCGCATCAGCCACCAGCCGATGCTGTGAAACGTGCGGGCGGTGACCGATGTCAGCCCGGCGGCGCGCAGCCGGTCCTGGAGCTCCAGCGCCGCGTCGCGGTTGAACGTGGTGCACAGGATGTGCTCGGCCGGCGTCCCGCGGTGCAGCAGCTCGCGCACCCGCTCGATGAGGACCGTCGTCTTGCCAGAGCCCGCCGGGGCGATGACCTGGACGACGCCGCTGTGGGCGGTGACCGCCCGGCGCTGCTCGTCGTCAAGGGCGGCCGCGGCGAGTCCGGTGGGTGGTCCGTGGCCCGCTTCCGGCTCCGGGGGTTGATCCGGGTGGGTGCCTGGATCCGGGCCTGGGTCCGGGCGGAACAGCCGCATCGCCGCGTGCAGGGCGCGCTCCAGCGTGTACGGGTACTCAAACTGCCGGTCGACGAACCGCTCCGGCGCCAGCGTGGTCAGCCGGTGCGCGCTTTCGATGACGACCGGGGTCCGGGTGCGGAGGGCCGGCTCCAGCACGTGGCCGTACAGCGTCGTCAGGTCGCTGAGGTCGTGAATCTCAACGCCGATCACGGCGAGCGAGTCCGCTTGGGCGACCCGCGCCAGCCAAGGTGCGGCGGGGTTGGTGAGCGTGGTGCGCCCCGTGGTCGTCTGCTGGGCCGCGGCCGTCGCGGTGTGGCGCAGCGCCGCGAACTGCACCACGTCGGCTCCGGCGCGCTGAAGCGCGGCGCGGTCGGCCCGCTCCGTCCAGGTCAGCAGGCTGGGACGTGATGCCACCGACACGATGACAATCTACGGCTAACGCACCCGCTGCTTCAGCGCCATGATCATCTCGCTGGCGCGGCGGACATGGCGGAGGTTCAACTCGCCGTCGTCGGCGGCGGTGCGCAACCGTGAGTACGCATCCGCCGCGCCCTGGTCGGTCTCGGCGTAGAGGAGAAGGTCAAGCCCCGCGTTGATGGCCGTGCGCGCGGGCGCAGCCCGGCCGGCCATGCTGGGCGTCTGCAGGTCGTCGCTGATCGTGACGGGCGAGCCGTGGGGGATGGCGACCCGCAGCTCGTGACGGTATGCGGCCCGTGACATCGAGGCCGGGAGCGGGCCGGTGAGCGTCGGATAGATCGCGCTGCTCATCATCACGAGCGCGAGCGGATTGGCCCCGCAGCTTCGGTATGCCTGGTAGTCGGCTCGCAAAGTGCTCGCCGGCTCGTCAACCGTTACCTCACCCAGGTCCGTGTTCCCGTCGGCCCACCCCAGGCCGGGGAAGTGCTTGAGCGTGTAGGCGACACCTTCGGAGGCCAGGCCGCGGGCGAAGGCGCACGCCCGCTGGGCGACCGCCGCCGCGGTGGGTGCAAATGCGCGGGAGCCGAGGAACGAATTGGTCACATGCTCCACGTCGGCGACGGGCGCCAGGTCGACGTTGACTCCCGCTGATCGCAGGCTCGCCCCCGTTGCCTTCCCTTCGGCAAACGCCACGCCGGCGCTGTTCATCTGGCTGGGGGAGAGGCTGGGCGGGCCGGGAAGCCGTTTGACCTCGCCGCCCTCCTGGTCGGTCATGATCAGCAGCCGCGGGTTGTGACCCGTGCGCGCCGCGGCCTGAAGCTCAGCCGTCAGTGAGCGGGTTGCCAGCGGCCCGCCGGCGAGGTTGTCGGCGAACAGGATGACCCCGCCGACCTCTCCGGCCCGGATACGACGCAGGAGTCCGGGGGGCGGAGTCGGCCCGGCGAACCGCGCCACGATCATCTGGCCGAGCATCCGGTGCAGACTCGTCGCGACCGGAGGCTGGCCGTGGCGACGCTCGGCGTGGTGCGCCGCCGCCGTGGGCGCCGCGGGACGCGGGTGGATGGCGCGGGCGCGCGATGGAGGGCGCTGCGCTGTTTCCGGATGCTGCGCTGCCCGTCCCGCGGGTCTGCGGCTCCCGGATGAGCCGAGGCTGACGATGGCCAGCGCTGCCGCGGCGGTGGCGGAGATGACGAGCAGGGCGGTGAGCCGCCGGCGCCGGACGCGGCGCCGGGCGGC
>DASSZQ010000235.1:0-4909 GCA_035702755.1 Solirubrobacteraceae bacterium | reverse complement strand
CTCGCAACCGGTCGTTAACGAGACGCACAGATCGACTCGCTTCAACGATCAGTCGCTAAGTCTCGGAACCGTTCGTTTATGAGACGACGGAGGGCCCTCTCCAGTGGCACGTGCCCGACGGGATGCTCGACGCGATGGTCGCGCTGGCCGGCGAGGCGACAACATCCCACCCCGCTGACCACGCTGCCGCGACCTGCGAGGACCGCGGAGCTCCCGGGACGCGCGCAACCAGCGCAGGCAGCCGTTTGGTACCGTACGCGTCCCGGCGCACAAGATCGCACGCACGGTGGAGCGCGCTCCGGCCGGGCGGCCCGAACGAGGTCGACCGGTTGGGGAACCCCCAGGGTTCTCGGTGGTGCGATGCGGCGGTGAAGGCGCTACCGTCCTCGGGCTGGTCTGACACAACCCGGGGAGGCTGCGTGAGTACGTCCGATGACCGCGGCAGCGACGCGAGTGGGGCGGCGAGCGTAAAGAACGTAGACCTGAAGTTTGAGGTGGTCGTCATCCCTGTCTCGGATGTCGACCGTGCGAAAGGGTTCTACGGGAGTCTCGGGTGGAGGCTCGACGCCGACTTCCCCTTCGATAACGGCTTCCGGGTCGTGCAGTTCACGCCGCCGGGCTCGGCGAGCTCTATCCAGTTCGGCACGAACATGACCTCGGCCTCGCCCGGCTCGGCCCAGGGCCTCTACCTGATCGTCTCCGATATCGAGGCTGGGCGCGATGCGCTCCTCGCCCGCGGTGTCGAGGTCAGCGAGGTGTTCCACGCCGGGACGCCGGGCGCTCAGTTCCAGCCCGACGGCACGAGCGGTCGCGTCCGCGGTCCCGCGCGCGATCACGACAGCTACCGCTCCTTCGCCACGTTCAGCGACCCGGACGGCAACGGCTGGCTGCTGCAGGAGATCACGACGCGGCTGCCCGGCCGGATCGACGCCGATGACACGACATTTGCATCCACGGCGGACCTGGCAAGCGCGCTTCGGCGGGCGGAGGCCGCCCACGGCGAGCACGAAAAGCGCACCGGGCAACGCGACGAGAACTGGCCCGACTGGTACGCCGACTACATGGTGCGCGAGCAGACCGGCGCGGAGCTGCCCACGTGAGCGGCTATGACGTAATCGTTCTCGGCGGCGGGGCGCCCGGTGAGCACTGTGCTGCGGCGCTGGCTGCCCGCGGGCTGCGCGTCGCTCTGGTGGAGCGTGAGCTGGTCGGTGGCGAGTGCTCGTATTGGGCGTGTATCCCGTCGAAGTCGCTGCTGCGCCCGGGCGAGGCGGTGCAGGGCGCGCGCGAGGCCGGGGCGAGCGCACAGGTAGACGTGGAGGCCGCGCTGGCCTGGCGGGACTTCATGGTTTCCAACTACTCTGACGCCGGCCAGGAGCGCTGGCTGGCGAACAACCGGATCGACCTGCTGCGGGGCACCGGCCGACTGGCCGGCACCGGCGCGGTCGATGTCGCGGGCGTCCGCCACACCGCGGAGCACATCGTGGTGGCGACCGGCGCGGATCCGGTCGTGCCCGCGATCCCTGGACTGCGGGGGCTTGACGGCGTGTGGGGCACCCGCGAGGCGACGAGCATGCAGGCTGTCCCGCGCCGCCTGCTGGTGCTCGGAGGCGGCTCGGCCGGTGTCGAGCTCGCTCAGGTCGTGCGGCGTCTCGGCGGCGAGGCGGTGCTCGTCGAGGGCGCCGACCGCGTGCTTCCCCGTGAACCTGCGCCGTTGGGGGAGGCGCTGGGCGAGGCGCTGCGGCGGGACGGAATCGAGCTGCTGCTGGAGATGCACGCCACCGCCGCCCGGCGGGAAGGCGATGAGTATGTCCTGCACTTCGATGGCGGTAAGGAGCTGCGGGGCGACCGGCTGCTGGTGGCAACCGGTCGGCGCCCGCGCGTCGAGGGGATCGGCCTGGAGACGGTCGGCGTCGAGGTTGACCCCCACGGCATCCGGGTTGACGAGCACCTGCGCGCCGGCGAGCGCCTGTGGGCGATCGGCGACGTCAACGGCATCTGGCCGCTGACCCACGTCGGCGAATACGAAGGTGACGTGGTCGCGGCGAACATCTCCGGCGATGCGCATCCGGCGAACTACGAGGCGGTTCCACGGGTCACCTACACCGACCCGCAGGCCGCGGCGGTGGGCGCGGCCGAAGCGGACTACAGCGCCACCGCACCGGTCTCGGGGGTGTCGAAGACCGCCACCTACACCCACGCCTATGCCGAATCCAACGGGTTCCTGACGCTGCTCAGCGACGGCGAGCGACTGACCGGCGCCTACGCACTCGGGCCCGAAGCCGGTGAGTGGATGCAACAGGCGACGCTGGCCATCCGCGCGCACGTCCCGCTCCAAGTGCTCAGCGACACGATCCAGCCCTTCCCCAGCTTCTCCGGCATCTACGACGCGGCGTTGAAAGAGCTCCGCATGCAGATCGCGGACATTCCGCGGCCCGTCAGACCGATGGGCGCGCAGATGGCGAGCCTGTCGGGATGAGCAGGACAGCCGGGGGCGACCTGTTGATCGGTCGCCGACACCACCGATCGGAAGAATTATGAGCGCCGAAACCGTCAGTGGTTCCGTTGGCCGGGAGCCGGAACTGCTCGGCCAGACCGTTGTCGTGATCGGCGGCAGCGCCGGAATCGGGCTCGAAACCGCCCGGAAAGCCCGCGCGGAGGGCGCCGACGTCGTCCTCACCGGACGGGATCCTCAACGGCTGGGGCGGGCCGCGCTAGACGTCGACGCCCGCAGCACCGCCGCCTTCGACGCCAACGACGCGGCAGCGCTGAAGCGGTTCTTCGACGGGCTGCCCGGCCGGATCGACCACGTCGTGGTCACGGCCGGCGGCCCGGACTACGTGCCCCTGCTCGAGATGGACGCAGAGCAGGTGCACCACGCGCTCGGCGGACACGTGGTGGTGGCGCTTGAGGTCGCGCGCAATGCCGCCGGCAAGATGAGACCTGGGGGCACGCTGGTGCTGATGGGGGGCACCGGCGGCCGGCGGATCAGTCGCGACCTCGGGATCGCCGCGGCGGCGACCGCCGTGCTGCCTCCGTTCACGGCATCCCTCGCGTTGGAGCTCGCGCCGGTCCGCGTCAACCTCATCGCCGCCGGCTTCGTCGACACCCCACTATCGGCATCGCTGCTCGGCGACCGGCTCGAAGCTCGGCGGGAGCAGCTTCGCGCGACGCTCCCCATCGGGCGCGTCGTCGGCCCGGCCGACGTCGCCGCCCTCGCCGTCCACATCATGACCAACACCGCGCTCACCGGCGCGACCTACGACATCGACGGCGGCCAGCAGTTCGTCCCATGAACACACGACACTCCGCACTGCGTCGGCTCATCCAGCTCTGGCTGGACGCCGGTCCGAAGGTTAGGAACGTGCCGTCTCGGTCATGAGTGCTGCAGAGCAGTTCCACCTCAGCGAGGTCTCCCCGTCCTACTGGCGGGTGACCTTCGATAACGGCCCGGTCAATCTGCTGGATCCGGACACCATCGACCAGCTCGGCGCGCTCACGGGCGCATCGAGGACGATCCGGACCTCACGGACGTCGTTTTCCGCAGTGACAAGCCTGGCTACTCCATGGCCCACTGGGACTTCCTGGCCGACAACGCCCGTGTGGCGGGGGTGCAGCCCGGTCCGACCGGCCTGTACCCGTACCTGGACAACCTCTTGTGACTGAGCAGGCTGCCGGTTGCGACGATCTCGGAGATCCGGGGCCGCACCCGCGGCGCGGGCAGCGAGTTCGTGCTCGCCACCGATATCCGCTTCGCGTCCGAGAAGGGCGGTCTTTGGCCAGTTCGAGGTCGGCGTCGGCGCCATCCCCGGCGGCGGCCCCATGGCCCGCCTGCCTGGTCGGCCGCGGCCGCGCGCTGGAAGATCCTGCTCGGCGGCGATGACGTCCCGGCAGCCCTTGCGGCCGAGTACGGCTACGTGAACCGGGTCATCCAGGACGTTGAAATCGAGGGCTTCACCGAGCCCTTCGCGCGCAGGATCGCGGCCTTCGACAAGGCGGCCGTCGCCGGCATCAAGAAGCTGGTCGATGTGGCCACCCTGCCCGAGGACGACGAGCTGGCGCCGGGCTCCAGGCGTACTTCGCCGCCGCCGGCGCCGGCAGAACCAACCGTTCGTCCAGCTGCTGCTCAAGAACGGCCTCCAGCAGCCCGACTGCATCGAGACCGACCTCGGCGCCGCGATCGGGAAGCTGCGACAGAACCTCTAACGGCCGGCAGGCTGCCGGCATCCCGCGCCGATGCCCGGCATGACGCCAGATGGGACCAGCCGGGCCGGCACTGAACTCAGCGCACGACACGGAAGGGATGGTCAGCAAATGGGAGGGACGCGTCTGAAATGAGCGTTGTCGTCGTCGTCACGCCCGGCTCCGCGCAGGTGGCGTGCGTCCTCGTCGAACAGCTCGCCGCCACCGGCGTCATCGCCCAGACCACCACCTTCGACCGCGAATCCGACTACGCCAGCGTCATCGACGCCGGTATCCCATCGGCCGGCGTCTGGTCAGGAGACAGCAACAAGAAAAGCCGGAAGCAGGCTCGACGCTGGGGCGGACGGGCCGGAAACCCTTCGACCCGCACCACCACACCCGCCGCGACCGCCTCGACAAGCTCGACCACAGCGCGCTCGACCGCTTCACCCGCGCCGCGGCCAGCACCGTCGCCCTCTTCGCCGTATCCGGTTCCCACAAAGGGTCGTTAACGAGACACACAGATCGACTTGCTTCACGATCACTCGTCGAGTCCCGGAACCGTTCGTATTTGAGACTGCTCTGCCGGGCCCATCAGCGGGATCACGGCGCCCAATCGCCAACGCCCATCAGCGGGGTCATGGCGCCCGAGTCTGCCGGGCCCATCAGCGGGATCACGACGCCCAAGTCGCCAGGGCCCATCAGCGGGATCATGGCGCCCGAGTCGGCC